>CAYVGY010000005.1:19548-46893 GCA_964451065.1 uncultured Halobacteriales archaeon
GCCACGAGGTCCCAGTTGGTGTAGGAGTGGATCACGAGGGCGGGGCTGGCGGCCCAGGCGAGCTGGTAGGCGACGGGCAGCTTCAAACGCCAGAGGACGACGGTGACGAGGAACCCGCACAGCATGAGGACGCCGAACGTGAGGAGGAGGTAGGCGTGGAGGCCCTCCGTCATGTAGGCCGCGAGCCAGGTGACGGCGCCCGTGAGGACGGGGTATTCGCTGAACTCTTCGACGTAGGGGAGGACGTCCCGGTCGAGGTGGCGGATGCCGTAGAGGGGGAGGATGTCGGAGTAGCAGTAGTGGCGGTACTGGTACCAGTCGCCCCAGTCGGCGTACGTGCAGTCGTTCTTGATCCAGAACCCGCCCAGAAGGGTGAGGGAGGAGCAGAGGACGACGGCGAGGACGGGTCCGAGGGCCTTTTGCAACGGGGGGCCGGGAGCGCGTGCCGCGATTTAAGCGGGCCGGGACGCGCTCGGCTCCGGTCGCGCAACGACAGGGCTGCCCCGGTTCTCGTCGTGGACTTGTGGCTTGCGCGTCACGGCGAGGACGAGGAGGTAGAGGAGGGCGGCGGCCCGGGCGAGGATGGCAACGGCGGCCCAGGCGTAGGCCGCGTTGACGTCGTCGTCGGCGGCCAGGGCGTCGATGGTGGCGCGGCCCAGGAAGTTCGCGTGGGCGACGAAGTAGGGGAAGAGGGTGGCGTAGACCCAGACGTCGACGAGGACGTAGAGGGCGTACGCGTGCAACGGAAGGCGAGCCAGGGCGAAGAAGGGGAGGATCCAGAGGATGTACTGGACGCTGAAGACCTTGTTGAGGAGCATGAAGAGGAGGAGCGCGGCCAGGGCGCCATGGCGGGCGTCGACGCGCCGCGTCCACGCCGCGGCGGCTAGCAGGCCGAACGCGATGATGGTGAGGGTGAGGGCGAAGGTCTCGATCAGCGGGCGGCTGGCAGGGTCCAGCAGGGGTCCGACGTCCCAGCGGTGCGCGTAATATTGGACGGCGTACCAGACCGTTTCGACGTTGGGCCCTCGGCGTAGGTGGAAGAGGTACGTCTCCAGGAGGAGGGCGCGGCTTCCGAAGAGGAGGAACGGGAGGTGGAGGAGGGCGACGACGCCGGCGGCGGCGCCGGCGAAGGTCCAAGCGGGCTTGGCGTGGGCGAGGGCCGCTCCGAGGGCCGCGCTCGGGCTGCGGCCGGGCCGGGCGGCGTCGTAGTGTTTCCGCAGAAGAAGGAGGAAGAGGACGGGCGGGATGACGACGGGGTAGATTTTGGAGGCGATGCCGAGGCCGAACGCGGCGCCGCTCCGTGCAAACGAATCTTTTTCCCACCAGTAGAGGCCTAGGACCGTGAAGAAGACGGGGAGGAGGTCCCAGTTGTGGAAGGCGTAGAGGGCGAGCGGCGTCCCGAGAGCGAAGAGGAGGACGCGCCGGGGGTCGTAGGTCATTCGCGCCAGGAGCCAGGTCGTGGCCAACGCGAAGGGGGCCAGGAGGGCGTCGTTCCAGTAGACGAACTCGGTGACGGTCTCGACGCCGCCGAACGTTTCGGAGCGGAGGGTGCCAAGCATCGTGGCGGACCACACGAGGAGCCCCGTAAGGACGGGGTATTCGAGGAAGCCGTGTTGTCGCACGAGGGGCGTCCCGGGCGGGTCCTGCCCCGGGCGGTCGACGTAGGGGAGGGTGTCGTCGCGCAGGTGGCGGGACGAGTAGAGGGGTCGGATGTCGTGGTAGCAAAGGGCGACGTAGGGGTGGCGGCCGTCCCACGGGGGGCCGTTGCAGGCGTCCTTGATGAGGAAGCCGACGCCGAGCGCGAGGAGCGTCGCGGCCAGGAGGAAGACCAGGCCACGTCGCGGGAGCCGCACCGGTGCGTCCTCGTGCGCCGTACGGGGACGAGCCATGATAGCCCTATCGGGCGCCGGCAACGCCGGCTACCACGGCCACCAAATACCGCGGGAGCCCAGCAAGGCCCCCATGGGGCGTGCACGTTGCCTCCTGTTCCTTGCCTTCCTACTTCCCGTTCCCGTGGTCGGTGCCCAGGAGCCGACCGCCGCGGGAAGCGTCGTGGTGGCGGAGGTCGTCGCGGATCCCCAATCCGATTGGAACGGCGACGGTTCCGTGACGGCGAGCGATGAGTTCGTGGAGCTCCACAACGCCGGACCGGACGCCGTCTCGCTGGTCGGCTGGCGGCTTCTTCTCAACGACACGACGCCCACGTGGTGGGACCTCTCGGGCGACCTCGCGTCGGGGGCGAGGTTGGCCCTGGTCAACCCGCCGGGCGAGATCAACAACAACGGCCACGTGGCCCTCGTCGACGCCGTCGGCCGCACCGTGTCCGAGGTCCGCTTCGGGACATGGACCGGCAACGCGGGCACCGTCCCGGACGCGAACGCGAACTCGCCCCAGGATGAAGCCCTGCGGTGGCTGGACGACCGCTGGTCCAAAGGCCATGCCACCCCCGACGCGGCGCCTTCCGGCCCATTCGCACGGCACGCGCCGCCGTTCGACTTCGCTTCGGGGCGGTGGTGGGACCCCGGCAACCGGACTCGCAGCCTCAGGATCGAGTGGGCCGACGCGGACGCCGACTACTCCGCGGCCGGCCTTCGCGTCACGTCCGCCCAGGGGGTGGCGGAGGCTGAGGCGCCCATCGCGAGGACCGGTGGTCTTTGGAAGGCCGAATGGGCGACCACCACGCCGTCCCTGGATTTCACGTACGAGTTCGACCTCGTCCAATCGGACGGGAGGCGACGCAGCGTGCTTGGCCGGTCGGTGTCCGTCGATGGAGAGCCCCCGACCGTGCCGTCGCTTGTCGTCCCCGAGTGGACGAGCGGCGCCAACGCGACCTATCGCGTCGGCCTCGCGGCGGACGAGGGCGTGGGGGGCGTCCTGTACGCCGTCCAGACGCGGTCCGGGTCCGACGCCACCTGGATTCGCGCCCACGACTGGTCGGCCGAGCCACCGGCCGGTCAGGTCCCGATGGAGGGGAGGCCCTCCACGGAGATTCGGTCGTTGGCGCGGGACGCGTACGGCAACCTGGCGTCGGGGCCCGCGAGGATCGTGCGCCGCGACGATACGCCCCCTGCTCCCGTCGGCGCCGTGGACGCCCAAGGCTACCGGAACCTGACGCTCGGCTGGCAGGCGCCCCTCGACGCGGGCTCCGGCGTCGACCGCATCCACGTCCACCGTTCCGCAGACGCGGGAGACCGAACGTGGACCCTCCCCGCAAACGCTTCGGCGCTCACCGACGAGGGTTTCCGCCTCGGGGACGCGCTCCGCTACGAATTCGTGGTCTACGACCGCGCCGGCAATCCCAGCAACGCGACCATCGTCGAGCCGGCCTATGAAGGGCGGAGGCCACACGCGTCGGGCCTTCGCCTCAACAAACCCGTCTGGGGGACCGGCGAACTGCGGATCCACGCCGACTTCGACCGCCCGATGGACCCCGCCCAGCATCCGACGATCGTCCTCTTGAGCGGAAACGAGACCCAGACGCCGACCGGTCGTTGGCTGGCCAACCGGACCACCTACGTGGTCGAAATCGACTCCGTCGAAGGCCTGCCCGCCGGCCCGGCCCGGGTCCGCCTTGAGGCCGCCGTCGATGGCCGCAGTGCCACGTTGTGGAAGCCCGTCGAAAGGACGCTGATCATCGATGCCGACCCTCCTCGGCTCACGTTTGAGGCTCACGACGGTTGGGTGAATGCCTCCGGCGTCCGCATCACCGCCCAGGACGCGGTGGACGCAGCGCCCCGCGTCCGCGCGCGGCTCGCCAACGCCACCGAGTGGCGCGAGGCCACCGCCTCGCTCGTCGTGCCCCTCCGCGACGGCGACCGCGTGGTGGCCTACGCGATCGACCAAAGCGGCCAGCGCTCGGGTGAGCTCTCCCGGACCTTGCACGTGGACGCTTTCCCCCCAAGCGTCGAGATTGTGGGCTGGCAAGGCGACGCCCTGCGCTTGAAGGTCACGGACAACGAGTCGGGAGTTCTCTTGGAAGCCGTCGAGGTGCGGGACGGGCCCGGTCGCCAACCCCTGCCGTTTTCCATGGAGGCTGGGGGCGTCTTGCGCATCCCGGCGGCCCCTCCGCACGTGTTGATCGTCCGCGCCAGCGACCAAGTGGAGAACCAGGTCCGAGCCGAGGTCACACCGCCGCCGCGGCCCGCGCCCGCCGCCCTCCCAAGGGCCGCGTCGAAACCGGAGTCTCTGCCGCCGCGGGACGTTGCGGTGGTGGAAGACGCACCCCCGTCCACGGCGTCGACGCAGGCCTCCTGGCCGGTCTCGCTGCCGGTGTTCGCCGTGGCCGCGGCGGCCGCTGCCGGAGTCGCGTTGGGCGCGCTCGCATGGGCCCGCGTCCGGCGCCGAGGCCCGGGCCCGTCACTGGCGGCCCGATTGAGGGACCTGCGGGCCGTGGCCGAAGGCCCGGCGAGGGTCGAACCTTAAGACCCGGCCGGTTTTCGTCCCCGCATGCCCGGAGCCGAACGGGTGGCGACGTCCGCCCCCGGCAAGGTCATCCTGTTCGGCGAGCACGCCGTGGTCTACGGCGAACCTAGCCTCAGCTTCGCGTTGGACCTCCGCTTTCAAGTCGAGGCGGAGTTGACGAGTGGAACGACGCGCGTCAACGGCGAACCGCTGGACGAGCGCCATCACGCCTACCTCATCCAGGCGCTCCGGCTCCACTGGGGCGATGCGCCTCTCGACCTGCGCACCCGGACGACGTTGCCATCGGCCAGCGGCGTGGGCTCCAGCGCCGCTCTGAGTGTCGCCATGGTCGGCGCCCTTCTCGCGCTCAAGGCCGGGGCCAACCCTGCGCCGGAGGTTGTGGCGCGCGGCGCCTTCGAAACGGAGCGAAGCACGCAAGGCGCCGCCAGCCCCAACGACACGAGCGTCTGCACCGCCGGCGGCGCTGTCACGCTCGCCCGCACCCGGCTCGACGGCACGCAACCCCTGTGGGAGATCACGAGCGAGGAGCGGACGTGGTTCGTTCAACGCATCCCCTTGCCCAAGCTCAACTTGGTCCTGGGCAACTCGGGCGTGCGCGCCCGGACCGGAGACGTGGTGGCGCGTGTGCGCGAAGCGGTCCAGAAGCGCGCATTCGTGCGGCGCGCCATCACCGAAATCGGCGAGGTGACGCGGGAGGGCATCGAGGCGTTGCGGCGGGCGGATCTTCGCCGCGTGGGCGAGCTCATGGACCACAACGAGGACCTGTTGCGGCGCCTGGGCGTCGAGACGCCGCCGTTGCGGCGCCTCCTGGACGCGGCGCACGCCGCCCCGGGAACGTTGGGGGCCAAGTTGACGGGCAAGGGCGCCGGTGGAAGCATCCTCGTCCTGACGGACCGGCCCTCCGACGCCGTGGCGGCGCTCGAGCGCGCCGGCGCCAAGCCGCTGGTCGTGGTCCCGACCCCCCGCGGCCTGGAGGTGTCGTTCTGATCCTGGCCAAGTGGGGGGGGAGCCTTTTGACGAACAAAGGCGGCGCGGGCCCGCCCCGGTTCCGCAACGCGGTCGCGCGGCGGTTGGCCCGTGAATGGAAGGCGGGGCTCCGCCAAGCCGGCGCCCGCGGGGTCATCGTGCACGGGGCGGGCAGCTTCGGCCATCCGTTGGCGGTCCAGTACGGCGTCGGCCGCCGTCGCCTGCGGGGCCAAGAGCGGGACCGTGCCGTGGAGCGGATTCGGGCTCAAGTGGAGACGCTCCAGTCGCGGGTCACGCAAACGTTGCTGGAGACCCGCGTCGTGGCGGCTCCCCTGCCGGCCCATCAGCGCCGGGCGGGTTCGTGGCCGGCGGTGGTCCGGCGCATGGTCGCCGACGGGGTCACGCCGGTCACGGGAGGCGACATCCTCCTCGATGGCCGCATGGGCGCCCGCATCCTGTCGGGGGACGAGATCCTCTACCACTTGGCCCGGGGCCTGCGGCC
Source organism: uncultured Halobacteriales archaeon (assembly GCA_964451065.1). GTDB lineage: Archaea > Thermoplasmatota > E2 > JACPAO01 > JACPAO01 > CAYVGY01. The sequence goes on from CAYVGY010000005.1 coordinate 25,439, forward strand.
GCGGCGCGTCGTGTTCGCCACGGACGTCGACGGCCTCGTCCTTGATGGTCGCCTGATTTTGGAACTTCCGCCGGCAGCGGCCCGGCGGGCGCTTGGGGTCGTTCCACGCGGGGGCGACGCCACGGGAGGTTTTCGCGGAAAACTCGGGTGGGCGTCGCGGATTCAACGCCTCGGCGTCGAGGTCGTGATCGTGAACGGCCGCGTCCCGGGCCGGTTCCGGGACGCCGTGAGTGGAAAACGCCTTCCCGGGACGAGGCTCCCGGCGCGGTGAAACGCCGCGGCCCCGGGCGACCTGTGGATTAGCTGCGCACGTCTCGGCCTGGCCGCGGCAGGTTGCGCCGGCGGATGAAGCCCCAAAGTCCGTTCACGCCCACATGGAGGCGGCGGGCGGCGGCCGAGACGGACGGTGCGTTCCTCAGGGCCCGTTTCCGTCGAGCCACTTCGCGCGCGGGCAGGCGCGCGCGGCGAATGTGGGCGGGGCCCTTGGCGGGCAAGCCGCGCCGAATCCGCCAGAGGCGGAACGTCATGATCTTGAGGCCGAGGCGGCGGGCGGCGTCCGCGTCGCGGCGCGTGCCGCGATACGCCTGAAGGCGACGCTTTTCCTCGGGGCGCGTCAAGCCGTACTTGCGTTGCGCCGCGCTCATTCCACGACCCCCAAGCTCTCTCCCGTCGGGCCCGACTCGACTCTGAGGAGGCCCGCCCGGACGGCGCGTTGGGTGGCCTTCCGGGTACCCATGCGGCTCATCAGGAACCAGCCATACTGGCCACCCCGGTTAACGCTTTTCTCCCGACTGGTCGAAGGCTGCTGCCCCGCGTCCCGCCTTCCGGTCCCCCGATGTATTTAAACCATGGCGTTTGCGCACAAAGCCCCAACTGAAAGAACCGAGTCCGACAATCCCCTCACGCCCGGGGACCGACCGCCATGGCAAGCGCGAGCAGCCAAGACCCGCGCCGCGGAGGCGCGTTTCCGGTCGTCCTCACGCTCCTTGGGACCGCCCTCCTGGCCGCTTGGGGTCTTAACGCCTCGGGCCAAGGCGGCCCTCCTGGCCCCACCACGGACGCGAGCGCCGTCTTCGCCTACGACGCCAGCGGGGCCGACTTCCACGACGTGACGGGTCCCGCCCGCAGCGCGGCGGCCAACGACGTCCCGGTGGGCACCGCCGCCGGCGACCTCCTCTACGTGGGCCACGCCGACGTCTTCGACCAGGTCAAGATCACGATTGGCCGCGCCGGCGCCCAAGGCACCATCGTCTGGGAATATTACAACGGGGCCCAATGGGCGGCGCTCCTGCCCAGCGACGCGACCCAGCACTTCCGCGTGACGGGGGACAAGGTCGTTTCGTGGAATCCTCCCTCAGGCTGGTCACCGCTCCAATTGGACGCCGAGTCGGCTCCCGGCACCTTCTACTTTGTCCGCGCGCGCATCACCGCGCCCTACACCGACGAGGCGTTGCTTTCGAGGCTGGGCCTGGAGGCTTGGCGGGACCCCGCCGCCGCCATCCGGTACGAGGCCGAGCGTTTCACCTCAATCGGCCGCCTCCATGACGGGAACCTCAACGACGTAGCGGTCCAAGGCACGGTGGCCGTGGCGGTCGGCAACGACGGCGTCATCCTGCGCAGCACGAACGGCGGCGACTCGTGGCAGAAGGCGACCTCGGGCGTGACGGCCCACCTGTGGGGCGTCGCGTTGGCGGACGCCACGACGGGGATCGCCGTGGGCAACGGCGGTAAGATTCTTCGCACGACCAATGCCGGCGTGTCGTGGACCGTCACCGACGGCCAGACCACGAGGAACCTGTTGAAGGTCGAATTCGTCACGTCCTCGCTCGTGGTGGTCGTGGGCGACCTCGTCATCCTGAAGTCGACCAACGGCGGCCTCCAGTGGTCGAGGCAGGACCGGGCCGGGGAGCACCTCGCCGCGGTCTGCTTCGGCACCGACGCCACGGGGTGGGCGATGGGCGACGACGGCGACGATGACGTGATCCTTCGGACCGTGGACGCGGGGGAGTCCTGGGCGGACGCGAGCCTCGATTCGACGCTCTACCCCGAGGTCCGGTACGTCAAGGACTGCGACGCCCCGACGCGCGACTACGCGTGGATCGCCGGCGACGGGTTCCGCGCCCGGACGCTCGACGGCGGCACCACTTGGGACCTCTTCACGGGTTCGGGGTTCTTCTTCAAGGCGATTATTCTGGGTGCCCTCGACGCGGGGTGGTCGCTGGGCGACAACGGGTTCGTGGAGCGTATCACGAAGGCGAACGCGACGCTGCGCACCGATGTCACCTTCACGCGCCAAGACCAGGAACCGACGCTGTACGTCAAGGGCGCCTTCGCGGCCTCCCCGGCGAACGCGTGGGCGGTGGGCGACGCCGGCCTCATCCTTCGCACGACGGCCAGTGGCGTGCCATGGACCCAACCCAATGCCTTGCCCTCGGAGGACGTGTACGGGATGGATGTCCTTTCCGATGGGACGTTCTGGGCGGCCGGCGCCAAGGGGACCCTGTTCCGGTCGGCGGACGCCGGCGCCACGTGGCAACGCGTGCCGACCGGGGTGTCGACCGACCTTCGCGGCGTGGACTTCGTGCACGCGGACGTGGGCTGGATCGTCGGCATCGGGGGCGTGCTCCGCAAGACGGCGGACCGCGGCAACACCTGGACCCAACAGTTGGGCCCGACGGCCGGCGTCCCGGCGCTGTACGCCATCGACATGCTGGACCTGAGCAAGGGCTGGGCCGTCGGCGACCTGGGCGACCACTTCCGGACGACGAACGGGCAGGACTGGTCCAAGCAGGCCACGGGCACGACGCAGAACCTGCGCGACGTCGCCTTCGTGGCGGGCAGCACCGTCGTGGCCGTGGGGACGAGCGGCCTCATCTTGCGAAGCACGAGCAACGGGAACGCGAACAGCTGGTCGTCCGCCCCCGGCGGCGGGTCATCCGATCTCCACGCCGTCGCGTTCGGCAGCGATCGGATTGGATGGGCCGCCGGTGTCGGCAGTTCGATTCGCGTCACGACCGAGGCCGGCGTCGCGTGGACCGGCCAGGGCTTTCCCGCTTCCGACATGGCGCTGCGTGACGTGGCGGCGCGCGACGTCCAGACCGCCTGGGCCGTGGCGGAAGGCGGGCACATCTTCAAGACGAACGACGGCGGCGGCACCTGGCTAGAGCTCGAGAGCCCTTCGACGGCGGACCTGTACACGGTTAGCGCCCGGCCGGGCACCCCGCCCGTCCTGGGCGGCCAAAGGGGTGCGCTGTTGCGCCCGCTGCCGGCATTCATCGACGCGACGGGCTCCTTGCGGGACGCCACCGATGCGACGATGCGGGCCTCGGGCAGCCTGAGCCGCAACGACGCCGTCTACATAGGTCAAGACGACAAATTCGACTCGGTCGCGTTCCGGATCGACGCACCCGCCTCGGGGGCCGTGGTGGCGTGGGAATACTGGGACGGTGACTCGTGGGACGCCCTCGGCGTCGTCGACGGTACCGGTGCGTTCAGCCAGACCGGGGTCCGCTTCCTCAAGTTCGCCCTACCGACGGGTTGGGCGACCACCGCCGTCGAGCCACGCTCGGACGCGCGGCTCTACTACGTCCGCGCGCGATTCGTCGAACCTCCCGGCAACGGTTTCGTCCGCCTGGCGGAAGCCAGCACGTTGCGACTCCTTACCCCCGTCCAGGTGACCACGACGACGACCACCACCACGGGCGCCGGGACGACGACCACCACGCGGCCCAACGAAGTGCCTGGTTTCGGCGTGTCCGCCGAACCCCTCTTCGTGGACTTCGGGCTGGTGCGCCGGGAAGCCACGGCCAACCGCACCGTTTCGCTCGTCGCCTGGCAGGGCTCCGGCAACGCCACCGCGTACCTCGACGGGCCCGCCGGCACCTGGTTCACGAGTTCCGCGTCCGACTTCGAGCTCCTGACGAACCAGACCCAAGCCATCCGTCTCGATCTTTCGGTGCCCTCGGACGCCCGACCGGGCCCCACCACGGCGCGGCTCTTTGTGCGCGCCGTGCCCTCCGGAACGGCGGAAACGGTCGTCGGGTTCGTCCAACTCAACCTCAGCGTCGAAGCCGCGGACCTCGTGAGCGTCACGTTCCAACCGACCCCGCCCACGTGGACGGCCACGTTCGGCAATTACCTGCATGAGGGCGTGGACGTGCGCTTCGACGCAACGGTCCAGGCCGCCGGGAGCGACCCCGTCACGTTGGCGACCCTCGAAAAGACGTTTCCGCCCCAGACGACCGACTCCGTCGAGTCGGCCCTCGACGCCGCCGGACTGGCCCCCGGACCGTATGAACTCGTGGTCACGGCCGTGTTCGAGGGCCAAACCCACACGAAGCGCATGACGGTCTACGTGGGCGGACCCCCCGTCACGGTCCATGACCTCACCGCTGACGTCATCGGCCGGGAACGCGTGGAGTTCGAGTATGAGGCCCGCAACGTCCTCGACGTACCCGTGAAGGCCACGCCCCGCATCGACATCGAGGACCGCCACGGCGTCGTCGTGGCGACCTTGACGGGGCCGGTACTCGACCTTGGGGCCAAAGAAACGAAGCACGTGAACCTCACCTGGCCGGCGCAACTGGGCTTCTACACGGCCCGCGCCACCGCCGTCGTGGAGAACGCCGAGTTGGCCACGCCGGCCGAAGCGCAATTCACCGTCGAGGGCGAGGGACTTGGTGAGGGCGCGGGATTGGGGCGGGCGGCCGTCGTGTACGCGATCATCGCCGTCGTGGTCATCAACGCCCTGGCCGGCCTCGGCCTTTGGACTGGCCAAGCGAGGCAGAAACGGCCGCGGTTCTGAGCAGCCTTAAATGGCGTCGACCACATCCAAGACGGCCGGCCTCTTCATGGCGACGATCCAAGAGCGGAAAGCGGACCACCTCCGGATCAACCTTGAGAAGGACGTCAAGGCCACCCAAAACCCGTGGGACGCCGTGCGCCTGCGGCACAACGCCTTGCCCGAGATTGCTCGGGACGAGGTCGACCTGCGGGTCGAACTCTTCGGCCGGCCGCTCAAGGCGCCCATCATCATCAGCGGCATGACGGGCGGTGCGCCCGAAGCCGAGAAGGTGAACCGGAACCTCGCGCGCGCCGCGGCCGAGCTGGGTCTCGGGATGGGCGTGGGGAGCCAACGCGCGGCCCTCGTCCAACCGAACCTTGCCCCCACCTATGCGTGCGTGGCCGAGTTCGACGGGCCGCTCCGGTTGGCCAACATCGGGATTCCCCAACTCGTTCAGTGGGGCCCCCAACAGAGCTTCGACAACGCGCGTCGCTGCGTCGAGATGGTCGACGCGCACGCGCTCGCCGTCCACCTCAACTTCCTCCAGGAAGCCGTCCAGCCGGAGGGCGACACGAACGGTCGCGGTGGCCTCCACGCGATTGCGGACCTGGCCAAGGTTTTCCGCGTGCCCATCCTGGTGAAGGAGACCGGGGCAGGCGTCGGGGGCCCGGTCGCCCGTGCCCTACTGCGTACCGGCATCAAAGGCATCGACGTGGGAGGTTGGGGCGGTACGAGCTTCAGCGCCGTGGAGGTGTACCGCGCCGAGGCGCAGAGGGATGAGCTTCGGGCCCGCATGGGCACCACCTTCTGGGATTGGGGGCTGCCGACGCCGTTCGCGCTGCGGGAGGTCGTCGACGTCGTGGACGGGAAAATCCAGGTGATCGCCACCGGCGGAATCCGGCACGGCCTCGACGCGGCCAAGGCCTTGGCGCTCGGCGCCGACGCCGTGGGACTCGCCGGGGCCGTCCTACCGGCCGCCGCGACTTCGTACGAGGCCACGGTGCGGGAGCTCCGGTTCATCCTGGAAGAGCTGAGCACGGCGCTCTTCCTCGGCGGCTGCTCGGACCTCGAGCAGTGGTGGCGCAGCGAGCCCGTCCTCAAGAACGCCTAGACCCGGCGAAGAAGCCTTAAAAGGCGACCGGGGACTTCCCCCGGGCCCGCATGACGATGCAAACGGAGCGAAGGCCCGTGCTCAACCTCGAAGCGGCCCTCACCCCCTACTCGGTCCAGGTCGACGCCGAACTCAAGAAGTACCTCGTGCCCAACAAGGAGCCCAAGGAGCTCTACGATGCCGTCCGGCACCTCTTCGACGCCGGCGGAAAGCGCCTTCGGCCCATCCTAAGCCTCTTGAGCGCCCAAGCCGTTGGGGGTGACAGCAGCGAGGTCCTCCCGTACGCGGCCTCCGTCGAAATGGTCCACGCGTTCAGCCTCATCCACGACGACATCATGGACGCCGCCGACACTCGGCGTGGTGTCCCGGCGGTCCACAAGAAATTCGGCACGAGCACAGCCATCCTCGCCGGCGACGTCCTCCAGTCGATGGCGTTCGAGACCATCACGCGCCTCAACACGCCGCCCGAGATCACGCGCGAGATCGTGCGCGACCTCGCGGGCCTCGTCAAGGAGATTTGCGAAGGCCAACAATACGACCTGCGATTCGAGAGCCAGAAGCGCGTGGACGAGCTCAACTATTTCCACATGGTGGAGCGCAAGACGGCCACGCTTTACGAGATCGGGATGAAGCACGGCGCCATGATTGCGAAGGGCGACGTCGTGCACGGCAAGAAGCTCTCCGAGGCGGGCCGCCTCATCGGGCTCGCGTTCCAGGTCTGGGGCGACGTGCTGGACCTCACGGGCGACCCGGTGAAGATGGGCAAGCCCGCCAAGGAAGACCTGTTCTCGGGCAAGAAGACCCTCATCGTGGTCTTCGCCATGGACAAGCTGGACCCCCTCGACCGCCGCAAACTCATCGACCTCGTGGCCAAGAAGCCGAAGGACGAAGCCGACGTGCAGGCTATCCTGCAACTCTACGAGAAGTCGGGCGCCATCAAGGCCGCCAAGGAGAAGGCGCGCGCCTTCGTAAGCCACGCCAAGAGCGCGCTTGCCAGCCTGCCGCCCTCCAATGCCCGCAACCTCATCGGGGAGATTGCGGAATACTCCATCAGCCGGGAAAAGTAACGACGCGATGGCCGGAGTCGGGTCGCGCTATTCGACGTACGTGTACCAGACGTCGACGCGGAACGCGTCCGAGGTGATGGCCGCCAAGACCTTCTCCACCTGTCGGCTCGCCGGCGACCCGGGTCGGACGATGAGGTCATCATGGGCGGGGGACCCTTCCCAAAGGGCGCGGACGGTGTAGTTGCCGGCGCCCACCGAAAAGGCTCCCACCTGCTTGGTCTGGCCTCCATCGACGGTTCCGGACGTGTCATAGAGTCGGGTCCCGGTCGTGGTTTCGACCCAGACCTGGATCGTGGCGGGTTCGTCGCCCGCGGTCTGGATGAAGACGGGAACCTTCGGCGAACCGTCGCCGCTGTCCTTGGTGGCGCACCCGGCCACGAGGGCCACGAATCCGACCAGGAGGGGGAGGGGCCGCCACGCCATGGCGCCGTCATCGGGGCGGTCGTTTTCGGCTTTTCGGATTGGGCGGCGCCGGCGTGGCCGCGTTTCCTTTAAAATCCCGGCCTCTTCTCGGCGTCGTCCTGCATGGCCTTGCCCGACAATGCGCGGACGTTGCTGCGCAAGTACGCGCTCCAGAACGCGGTCCAGCACGGCGGAAAGGCCGACCCGAGGGCCTTGGTGGGGCGCGTCCTGGGGGCCGAGGCGGCGCTGCGACCGCACGCCAAAGAGTTGGGGGCCCTGGCGTCCGAGGTCGCGTCCGAAGTGAACGCGCTTCCGGCCGCCACGCAACGGAGTGAACTCGAATCCCTCGACCCGGCGCTGCTGGAACGCAAGGTGAAAGAGCAGCGCGTGGGACTCCCGCCGCTTCCCGGGGACGACCAGGTCCCGCAGATTGTGATGCGGTTCGCTCCCAACCCGAACGGGCCCGCGACGCTGGGCCACAGCCGCGGCATGGTGATCCACGCCGAGTACCAGCGGATGTATGGGGAGAAGAACAAGCCGTTCAAGATGATTCTTCGTTACGACGACACGGACCCAGCGACGAAACGGCCGGTGCTCGAAGCCTATCATTCGTTGGCGGAGGATTTTGCCTGGCTAGGTGGCCACCCGGACTTGGTGTTCTGCGCCTCAGACCGCGTCGCCACCTACTACGAGTTCGCCGAAAAACTCATCGGCCTGGGGAACGCGTACGTTTGCGAATGTGGCCAGGAGACGTTCAAGGGGTTGAAGGACAAGGGCGAGGCGTGCCCCCACCGCACCCGAGCGGCCGACGAGAACCTCGCCGCGTGGCGGCGCATGCTCGACCCGGTGGGGTTCGCCCCGGGGCAGGCCGTCCTTCGGGTCGCCACCGACATCCGACATCCGGATCCAGCGCTGCGGGACTGGGTCGCCTTCCGCATCGTGGTCGAGCCTCATCCCCGCGTGGGCGCCAAGCATCGCGTCTGGCCCATGCTGGACTTCGAGTCGGCCATCGAGGACCACCTCCAGGGCGTGACGCACATCGTGCGGGGCAAGGACCTCATCGATTCGGAGCGCAAACAGACGTTCGTCTACCAGTACTTCGGCTGGACCTACCCGATCACGCTTCACTGGGGCCGCGTGAAGATCCTCGAGTTCGGAAAGGTCAGCAAGACCCTCTTGGCGGAAGGCATCGCGAGCGGGCGGTTCACGGGCTGGGACGACATCCGCCTCCCCAACCTGGCTGCGATGCGCCGGCGAGGGATCCGACCGGAAGCGTTGCGGAGTTTCTGGATCGCGTTGGGCCTCACCGAACGCGACGTCGCCGTCTCGATGGAGAACGTGGAGGCGGAGAACCGCAAGCTCGTGGAGCCGGACGCCAACCGTTACTTCTTCGTCGAGGACCCGCAACCGCTCGAAATCCAATCGATCCCGGCCGGCGGCATCGAGGGGCACGCGCCACGGCATCCTGAGCACGCCGACCGCGGCATCCGGCGTGTCCGCGTCGGGGACGCGCGCGGCGCGGGCCGGGTCTTGCTGGCCGCGGCGGACCTCCAGTCGACGCGCAAGGACGACATCGTGCGGCTCAAGGATTGGGGAAACGTCCGCGTCCTGGGCAACGATCGGGCCGAGTACGCCGGCAACGACTTGGCCGTGTTGAAGGCGGGGGCTCGCATCGTCCAATGGGTGAGCGGTGACCCGAAGGGGACCGTCCCCGTGCACGTCCTCCTGCCGGACGAGGCGGGAACGGTGAAGAGGGGCTTGGCGGAAGCGGACTGTGTGCGGGACTTTGGGCGGGTCGTTCAATTCGAGCGCGTCGGCTTCGTGCGGTTGGAGCGGGACCAGCGCGGCGTATTGGTGGCACCCTTCACCCACACGTAGGGAGCGGGCCGCTTCGTCCTCTGCCTACTGCATCCGGCCGCCGCCGGGCCCAACCTTGCCTGACCCCCTCCCAGGGGCGGTTGTAGTGGAGCAGGTCCTCAGCGCACTGCTTTCTTCACGAGTGCGCGGATCTTGGCCTCTTCGCCCGCGGTCATCTCCTTTAGAGCGAATGAGGTCGGCCACATGGCGCCCTCGTCGAGATTTGCCTGGTCGCTGAAGCCGAGCGTCGCGTACCGCGCCTTGAACTTCTGCGCGCTTTGGAAGAAGCAGACGACCTTGCCGTCTTTGGCATACGCCGGCATCCCGTACCACGTTCTCGGCAAGAGGCCGGGCGCGCTGGCCCTGATGATGGCGTGGAGCCGTGTGGCCATGGCGCGATCCGGTTCTCGCATCTCGGCGATTTTCGCAAGCAAGGCGCTTTCCCCGTCCGCGCCGGGGCGCGCTTCCGCCTTCAGTTCCTGGGCGCGCTCCTTCATCGCCGCTTGTTCGTCGTCGGTGAATCCCCGCTTGGCCTTTCTAGGCACGCGCGGGCATCACGCTCGTTTCTTATGACGATGGCGGCGCGAAAGAGGCAGGACCCGGGCTTGGGCCCATTCTTCACCAGGCCGTCGGCGTCAAGGCCGTCCCTGCCCGGCCGTTCAGGGGACTCCGCCGTACGAGAGCGTCCTCGGTTCGGCCAATGGTCGGTGGTCGTCCACACGCGCTCTTCTTCCCCCTCAGTTTTATATATGCCGCCTCGTCTGGGCGGCTTCCCCAATGAAACATGAACCCCCGCGCGTGCGGGGGCGATGGAGGACCCACCATGCCGATGTACGTCCGTTTTCAGACGCCCAAGGAACTGAGCGACCAGGCCCTCGAGGCCATTGAACGCGCCCACGCGACCGGCAAGGTCGCCAAGGGCACGAACGAGGTCACGAAGCAGGTCGAGCGTGGCGCCGCCAAGCTCGTCCTCATGGCCGAGGACGTCTCGCCCGAGGAGATCCTGGCGCACGTGCCCCTTCTCTGCGACGAGAAGGGCATCCCCTACGGGTACGTGCCGGCCAAGACGGAGCTCGGGAGCGCCGCCGGCCTCTCGGTCGGCACCGCGGCCGTGGCCGTGGTCGACGCGGGCGCCAACGCGGAACTCGTGGAAGAGGTGGCGAAGAAGTTCGCCGGCCTCAAGAAGTAACGCGGGGTGGAAGCATTGGCCGAGGAAGATATTGACAAGGGGATCCCCAGCGAGGTCGTGGAGATCCTGGGCCGCACCGGCATGACCGGTGAGGCGACGCAGGTCAAGGTCCGCGTGCTCGACGGTCGCGACAAGGGCCGCATCATCACCCGCAACGTGATGGGGCCGGTCCAGTTGGGCGACACCCTCATGCTCAAAGAGACGGAACGCGAAGCCCGCAAACTCGGCGGGCCTCGGGGACGGTGATCCGCGATGGAGCAGCGCGTGTGCAGTTTCTGCGGCAGCCCCATCGAGCCCGGCACCGGCACCATGTTCGTGAAGAAGGACGGCTCCGTCTACTACTTCGACCAGAAGCGTTGCCAGACGAGCCTGCTCGACCAAGGCCGGCTCGCGCGCCGGTACAAGTGGACCAAGCACTACCCGCGCGGCGGCGAGAAGGCCGCCCGGGCGGCGCTCGAGGCCCAGGCCGTGGCGGCCGAGGTCGCCAAGGCGGAGTCCGCCGGCGCCGGCGCCAAGAAGAAGGCCGGCCGTGACGTGAAGGTCAAGGCGTCCGCGTAGGTGAGACGGCGTGGCGGTCGAACGGACGCTCGTCTTCATCAAGCCCGACGGGGTCGCCCGCGGATTGTCGACGGCGATCCTGGCCCGGTTCGAGGCGAAGGGGTTCAAGCTCGTCGCCCTCAAGCTGCTCAAGGTGGGCAAGGACCTCGCCGAGAACCACTACGCGATCCACAAGGGGAAGCCGTTCTATGCGGGCCTCATCAAGTTCGTCCGGTCGGGGCCCGTCGTGGCCGCGGTCATGGAAGGCGAAGACGCCGTCGCGCAATGCCGGGCCCTCATGGGCGCGACCGACCCGCGCAAGGGCGCCCCGGGCCAGATCCGGTTCGACCATGGTTTGGAGATCGGCCGAAACCTCATCCACGGGTCCGACAGCGCGGAGACCGCCAAGCAAGAGATCGCACTCTGGTTTGGGGCGGACGAACTCGTCGCGTACAGGCGCAGCGACGAGAAGTGGCTCTACGAGTAGGCGTTCATCCTCGTTGTAAGGAACGTGCCCCGGTAGCCCATCACGTCGAGGTCGTTGAACCCGGCCGAGCCCATGCGTCCGTCCTGGTTCGGCTGCGTGAGTGCCCACAGGAACCGTCCACCGGCGGTCGCCATCTCGTCGTAGTCGCCGTATTCAAGGGCGCCATCGTCGTTCGTGTCGGGGTCGAACGCGGGCCCAAGGGCCACGGTCTCGCGAAGCTCGAGCGTCGTCGCATTGAACACGGCCAGGGTCGGGACCGCCGTGCCGTTCTCAAGCGCCATGTAGCTCACGACGGGCGATCCGTCGGCGTGGAGACCAATCCATGGGTGCGACGAGTCGGTACCGATGCGCTCACCGGCGCTCCATGTCTGGCCGCCGTCGCCGCTCGCGAAGAGGCACGCGCCGCCGGCGCGGTACTGGCCGCCGGTCGTGGGGCCGGTCTCGGCCAGGACGTCGGCCGCAATGTAGATCCGCCGGGTGACAGGGTCGATGGTGGAGGGTGCGAACCAGAAGCGGCCCCCCTCTGGGAGATCGGGGCAGGTACCGATGGGGATGTCGGTGCGGGTCCAGCCTCCGTCCGGGCCGCCCGCATAGTGGTAGACGCAGCCGCCTTGGCCGGCCGCCAGCGGGTCCTCGGAGTCGAGGCTGCAGCTGTTGCCCGTGATGTGGAAGCGGCCGTCGGAGTCCCACGTGGTGTGCACGACGTAGTTCTGGGCGTTCGTGATCGGGTAGGAGGACTCGATCTCGTGGGGAAGCGTCCACGTGGCGCCGTTGTCGCCCGAGAAGACGACCGTGAGGGAGGCGCGGTTGAGGGCCAGGTCGAACTTGGTCCAGGCGATGCCGACGCGGCCGCTGGGGGCGTCGTAGGCGGTCCACTCGCGGTCGTTGAATTCCACGGCCCAGTTCGTGGGCACCCACCAGACGAAGTCGGGTTCGCTCCACGTGCGCCCGTCGTCGGCGGTGGTGGCGTGGATGATCCCGTTCTGGATGCCGAGCGTGGGACCGCACCCGATGGCGATGGTGACGATGTGGACGACGCCGTCCGTGTCGATGTAGACATTAGGGTCGCCGTGGGCGCACACCAGGTTCCATTGCGACGTGGGGGGCGCTTGGCCGGTGACGGGCAAGGCGGAGCGGGTCCATGTGGCGCCGCCGTCGTGGCTCACGGCGAGGGCCTCTTGGATGACGCCGGGCGTGATCACGGCCAGCAGCGTCGCGAGGTCGCGGTACTCGGGCGGGACCGGGTTCGGCACGCGGATGGCGGTGTCGGGAGCCTCATTGTAGAAGACGGCGGCATGGTCGGCGTCGTTGGGGTCGATGGCGGCGGCCGTCTCGCGGTCGCGGTAGGGATGGCCGGCAACCAGACTCGGTAGATCCACTAGGGTGAGGGCCAGCACGGGTTCGTCGATCTCAGGGTCGAGGTCCGTGTTGCCCCCGATGCATCCGGCCGTGAAGAGAAGGATCGCGACGAAGGCTCCGAGCGTCCGCACCGCCACCACCGTCCCCTCCAAGGCTCGGGCGACTACTTGAGGGTTCGGGCGCGCGTCACGGCCGGGAGGTGTAGTCGAGGGGGCCGGGCTGGACGTAGAAGACCGTGAAATCGATCTCGAATCGTTGCTGGAAGGCGAACCCGACGTCGGCCTCGGCTTCGTCGCCCGTGATGCTGGGTCCGCCGCCGAGCGTGACGCGGACGCGGCCGCCGTTGGCGTAGTATTTTTCCATGTTGGCCTGACCGATGATGACCTTCATGCCGGGGCTACCGGCTTGGTGCGCGAAAACGACGTCCTGGTGGCCGAAGCCCACCGTCTCCACCTTGATTGTGAGGTTGGAGGCGAGTTTCGTGGTGGGGTCCCAGAAGGTCTCCAGTTGGACTTGGGCCCCGCCGGGGCCGAACTCGAACTCGTGGCTCGGCGCGTTGTTGGGATCCACGTCGCCGCAGGCCTGCCGGGTCGCTGTCTCGGGGTCGCTGCCCAGGAAGAGGTCGCAGGAGACCTGGCCGATAAATGGCAGGATCTCGTCGTGGGGGACGGCGTCGGGCGCCTTCTCGAGCGAGAAGTTGAGGACGGTGGAGAACCCTTCCCGCAGAAGGGCGCGCTGGGAGGCCGTGTCGTAGCCGGCCATGGTGACGGTTACGAGGTGTTCGCCCACGGGCAGGTTCACGAAGCGGTACTGGCCGTCGGCGTTGGAGACGCGGTTGGCGCCGAGGCTGGGGATGTCGATGGCGGCGCCGGCCAGCGGCAGAAGTTCGCCGTCCTGGATCCAACCCTCGAGGGTGTTGCGGATGTCCTCTTCCGTGGCGTTGACGCCGGAGTCGTCGGTGGATTCCTCGGCGTCGCTGTTGCTGCCGAGGCATCCGGCGAACCCGGCGAGAAGGAAGCCAAGGACGGCCCCCGCGAGTTTGAAACGCTGCAGAAGGACCCCTTTGAGGAAAACCACGGGACCGCGTGCTATATAAGCATTATCGACGCGTTCTTGCGCGTTTCACTCTTTCGCCCTGCGGCTGGGCAGTTGGACGGTCACGAACTGGACGCTGGCCTGGCCGAGGGCCGACCGGATTTCGTCCACGGCGGCGGGCGGCACTGGGTCGTCGACGCGCAGGATGCTCACGGCGGGTCCGCGGGCCTCCAGGCGGCCGACGACCATCTGGGCGATGTTGATGTTCTGGCGGCCCAGCACGGTGCTGATCTTGGCGATGGTGCCCGGTTGGTCGCGGTGTTGCACGACGAGGAAGCGCCCGTAGGGCTTGAATTCGACCTCGTAGCCCTTGACCTGGACGATGCGCGGGCCCAACTTGGCCAGGCTCGTGCCCAGGAGCCGGGTCTCGCCGGCCTCAGTTTTGAGAGCGACTTCGACGCTGGCGGCATAGTCCTGGATGTCTTCGGTCTTGGTTTGGACGAAGCGGAGGCCGTGCTCGCGGGCCCGCCGCTCCGCGTTGATGAGGTTCGTGCCTTCGGTGCTTCGGGACAGGACGCCGGCGAGGGCGCTCGCGGCCACGGCGTGCGTGTCGAACTTGGCGACCTCGCCGCGGCACGTGACCTGGAACTCGTCGGGCTGGCCGGCGGCCAGTTGCGCGGCGAAGGAGCCCATCCCATAGGCGAGGTCGACGAAGGGCTGGAGGGCCGCCACGACGGGGTGGGGCATGTTGACGGCGTTCGTGATCTTGCCTTCCAGGAGGTAGTCGGCGACTTGGTCCGCGATCTGGAACGCGACCTTCTCTTGGGCCTCGGCCGTGCTCGCCCCTAGGTGGGGTGTGCCGACGAAGTTGGGGAGGGCGAAGAGGTCGCGGTTCCTGGGAGGCTCCTCGGCGTAGACGTCGAGGGCGGCCCCCGCCAGGTGGCCCGAGCGCAACGCGTCCGCGAGCGCTTTCTCGTCCACGATGCCGCCGCGGGCCACGTTGAGGAGGTAGGAGCCCTTCTTCATGGCGCGGATCTCGGTCTCGCCCATGAGTTTCTGGGTCTCTTGCGTGAGCGGCGTGTGGAGGGTTAGGAAGTCGGCCTCGCCCAGGATCCTGTCCATGGGGGCGAGTTCGACGCCGTGTTCTTGGGCGAGGTCCTTGTTGATGTAGGGGTCGAAGGCGAGGACGCGCATGCCGAAGGCGCGGGCGCGGGTGGCGACTTCGCGTCCGATGCGGCCGAGACCGATGATCCCGAGGGTCTTGCCGTTGAGTTCGACGCCGGCGAAGGACTTGCGGTCCCATTTGCCTTCCTTGAGGCTGGCGACGGCGGGCGGGACGCGGCGGGCCAAGGAGAGCAGGAGCGCGAACGTATGCTCGGCGGCGCTCAGCGTGTTGCCGAGCGGCGTGTTCATCACGAGGACGCCGAGGTCGGTGGCGGCGGCCTCGTCGATGTTGTCGACGCCGACCCCCGCGCGGCCCACGACGCGGAGCTTCTTGCCGGCTTCGAGGACGCGACGCGTGACCTGAACGCCGCTGCGCACCACAAGCGCATCGTAGTCGGCGATCGCCTTGGCGAGGTCGGCCTCGGGGAGACCCGTCTTGACGTCGGCCTGGATTCCGCGACGTTTGAGGAGTTCGAGGCCCGCCTCGGAGAGCGGGTCGGCCACGAGCACGCGCACGGACGGAGGCTCCCGGGCGCGGAAAAGGAGGCGCGACTTAAACCCCACCGGCCGCACCCGCCGGTTCACAACCGTTAAAGCCCGGGCGGTGCCTGGAGCACCGGCATGGGGTTCTGGAACTCGTCGATCAACGTCCTCGTGGTCCTCTTCGCCGTCTTCTTCACCATCTTGGGCCTCATCTTCTTGCTGATGCCGTTCACCGGCACAGGGAAAGACATCGAGGGCGGTAGCACGCCCGACAAGGCCGTCCTGGGCGTCGTGTACCTCCTTGCGGCATCGCCCATGTTCTATTACGTGTTCAGCAAGAACGCGCGGGGCCTTCCGCCGCCGGCGAAGAAGAACCCTGGCCAACCGCCACGTCCCGGGCCGTGACGGAGTCCGGGCTCTTTACTGAGCTCGTGCCGCGTCGCCTAGCCACGAATGCCCGGGCACCACGGCTGGTGCGACCCCATTCGGGGGGTCGGTCGAGCCCGTCTGCTCATCCCGTCGTGTAGTAGACGTCGAACCGGACGTTGTCGATGAATGTCGTGCAGCTGCCGGTGATGGAGACGGGCGTGTTGTCGCCGCCTTGGTCGGCGTTGCCCTTGCAGTCGGTCGCGATGCCGACGTAGACCGTTTCGCCGGCGTGTTCTGCCAGTCCCGTGACCGGGGTGCGGGGCGCCGTCTGCCAGCCGGAATCCGCGTTGAACTGGTAGTTGCCGCAGCAGCTTCCCGCCCCGTTGCCGCTGATGCCGACTTGAGCGATGTTCTGGCCGTTGCCGTCCCAGAAGTAGGCTTGGAGGTTCGCGTTGAGGCCCCCGCCGCGGTTCTGCTGGGAGCCGGAGATTTCGCCGGAGAGCAGGGTGCGGTAGGAGAGGGAGATCTCGTAGCGCTGAATCTTGACACCGCCCACCGTCCCCACGTGGAGAGGGGGGAGTGTGACGTTGCGCTCGATCTGGGTCCAGCCCGTGAGGTCCGCGTGGGAGTTGCACATGCTGGGGTCGAAGGGCTCCGGCGGGCAGAACACTTGACCGGTCTCGGTCTTCGAGACGTCGCATTTGGTCGAGGGCGCGGCCTGGCCTTGCGTGCCGTCGAGGCCGCACGAACCGGTGGATGCCGTCCAAGTGCCCCAGCCGGCCGTGAAGTCGCCGTCGGGCGTAAGGTTCGTGTGGACCTCGACCGAGACCGGGGCCGAAGACGCCCCCGGAAGGGCCCACGCTGCGGTCAACGCTACAGCCGTCGCGAGAAACATTGCATGCTTCATTCCCCGAGCCACCTGGGGTCGCCAACCCCGGCCCGGCGAGACCTGGGCCGAGATAAAAGCTTGACTCGCCCGCGTCGTCGGGCGTTGCCGATTCTTGGGCAGCAGCGGAAGGACGGCCGCCGTGTTCCAAGGTTTCCACTACACGACGGGGTCGGCTTCGGCAATGGGTTCGGAACCTCGAAAGTTTCCACTATCCCCGCTGGCCGAGCGCCGATTTGTCGAATCAATGTGGAAACGCCGCTTCGCGGGACGCACAAATTCACCCACCTTCATTCGCCTCCCCCACCGGGAAAAATAGCCGAAAAGCCAATGGATGGCCGTGTTCCTCCGCAGCCATTTCGTTAAGGGCCACGAATACCTGAGTGTAGTGGAAACCTTCCGACAGGATGGGGGCGTCAGGCAGCGCACCGTGCTCTATTTGGGCCGCGCGGATCGCCTCGACCGCGACGCCCTTCGCAAGTCCTTGGAACGGATGCGGATTCACGTCGGCAAGCGATGGTAGCCCGTAATGGCTGGGGGGTTTCCACTACGTACCGGAGTGCGCTCCAGGTTCCGCAGGAATTTCTCGCTCGTCGTAGTGAAAACCAGTTCGCGGACTCAACCGGAGAACGCCCTGTAGTGGAAACCAGGGTCGCTTCGACATGCCCACCCGCCCCGCGACGACTTCATAGTGGAAACCAATGCGGCACGGCGCTGGCCGCGGCTGACATCAAGAAGTCGACGTAGTGGAAACTTTTCGCCCAAACGGACGGGGCCCCGGTTCCTTGCGTCTCGCTCAGTCCCTATCCCGGCGCGTGCCGCGCGATGATGAGCTTCTGGATCTCGTTCATGCCCTCGTAGATTCCGCAGATCCTTGAGTTCCGCCAAGACCGCTCTACGGGGTACGAGTTCAGGTACCCGCTCGTGCCGGGGCCACCGCCGGCCGATTTGGCCCGCGTCGAGGACCGGAGCGGCGTCGTTCCCTCTGCCTCCCCTAGATATATATAGAACATAATGACACATAACCAGGCATGACGCGCACCACGATTGCCATCCCCACGCAAGTTCGGGACCGGCTCAAGCAGTACGGGACCAAGGACATGGAGTACGCGGAGATCCTGACCCGGCTCATGGACGAGGTGGAGCGCGAGCGATTCGTGGCGGAGATGCGCCGCCTCGCCGACGAGGGAGACTTCGTGCCCCTCGGCAAGGCGTGACGCCGAAAGTGGTGCTCGAACGTCGCGGCGCGTTCGATGCCCTCAACGCCATGGGGCCCGCAGCGAAGCGCGCCATCAAGCTGGCCCTGGCCGGCCTCGCGGAGAACCCCTACCCCCCGGGGGAGATGGGCGCCGTGAAACGCCTCGACGCGCCGTCGAGCGGGGAGCCCGTGTTTCGACTCCGCGTCGGCGAGTACCGGGCGGTCTACGTGGTCCGCGCCACGGAGATTCGCGTCCTCCGCATCTTCCACCGCGCCGAAGGCTACGCATGGATGAAGCGGCTCCGCCTCGACTGACGCAGCGGCCCGCCTCCGCGCCTACGTCTCGCTCAATTCCTTCCCGAGCACGTGCCGCGCGATGATGAGCTTCTGGATCTCGTTCGTCCCCTCGTAGATGCCGCAGATCTTCGAGTCCCGCCAATACCGCTCCACCGGGTACGCGTTCGTGTACCCGTTGGCACCATGCACCTGCACCGCCTCCTCACAGACCTTCACGCACATCTCCGCCGTGAAGAGCTTCGCATGCGACACCGCGAGCGTCCACTCGTCGAAACTCGCCTCCCCCGCATGGAACGCCTCCTTCACGTGCGCCGCGCGCCAGACCAGCATCCGGCCTGCCTCGACCCCGTTGGCCATCTCCGCGATCTTCGCCTTCACCAATTGGAACGCACCGATGGGCTTCCCGAACGCCTGTCGCTTCTTTGCATAGTCGATGGATGCTTCGAGGGCCGCCTGCGCGATGCCCACCGCGCCCGCCGCCACCGACAGGCGGCCGTGGTTGAGCACGTACATGGCGACGTCCCACCCCTGGCCCTCCTTGCCGATGAGGTTCTCCTCCGGGATGTGGCAGTCCTCGAAGAGGAGCTCCGCCGTCGGGCTCGAACGGAGGCCCAGCTTGTTCGTCGTCTCCACGACGCCCGGCTTGAACCCCTTCGTGCCCTTTTCCACGACGATACAACTGATGCCCTTGTAACGCAACTTGGGATCCGTGTAGGCGAAGACGACGACGAAGTCCGCCTTCGCGCCGTTGCTGATCCACATCTTGGACCCATTAAGGACCCACTCCTTCCCCTTCTTGGTGGCCCGCGTCTTCATGCTGGCTGCGTCCGTGCCGGAGCCCGCCTCCGTGATGGCCCACGCGCCCATCTTCGTCCCCTTGGCGGTCGGCACCAGCCACCTCTTCTTCTGCGCCTCCGACCCGAACCGCAACAGCGTCGAACCGAAGAGGCTCGCGTTCACGCTGAGGCTCGTGCGGAGCGACGAGCAGCCTTTGGCTAGTTCTTCTGTCAGGATGGCGTACGCAATGCCGTCCACGCCGCTGCCGCCGTACTCCGTCGGGATCGGCGCGCCAAGAAAACCGAGCGCCGCCATCTTGTCGTACACGGCGGAGGGGATCTCTCCGTCCAACTCCCACTGGCGCACGAACGGCTTGATCTCGTTGTCCACGAACTCGCGCGCCGTCTTGCGGATGAGGTCCTGTTCCTCCGTGAGTTTGAGGTCCATCGCGTCGCCTCGGCCGGCCAAAGGGGGGTCCTTGTTAGAGCTTTCGCCGACGGAGCCAAGCGGATGCGACGACGAGGGCCGCCCACGGGGCCCACCGAGGCAGCGGAACTTCGTCCGGGGCGCGGTGCGCAACGGAATCGGTGCCGCTCTGGCCGTCTGATCCGCATTGGGTCACGACGGTGCCATCGATGGTGATGAATTCGATGTCGGTCTGGGTCTCCCACAAGGAACCCGGAACAGAGAAGCGAACCCACCCCGGCTGGCCTTCTACCACGGCCACGGTCCCATTCAGCGTCGAGCCGGTCACGCCCCCGGTCACCAGGACGGCGAACGAAGGTGGAGCCCAAAGAATCCGGCCCAAGAGTTGTAGGCGGTTCTCGGGCCCCGAGATCGTGTTGCGCAGGTTGAACTGGGCTTCCAAAACCTTGACGCCCGCGTCCCGGTCGCACGCCCGCCACGACTCCACGTTCACCTCCTGCAGCCGCAACGTCAGGTTGAGTTGTTCGCCGAAGTCTAGCCAGACCCCCAGAACGTCGGCGAACGGAGCCAGGCCCGGAGGGTCGTTGGCGCCGTCGTCCACGTCCGGGTCCCGGTCCGGGGGGACAAACGCGTCAAACGCATCCACGGTCCGGCCGCCGGTCACGTATACGGAAACGGCTTCTGCGGAATCGAGCCGTCCAGCGAGGCCGCCGACATCCGCCGTGTTGACGTACGCCTGAAACGATCCAAAGGCTTGTCCGTCTACCAGCCGAACCGAGACCTTGGGCACCGTCCACCGGAGGTATCCGGGCGCGCCCCGGGTCACGGTCCCCGCCAGCGGCTCCTCGGTCCATGCATCCTCCGAGGAGGCGTGCAGGAGATGGAACGTGGCGGGCCCCGTCGCGGGCGCGCGCGCCCGCACCCCCAAGTTTTGGTACCCGTCCACCACGGCGTTGGTGGTCCACGCGACGGTGTAGGTGCCATTGAACGGGGATTCCAGTCGCTGGAGCTTCAGGGTGACGTCGAACGAGTCGTCGGTCTCGTTGTGGATCCACGCTGCCAAGATGTCCGCGTACCTTGTGACCTCGTCTACACCGCCTTGGTCCCCTTCAGGGTCGGACACCTCCGGCCGCTCCTCGGAGCCCGCGCTCGCCAGGGGCGCGGCGAGGACAGCCAGCGCCATGACCAGGTTGATCGGCGTACCCACGGACGTGCGGAAACCGGGCGACGACATAACGCTTGGCCCAGAAAACGTCAAGTACGACACCGCCTCCACTAGGAGGGTTGAGCTCCGAACCCGACTCTGTCGAGGCGCAACTCGAGGCCCTCCACCGGTTCTTCCTGTTGCGGTACCGCGAAGAGGTCCGACGAAAATACCCGATCTTCCGCGGCATCTTCCCGCTCGACGACTCCAGCCGCCTCGACCTTGTTCTTCTCAACGGCGGGGGGCGCGTCCATTTCCTCTACCAACGGGGCGATGGCACCGAGCACCTTGTGGTGGTTCGCGAACTCACGCTCGAAGGTCCCGGCAGCGGAGGAACCAGGGAGGAATCCCTCGTCCGCCACGCGGTCTCCGTGCCCGAGCCCGAGGCCCACTTCGTCCTCGACCCCCCCTACGGCGAGCGGTTCGACCAGATCGAGGAGGAGGCTCTGGCGGCCGTCACCCGGCACTCGCGCAAACGGCCGGTCGGGGAGAACTAGCGGCGCGAAGGTGACCGTCCCCCGTTGGTCCGCCAAACCCATTTAAGGCCGTTGGGCGTCCGGGCGGCATCGACCTGTCCGGGGCACCAATTTGCGACGCGCCATCGAGTCAGCCGCCGCTCTCGCCTTCGTCATCTTGAGCCTTCCCGCGGCCCACGCCACTCAGCACATCCCCGACCCGGGGCCCACGATCTGCGTGGACCGCAACGGGAACCAGATCCCCTGCGATGGGGATGGCGGTGACGATGGGATGTCGGACGTGTTCCTTGGGTTCCTCATCGCGGGCGGAATCCTGGGTTTCATTGGTCTGGTCGCGGCTCTATCCTC
>CAYVGY010000006.1:0-9534 GCA_964451065.1 uncultured Halobacteriales archaeon
GGGTGGGCGGGGGCGTCCTCGCGCTGGACGCGCGTGTACCCGGCCGGGGCGGCCCCTTTGAGGATCGGCCACAGCCAGTAGCCGATTCCGGCCAGGAGCGCAGCCGCGCCGGCGCCGGCCGCGAGGCTCGCGGGCGGCACGTTCCAGGGCAGGCGTTCAAGCGCATTGGGTATGGAGGCGGGCGCCGCCCGTCCGGCCTCAAAATCGTCATCCACACGGCGGCCGGCGGGAGTACCGGGCTCGAGGCCGGGATCGTGTTTCCATTCCCTCAACTCTTCTAGGGCGATGGCTCGACCATCCTCGTCAAAGGTCAGGATGCTGTATTCATACCGAGACTCGATGGGTGCGAGCGTGCGCTCCGGGCCGCCAGGATTCTGGTAGTCCACTGAGACGTCGGTGATATGGCCAACGGAAATCCGCACGGCGGGAGGATCCCACGGCATGCCGGCTGTGACAACCTCAAAACCCCAATAGTTGGGCGCCACTCCCTGGAAGTCCGTCGACAAATGCGTGAGCCACCGGGACATCATCGATTGCACGGTCGGCATCGATTCGGGTTGGCGGGCCGGCAGCGCCTGGGGCCGGGTCGGCTCCTCGCAGCCGGAGGGATACTCAATCCACGTGTAGCCGACGTCATCTGGCGCTTGGCCGGTGTAGGGTGCTTCTCGCGTGGGGTGGTAGACGTCGGCCTCGGGGCAACGCCAAATGGTGCCTTGGCCGTCGGGTAGGGCGACCTCCCATCTCAGGAAGTCGTCTGCATTGTCGCTCTGCGGCACATAGTTGGCGGAATACACGAAGCCGTCCGGGTGTTCCGCGAGCCATGCGCGGACCTCCGTATGGATCCCGTTCGCCGTCATCCATTCGAAGGCCTCGGAGAGCGGGAACGGGTGGGTGATGCCCGCGTCTTCGGGACCATAGATCAATGGGGAGGCCCATTCGAGCGGTACGGCGGACTCAACGAGGCTGGGGCCCCGGGCGATTGGAATCGCGCCGGGCTCGAAGGCGGAGAGTCGGACGACGTCGGCGTGGGACGGGTCGCCCGGGTCCGGCTGTTCTGTTCGCAGGGGGTAAGGCATCGCGGGGGAGATCCATAGGCGGAGGCCGGGACGAGGGCCATTGGCATCGCCGACGCGCTCCTCGATGAGGGTGCTCGAATATCCGCCCACGATGCCGGTCCCGTTGACGACAAAGGACGAACGGTCCGCCCCGGGCGTGCGCCCCAGGACCTCGCAGTCGGTGCCAAGGTCTTCGGAGGTCGGCGCATCGACGTGCCGACCCTGGAGGCTGGTGCGAATGCCACAAAGGATGGTGGGGATGCCGGCGGCCCCACCCTCACGGGCGTAGATGGTCTTGAACTTCTTGCCGCCAATCTCTTCTCCGTACTCGTAGCTGTATTCGGACACCGTCTGGTATCCGATGATGTCGGCGGTCTCGGAGTCGAAGAGGACGATGAAGGGGAATGCGAGGATCGCGCCGTCCTGGCCGACTTTCTCGTAGTGCGTGTAGCGGAGGGCGTTGGCGATGCGGAGGGCACCGTCGGCGTCCCGGGCGGTCCGGTCCGATAGCCATTCGAAGTCGGCCAAGGACCGAACGTCGAGGACGCGCCCATCGCTGGTCAAAGTCGCCATCGAATAGGTTCCCCGATCGCCCACCCGGGGGACGGGGAGACCAAAGGTGAGGTCGCGTTCCGCACCGGCGGGAGATGCGTCGGCCAGGGCTCCCGTATTGTTGGGGGCCAGACCCAAGAGGCCGAGAATGGAAGCCCCGGTCAAGACAGCGAGAAGGAAACCCCCAGGCAACCTTCGAAGAATCCGGGGCGGGTTTGCCCCCGGCGTTGCGTTACGTTCCCCGTTACTCCCGCGCACCACGGCCCGGCGCCACCGAGACAAAAAGTCGCCTTCCTGGATATTTAGCCATTATGGAGGGCACGTGTGAATGCACGAGTCACGTGAAACCATTGATTGACGGAAAAAGGCTAGATGCTTTGGAAACAAGCTTCGGCTGCACGCGTATGTATTCGCGTTGGGCGCGGGCGTCAACTATTCTTGGCTCCAGTCGGCCAGCGCCGAGCCCACGATGATGCAGGCGACGGTGACCGCCAACAGGATCGCAAGGCTGACCAGGGCGACCTGCGAGTCCCCGAGCACCATCTCGGCGCGAAGCCCCTCGGTGAGGTACGTGAGGGGGAGCGCGCGGGAGGCGTACTGGAGGGGCTCCGGCAGCGACCCCAGCGGGAAAAAAGTGCCCGATAGGAACATCATCGGCAGGTAGACGATGTTCGCGACGAGGCTGACGACCTCGGTGTCGCGGATGGCGGTCGCGATCACGAGGCCGATGCCGCTCAGCGCGAGCGCGCCGGCAATGACCAGCGACAGGCCAAGGACCGTCAGGTGGATCTCGGGTCGGAAGACGAGCAGGGCGATGGCGACGAGGGCCACGCTGCCGAGGAGCGCCACGAGGGGTTGGAATAGGGGCTTGGAGACGATCCATTCGGATTTCCGCAGCGGCGTGGTGGCGAGCTTCCTGAAGAGGCCGGAATAGCGGAAGGCGGAAGTGGCTCCCACCATGCCGAACAGGCTGACGGAGAGGACGTTGAGGCCGACCATGCCGGAGACGAGGAATTCGCGGTAGGGGATCTCGCCCGTGTCGACGGAGGCCGGTTCGACGTGGACGGAGCCGTTCACGCCGCGGGCATGGAGTTCTTCGCCGGCGACGATGGCGTTCACGTTGGCTTGCAGCGCGGGTCCCACGGAACCGGGGTCCTGGTCGATGTAGAGGCGCACGGGGACGCTTGTGGAGTTCGACCCGAGGCCTTGGCCGTACCCGGCGGGGATCCACAGGAGGCCGGCGGCGCGTTGGTCCTTCATCCAGTCTGAGACGTGGGACGCGTTGGGAGGGTCGTCGACGGGGATGACGTCGAGGTTGCCGCTCTTGGCCAACGCGTCGAGCAGGGCTTGGGAAGCTGGGCTTTGGTCTTCGTCGTAGGCGTGTAGGACGAGGGGGCCGGGCGTGCCGAAGGTGGCGCTGAGGAGCAGGAGGAAGAGGGCGGGCGTGGCGAAGCCGAGGACGATGCGCATCGGGTAGCGCGACCACAGGAGCATGCTGGCTTGGAGGTCGGCGCGGATCCGGCGCAGCTTCAAGTCCTTCGCCTTCCCTTGCGGCGACCGCTCGTTAAGGCGATGAAGACGTCATCGAGGGAGGGTTCCTTGAGGAGGACGCTCTTGGTGGGGATGGCGGCTCGTTCCAGGCGCTTGAGCAGTCTTGCCAAGTCGACGTCGGGCGATACGGGCAGGACGAGGCTGTCGTCGCCGTTGAGGTGGGCGGCCGGGGAGAGGCGGCGAGCCTTCGCGAGGTGCTCCGAGCCGATGCCTCGGAGGACGATGGAGCGTGTGCCGCCGTGGCGCGCGATGAGTTCGTCGGGGTGGCCGAGGGCGATGATGCGGCCGTGGTCGATGACGGCGACGACGTCGGAGAGGGCTTCGGCCTCGTCCATGTAGTGGGTGGTGAGGAACACGGTCTTTCCGGCCTTGCGGATGTTCTGGATGATGCGCCAGATGGCGCGGCGGCCCAGCGGATCGACGCCGGACGTGGGTTCGTCGAGGAAGACCACGTCGGGGTCGTTGACGATGGCGGCGCCGATGCCGACGCGGCGTTTGAGGCCGCCGCTGAGGCGGGCGAAGTAGGTCTTCTCGTGTTCGCGGAGCTCCAAGAGGTCGACGACGCGGTCGATGCTGAGCGGGTGGTCGTAGAGCAGGGCGAAGTAGCGGAGGGTCTCGCGGACGGTGAGACGGTCGAAGGCATAGAATTCTTGGGCGAGGGCCCCGATGCGGTGCCGGACCTCGTCGGCTTGGCGGATGGCGTCGAAGCCGAGGATATCGATCTGGCCCGTGGTCGGGGTCCGGATGGATTCGATCATCTCGATCGTGCTGGTCTTCCCGGCGCCGTTGGGTCCCACAAGGGTGAAGACGATGCCGCGGGGCACGTCGAAGGAAACTCCACGCACGGCCGGCTTACCTTCGTACTCCTTCACGAGGTCGCGGACGCTCACGGCCGGGCCGCGGGCGGCGGTTGTGCGTGGCAGCGACTGGGTTACGGCCACGTGGGATGCTCCTTGGGCCGGCTGTGGGGTCGTCCGACGCTGACGGCGACGAGGGTGGTCTCGTCCGATCCGTCCACGTCGATGAGGTTGTTCCAGGCTTCGTCGACGCCCTCGACGGCGACGGCGCCCAGGGAGAGGCTTTCGGCGGCCAGGTACAGGTTTTGGATGACGGCACCGGCTTCCATGAGGACGCCGCGGTAGCCGCGCTCCCCGTATTTGTCCATGTTGCGGTGCCACATCGCGCTGATGATCAGGGTTGTGGCAGCGTCCTGCGCGAACCCTTGGCGCCGCGTGGCGGCATCGACGTCCTGCGAGAAGTCGCCCCCGCGGAGGAATTCGAGGTAGTGGGGCTCGGGCCGGTAATGGTAGACGCCGGGCGCGAGCCCGGAGACGGCGCGGACCACCGCGTAGACTTCGAGAGGGTACCGGGCGCCGCCGGAGGGGACGGCGTGAAGGTACATGTCGCCGTGGGGAGTGCTTTGGCGGCCGGTGACCCCGTAGGCGAAGCTGAGGAGGAGGGAGAGGTCGTGGAGGCTGATGGAATCGGGGGTGAAGCGGCGCTGGGATCGTCGTTGGGCGACGAGCCGGCCGAGGGGCGGCGTGGGTTCGGAGGCCAGGTCGATGGTGGGGAGGCGGACGACGCGGTCCGAGTCGGGGGGCATGAGGTGTTTGCTGACCACGATTTCCATGCCGCGGTTGGGGTACCAGGGTTCGGCGCGCCGTCGGGTCGGCAACGTTTCGAGTTGGTGCGACTTGGTGTTCTCGTGGAAGAGAAGGGCGAGGTTCTCGTCGGTGGCCATGGGGATGCGCTCGAAGCCGCTCGTGTAGTTTTGGCCGATGGCGTGCGGGTCGTCCCATTTCTTTTCGGTCCGGGCGGGCGGCATGGGTGTTCCTCCTAGGAGTGGGGATGAATCTGCGTGTTGAGTTCGTCGGGGCTGAGCGGACGCTCGCGGTAGCCCATGCGGACGGGGGCTTCGTAGAGGCGAGGGAAGTTCTTGCCGATGAGGCCGTGGCCGAACTCCATTTGGCAGATCTGGGGGCAGACGACCTTGGCGGTCTTGAAGCCGGCCTCGTCGAGGTCGGGCGGCGTGGTGTCGACGGCGTAGTTGCGGAATCCGGCCTTGGCCAGGAGATGGACGGCCCGTTCGAGTTCGTCGAGTGGCGTGTCGCCGGGCCCCGCCTGGCGGGGGAGGTCCCGCACGTCGACGCGTTCGGGGCTCGACCACATCCATTCGACCTCCGGGACGCGTTCGGGGTTGAGGTAGTACTTGAAATGGTCCATCATGGTGTGGACCTCCTCCGGCCGGTCGAGGGCCCAGCCCCACCGCAGCATGGTGGTGTTGTAGATGTAGGAGCCGAGGCATTCCTCGATGGCGCGGAGGACGCCTTGGACGGGGTCGAGGCCGGCGCCCATCGTGACGGTCAGGGGCGCGTAGCCGGGGTGCGTGTTCGTGGCCACGGCCATGAAGGTCGGGTAATGGAGGTCGGTCATGGTGCTGATGACCTTGAGTTCGACGCCGACGCCGCGAAGGATGTCGAGGAGTTCTTGGGCGCGCGGGTGGCGGACGGTCTCGAGGTCGACGAGCGGCATGCGGAGCTTGTTGTACCACATGAGGACGAACGAGTCGCGTTCCATGTTCTCGTTGATGCACTTGCCGAGGGCCTCTTCCAAGGTGTTGTGGGCGGCCCAGCCGTTGGATGTCTGGGCCTTGAGCAGGGGTTCGCCGGGCAGGAGGTTGTAGAGGAGCCACGTGAACTGGGCGGGCACGAGGGTGGGCTCCCGCGTCTCGAGGTCGGTGGCCCATGCCCAGCGCATGGGGGCGTCTTCGTGGAAGGGCTTGCACCAGGTGGTTTTCGCGTACTCGTCGGGCGTGTAGAGTTGGAACTGGCGGGGGTCGACCGCGTGGTCCCGGACGTCGGTCCAGGAAGCGGTCACCCATTCTTCGGTGCGGCCGGCCATGGTCATGGCGTAGCGTTCGATGGCCTCGCCCACGGAGCCGACGAGGGCCTTTTCCGGGTCCGTCGAGAGGGAATTCCCGACGCGGCCTTGGAAGGTTTCCCAGCGCCAGAGGTCGGGGCGGGACCGGCGGTGGCGGTCGACGCCGCGGCCGGACAGGAGGGTCACGTGTTCGAGGCGCGCGTTGAAGAGCCGGGCCTTGCGAAAGAGGGGCGCATGGTGGCTGAAGTCGAGCCCCGTGAGGATGCCGCAGTGGGTGGACAGGAGGTCGTGCAGCTTGCTCATCGTGACGCGGGCCGTCG
The DNA here is from genome assembly GCA_964451065.1 of uncultured Halobacteriales archaeon. Classification (GTDB taxonomy): domain Archaea; phylum Thermoplasmatota; class E2; order JACPAO01; family JACPAO01; genus CAYVGY01. Next base: position 6,359 of record CAYVGY010000006.1, read on the forward strand.
ATGGTCGTCGCCGTTTGAGGTCGAGGGGTCGTCGGTGGGCTTCCTTGAGGTCGATGGCGGTCTGGGCCTTCACAGGTACACGGGCTCCGTGTCGAAGCGGTCGACGTCAGGAATCTCGGCGGCGCCGCAGGCGGGGCACCGTGGCAGGCGGAGGACGCGGTGGCGTTGGGAGGTCCAGGCGATCAGGTCGAAGACGAGGACGCGGCCCAGCAGGGCGGGCAACGTGAACCGGGAAATCGAGGTGATGGCTTCTTGGGCGGCAATGGAGCCGACGACGGGGCCGTACGAGGGCAGGAGGCCCTCGCGGGCCCGGCCGTCATCGGGTCGCCGCTCTCGGTGCGCCTCGTACATGAGGTAGCGGTCGAGGCCGGGCTGGGCACCCTTGCGCCGCAGATCGTAGCAGCGCCAGCAGGCGGTCTTGCGGGCCAGGACGGTGGGACCGATGTGGGCGACGGGGCCGTAGAGTTCGGCGGGGGTCCAAGCGACGCCGGCCCGAAGGCAGGCTTCGTTGACGGCGGCCAGGAGCGTCGAGTCCTGGGTCTCGAGCGCGACCACGACGTGGTCTTGCGCTTTGACGAGGCGATGGAGTTCGTCGTTGTCGAAGCTTCGGAAGTCGACGGTGACGGAGTCGATGGGGGCGATGCGCGAGAGTCCGTGGCGCGGCGGGATCGAGGCGGCCAGGGCCTGGCTCCGGCGCATGCCATCCATGGCGAGCCGCGCGGCGTATCGATCGAAGGGTTGGGGCGTTCGCGAATCGACCACCGAGATGGTTCCGACGCCGGCCGCGTGCAGCACGTCGGCGGCGGCGGCGCCCACGGGACCCGCGCCGACCACGAGGACGTTGGCTTGCAGGAGTCGGCGCTGGGCCTGGTTTGCGTCGTACGTGAAGTTGGAGAAGATGTTGAGTTGGGGCGCCACGTACGCCCGGGCGGATGCGGAGAGGTCCAGGGGTGTCTCGAGGGCCGCGTCTTCGATGATGCCTTGTTCGTGGAGGGTGGATAGCACGTCGGCCAGTTCTTCGCTTCGGGCGCCGGAGCTCCGGAGGATCGTGGCGAAGTCGTTGGACCCGTCGAGCAACGGGAGGATCTTCTGGAACAAGGGGACGCCTTCGTCGGAGATCCGTAGGAACAGGTTCGGCCCGTGAAGGAGCAGGTAGTCGTCGCGGATGGGCACGACGTCGATGAAGGGCTTGAGGCGCGGGCGCAGGGGGATGCCCGGGGGCGTCGGGGCGCCGCTGCCGTTGGACCCTGTTGGACGCGGCAGGAGGGTCTTCGTGGTTGCGGGAGCTGCGGCGGGGTTCGTGTCGGGCGAGGGGCTCATCGGGGGTTCACCTTGAGGACGGGGCTTGTCGTTCGTGGATTGGCGCCGGGGGGCGCCGTGAAGGGGAGGCGTCGTAGGGCGTTGGCGAAGGCCGGGGGGAGACCGACGGGGGCGGGGGCGACCTGCGAGGTGGTTTCGGCGGCGGGCGCCGTCAGGCCCGCGGACCAAACGTGGACGGGGGGATGGATGCGGAAAAAGCCCTGACGCGTGATGGTGTCGAGGAGCGAGAAGGCGAACCGTTGGGCCGTGGCCAAGTCGGCGCGGGCCGGATAGTAGCGTTCCACCATGGTGGCCGCATAGTCGGCGTAGGGGCCGAGGGTGCCGGCGACGGCGAACCGCTGCCGCGTTTGGTCTGCGATTCGTCCGGAGGAGTCGACGCGTACGAGCCGAGGCGTCTTGCCGTCGATCCCGCCGACAAGGAAATGGGCGCGTGGCGTCAACTGGCGACCCGCGTCGTTTCCATGGAGGCGGACGTACCGCTCCTCCGCCTCGCGGTGGGCCGCCGCGGCCGTTCGGGCAAGAATCTCCGCGACGGCCGGAACCGTGGGGTCTGGCGGAATCGATTCGGCAAGGCCTGCCAGGGTGGGTTGGACGATGGGGATGTCGCCCGCGAAAGCGCAGAGGGTCCGCTCGCCCACGGCGAGGATCTTGGGGACCGCCTGGGGCAACCAGTGGGTGCCGCCTTCTGGAGGCTCGATGGCCCGATGGCTGAGACCGTCGGAGGCGATGGCGACGCCGTCCTCGGCGCAGAGAGCGACAAGGAAGGTCAACGGGACCGCCCCGGGTTCAGGCTGGCCTGGAGGAGAGCCTCTTGGGTGAGTTTCTGGAACCGGCCTCGCGCGGACTCCAGGTTGTCGATCTCCGTCGTTCCAAGTGAGGTCCATCGGCCACTCTGCGTCTCCAGTTTCCACACCAGGGGCGGGGCGCTGACCTGGAGCGCGGGCGTCTCGGCCGCGTCGGCCACAATCGTGTGGGCAATGACGAGCGCCGTCGCGGTGGCCCCGGGGCCGGGAGGGAACTGGCGGAGATGGAGGTGGCCGTAGAGGTCGCCGGAGCCAAGCACGTCGTATCCGATGGCGGTGCGGTCCTCCAGGTCGCCGCTCTCGCTCATGTAGACGATGCGTGGCTGGCCGTTACGGGATTCGGCAAGGAGGAGGCGCATCGTGGGAAGAATCCGCGCGTCGACGTTTTCGGTGTACATCGTGCGGTATCGTTGCAGGCCTGCGGCGCGCAGCTGAACCACTTGCTCTTGGAGCCGGGGGAGAAGGGTCTCCAACGCGAGACCGGGATCACGTTCCTCGCCGTCCAGGGTCTTTTCCAGCGCTTGGAGCATGCCGAGAGATCCCGCGGCGCCCACGAAGACTCGGTCGGCTAACGTCCGGGCCAGCACGAGGCCGCGGGCGACCGGGCCCAGCCGGCGCACGTCGTCAGGGGCGTACGCTGAGGTCGCGGCGGCCCGCGGGTCGGCCGCGGCGACGAGGCCGTCGTTGGTTCGAAGCAGGACGAGCAGCGTCATGGGAGGTCCTTCCTTGGTCGGTGCCGAGGTCGTGTTCGCCGTTGGTGACGGGGAGGTTCTTGGCGGCCTCCGGAAAGAGAGGCAGGGGGTCCTGGCGCAGGAATGGATCCCGCGCCGAGGACCGGGTCCCCGCCGCCCGAAAAGGGGTGGAGAATCGACGTGGTTGGGTCCAGGCACCACCAATCCAACATGGAGTTGGGATCAGCGGACTTCCATCGTGTTGACACCATGGTTCGACGTGTTCACGCCGTGGTTCGTCGTGTTGATTCCGTGGTTCGAGATGCCGGCGGCGGACGTCGATCTGCTAAGGTTTTCGATCTTCGTGGGATTCACCTCCGGG
>CAYVGY010000006.1:9544-29927 GCA_964451065.1 uncultured Halobacteriales archaeon
GAGGTTTCCGGCGAGCGCATGAGCTTTGTGGATTCATCGTATGAAATGCGCGGCCTGGGCCAAGAAATACTTAGTCAAAATAGAGTTCAACTATCGAGAAACAAGCCAAGAACCGAATCGAAGAAAGGGAGGGAAGAGAAGTGGGCAAGCAACCAACAGGAGCCGGGGCGAGGGCGGAAACGACTACGGGTACGGGATGGTGTTGATGCCGTGGTTCGTCGTCGTGTTCACGCCGTTGTTGGAACAATTGACGCCGTTGCCGCCGACGCTGCACAAGGTGCCGGAGACGGAGCTTGTGGTCCGGATTGTGGTGAGGTCTTCGATCTTCATGGGGTTCAAGTCCGGGGACGAGCGCCCGGGGCCCGTCATCCCGTCTCCTTGGTGGGGGCGCGGGGGAGGTCAGGGAGGGGGAGGGTGGTGGGGCCCCGGGGCGTCGTCGTCGCCGCAATTATCGTAGTTCGGCCGTGTTCACGCCGTGATTGGATGTGTTCACGCCGTGGTTGGACGTGTTCACGCCGTGGTTGGAGGTGCACACGATGGTCGAGCTCGTCGTGGTCTTGAGGTTGCGGAGGTTTTCGACGTACATGGTTTCCACCGGTCTTAGGCGCCAGGCCCCGAGAGCCCGGCAAGAGTGCGGACCGCGGAGGATAGTAAATGGATTCTGGACTGAACGTTGGAATCTAGATTAGACCAATCGTCTGAATCCTGCCCTAGGGCAGCGCCCCACGTCGCAGGGGGTGGGTTTACGCTGCCGCGCGGACTTCCAAGGCCTCGATGAGCGGGTAGCCGCTCGAACTGGATCGGACCACGCCGGTTACGTTCACGCGTTTCCCGTTGAGCGGGAGTTGGCGCTCGACGAGGACGCCGACCGCGTCGCCGTGGTCGGTCAGGCGAAGGAGGTAGTTGCCGCGGTAGGGGACGATGTCCTGGACGACGCCCTGGGTCTCGACGGTGAGGTTGGGCTTGGTCGGAACGTCGGCGAGGGCCACGCGCTCGACGTAGTCGACGCTGCGCCCCCAGAGGCGGTTGAATTCGCTGCGCAGGCGCTCGATGAGGCGTTCGTCGACGGTCCAGAGCGCGAGGGCGCCCGGGCGGATGCCGTCCAGGAAAAGGAGGGCGCGTGGTGCGTTGGCGTCCACGACGAAATTGCCGTGGCAATCGGGGCTCGTGCGCAGTTCGAACCCGTCGCGGCGGCCCTCGTACTTGGCAGCGACGATGAGACGGGACTGCTTCGGGACGTCGAGGCCCGCGAGTTGGGTCGAGGCAATGAGGGGCCGGGGGAACTCGTTGAGGGACCAGACCTGGGTCAGCTTGCTTTTTTCGGGCGGCGAGAGGAGCTTTCTCAGGCCGAGCTCGACGGCGAAACCGGCGGCGACGACCCCAACGAGAAAACCGATCAGGACGGAGACAATCTCAACCATGGTGGCATCCCATCCAGCATCGACCTAGGCCGGGCCGCAAATATAAGGGCGCCGGAATGGTTTCGTGGGCAGCAGTATCCGCGGTCCTCAGGCGAGGACGGAGGCCGCTTTCATCTCCTGCTCGATGGTGGCGGCCAACCGCTCCACCCCGACCGGGATCATCTCGTCGGTGGGATGGCTAAAGTTGATCCGCATCGTATTGGGCCCGCTGTGGTCCACGAAGAACGAGTTGCCCGGCACGTACGCCACCTTGTTCTTGATGGCCCGTGGGAACATCTTCGAGGTATCGATGCCCTTGGGGAGGGTCGCCCACGTGAAGAGGCCGCCCTGGGCGCGCGTCCACTTGGAACCTTCCGGCAGGCGGGCCTCCATGGCCTTCATCATGAGGTCGCGCTTGTGACGGTAGAGACGGATAATCTCGGGGATGTGGCGCTCGATGAAGCCTTGCTCCATGATGTGGGCCGTCAGGAACTGGGTGAATGCGTTCGTGCAGAGGTCGACGGCTTGCTTCGCCACCGACATCTGGCGGATGATCTTGGGGGGGCCGGCCGTCCAGGCCAGGCGGAACCCCGGGACGAGGATCTTGCTGAACGTGCCCAGGTAGATGATTCGGCCTTCCTTGTCGAGGGCCGACATCTTCGGAAGCTCCTCGCCCTCGAACCGGAGTTTCCCGTAGGGGTCGTCCTCGATGATGAGCACGTCGTGTTGGTGGGCGAGCTCGACCATGCGACGCCGGCGGGGCGCGCTGAGGACCGTCCCGGCGGGGTTCTGGAACGTCGGGCAGGTGTAGATGAGTTTGACCGTCTCGCCCTGGCGCTCGAGGCGCGTAAGCGTCTCGTCCACGGAATCCGGGTCCATCCCGTTCTCGTCGCTGCGGACCGGGATGAAGTCGCTCTCGCGTCGGATGTAGTTCTCGAAGGACTGGATCGCGCCCAGGTAGGTGGGCGACCCGACGAGGACCTTGTTCCCCGGTTCGAGGAAGATGCGGGCAATGAGGTCCAGGCCCTGTTGGGACCCGTTGGTGATGAGCAGGTGGTCGAGCGTGTACTTTGTCCCGTCCTTGTTGAGGAACTTGGCGACCTGGTCGCGCAGCTCCGGAATCCCGTCCGTGGGGGAGTACTGGAGCGCCAAGTGCGGGACCCGCGCCAGGACGTCCTTCGTGGCCGCCTCGATTTCACGCGTCGGGAACGTCTCCGGGTTGGGGAGACCGCCCGCGAAGCTGATGATGTCGGACCGTTGCGTGACGGCAAGAATCTCGCGAATCTCGGACGCTTTCATCCGGCGCGCCCGTTCCGTGTAGAACTTGGTGTATTCCATTCCCCGTCCCCTGGAAGTGCCGGTAAAGTTCGGAGAAGTTGTCGCAATAAATAGCTATCGCGGGCCCGCACAGCCTGAACAATGTTCAGAATGCTGACGCGAAAATATTGAAACGTTCAACCTCGGACGTTTTCCTCGTTCGGAGTCGGATTTATACGGCGGAACCGATGGGCACGGCGTGCCGATTCCGGCGACCACGACGGAACCGATCGTCCTGGTCGCGGGCATCGCCGCCCCCCTGGCCGCGTTGGCCGCGACCCTGTTGGCCGCCGCCGCCCTCCTCTGGCTCCTCTACGGACGAAGCCAGCCGGTTCTACCCGTCCGGCGCGCCATGCCCTTCCTCCAACACTTGAGTGAGCTGGGTGCCCGCATCAAACGCCTCACGTTCCTCTTTCTGTTCTGGGTCGCCGCCTTCCTCCTCTTCCGTTTCGAGCGCTTCCACATGGGCCCCGTCCCCCTGGCCACGCCCATCTTCGACATGTTCGACAACACGGCGGCGCGCGTCTACGCAGCCATCGCCCAGACGACGGTCCCCCCCAACGTCCAACTGATCGTCAGCCGCCCCACCGAGGCGGTGATGGTACACGTCGAGATCGCGCTCCTCCTGGCCTTCGTCATCCTCCTGCCGGCCGTCTGCTTCGAACTTTGGGCGTTCTTCTCGCCCGGACTCGAGAACCGCGAGCGGGGCATCCTGGTGCGCGCGTTCCCCTACGCGCTCGTCCTGTTCGTGGCGGGCGCGACTTTCGCCTTTCTCTTCATCGTCCCGCTCCTCCTGCGGACGCTCTACGCGTTCGCGAACCCCATCGGCGCGGTCGAGTTCCTGAGCGTCGGCGCCCTCGTGGGGACCGTCATCACGTTCGCCCTCATCTTCGGCCTCGCGTTCGAACTCCCGCTCGTCATGGTGGTCCTCGTCCGGATGCGCGTCACGACCCCGCGGCTCTACCTCCGGTACTGGCGCCACACCACCGTCGGCATCTTCATCGTGGCCGCCATCGTGACCGACCCCACGGTCGTGAGCCAACTCATCGTCGCGTCCCTGCTCCTCGCCCTTTACTGGGGCGGGTTCCTCGTGAGCTACGCCTTGCGACCCACGAGCCGCGACGCCACGGCGAAGGTCGGCCCCGCGGCGAAATGACGGCTCCTAGGATTCCTGCACCGTGAGGGTCCAGGTCGCTTCCGCGTCTGCGCCCGAAGCGAATGCCTCGTCGCGGCACCAGGCCTTCGCCACGTACGTTCCGGCCGTCCCGAAGCGGAACGTGTGGCTGGGGCTCGACCCCAACAGGTCCTCCGCCGACTCGACGACGTCGTCGCCGGAAAGGAAGTCCACGAATTCGGCGTGACCCTCCGGGTCGTCCGCGCATTCGAGTTCGACGGAGAAGGCCTGCTGCGGGACGAGTTGGTGGGCGCCGGGCGCCGGGGACACCTCCTCGATGTCGGGGCCGGTGTTCGGCGCGGAAGGGGCCCAAGTGGTGGACCCGTGGACGAGCGAATGGTCGGCCCAACGGGCCGGCCACGGCGCCCTCTCCGAGAAGGTCCAATTGGCGTCGTCGTCCCGCCAGACTACGGCGGCGGTCGACGCCTCCGCGGTGCCCGCAAGATAGCTGGTCCCGAAGCCCGCCACGGAATGGTGGACGTCGGAGGCGCGAAGATACTTCACCTTGTGGGGGGCCTCCATGGCGATGGCCGAGTCGCCGCTGACGACCGAATCGTCCGACGACCCCGCCAGCGACCAGTCCGTCCCGGGGGCGACTTGAGCCGCCTGGGCGTTCTCGTCGAGCCATCGAAGAAAGGGGGAGCCTGGCGTCATTTCGAGGCATTCGCCGAAATCCTCGAAAACGCCGCACATCGCCACGGGCTCGGCGCCGGCGAAAGGGGCTCCAAGCGTGACGACATCTTCCACGCAAAGGACGGGCGGGAACTCGATCTGGCTCGCCGCCGTCTGGGCAAGGGCGTAGCGAACAATCAAGCCTCCCATCGAGTGCGCCACCACGTCGACGCAGCGGCCTGCCACCGTGAACTCGTCATGGACGAGCCAAGCCCAATGGTACGCGAGGTGCTCGATCGTCGTGTTGCGGTTGTGGGAGGCCGGTCCGCACGCGTGGTCCACGTGGCCGGCGGCCGTCATGTGGCTGTCGTGGCTGCCGAAGTCGCTCGCCTGCAGCGCAAAGCCGGCATCGCATCCGTAATAGCCGACGGTCATGAGCTCCGTCCGGTTCCATCCCCACGCCGAGAAGGCCTCGATCATGGGGGTCCACGCCGCTGGATCACTCTGGGCGTCGCCGGAACTGAACGAGAAGCCGTGCACGAGAAGGACGGGCTTGGCGCGGTCCTCCGTGCGGACGAAGTCGCCGGGAGGGCCCCCCGTGGGCCGCGTCGTCGTGGTCGTCGTGGTCGTCGCGTCCGCCGTTTCCTCTTCGTCCTCGTCATCGCCGAAGCATCCGGCGAACGCAGGCAGGACCAGGAGCGCAGCCACCAGTGCCTCGGCGCGGCCCATCGATCCTCGTTAGAGGCTGCCCGTCTTTAACCTCCCCGCCGGGGGACGTTGTGCGGGGGCAGTCCAACGTGGCCCATGCCGCGACCGTCAGCGCCGGCCGGAATGGCTACGCGAGGAGGGGACAGGCTTGGGCCAGCCCGGGGGAAGACTCGAGGAGCACGATGGGCTGACCCTGGTACAAGCCGCGAAACAGGCTGAGGTTGGCGAGGGAGTTGAACGACGGGTAGTACGCCTGAACGCCCCAGAGGTCCAAGGACGTGGCGGGGTCGAGAGGTTTCTGGATGAACCCTCTGGGTGGAGCGGACGGCCGTTACGCATGGGGGGCGGGTTGGGAGGTCGGCGTCGGAGCCGACGGCTCCACGTCGCGCAGCACGCGCGCAACGGCCACGACCTTGTCCCCGGCCTCGGGGCGGATAATCCAGTTGCCCTGCGCGGCGCGCCCCTTCACGGGGATTTCGTCCACGGGCACGCGGATCACGACGCCTTTCTCCGTGGAGACGATGAGTTCGTCGCCCGGCCGGACGCGCAGCATCCCGACGATGGGGCTCTGGACGACCTGGCCGTCCACGTTCTCCTCGATGTCGATCGTGATGACGCCCATGGTGCCGCGGGTCTTGGCCGGATAGTCGGCCACGGGCGTCCGCTTGCCGCGGCCGTTGGCCTTGATCGTGAGGAGGTCGCCCTCGTCGCCCCGCACGTGCGCCAGCGCGACGACCTCGTCCGCGGTCTGCAGCACGGCGCCGCGGGCGCCCTGCTCGAGGTCGGCGCCGATGACTCCGGTGGCGGTTCGGCCCATCGCGCGCACCTGTCCCTCGTTGAACCGGACGGCCTTGCCGCCGGCCTTGGCCAACACGATGTCCTGGTTGCCGTCGGTGAGTGCCACGCCGAGGACCTCGTCGCCCTCGTTGAGGTGGATGGCGCGGATGCCGGCCGCGCGGACGTTCTTGAACTCCGAAAGGACCGTCCGCTTGACGGTGCCCTTGCGGGTGGCGAAGAAGACGAACTTGTCCTGGGCGAATTCGCGCACGGGGATGGCCGCGGTCACGCGTTCGCCGGGCTCCAGGGCGGGCAAGAGGTTCACGATGGCCTTGCCTCGGCTGTACCGCGAGCCCTCGGGGATCGCGTACGCCTTGAGCCAGAAGCAGCGGCCGTGCGTCGTGAAGAACATGAGGTAGTTGTGGGTGGACGTGACGAAGAGGTCGATGACGGCGTCCTCCTCCCGGACCTCGGTGCCGATCACGCCCTTGCCGCCGCGGCCCTGCGCCTTGTACTCCGTAAGCGGGATCCGCTTCGTGTACCCGGCGTTCGTGACGGTGACGACGACGTCGTGCTCGGTGATGAGGGCCTCGTGGTGGATCTCCTCGGCCTCGGTCTCTTGGACCTCGGTCTTTCGGGGCTTGGCGAACTTGGCGCGGACGGCGGCCAGCTCCGTCTTGAGGACGGCCAGGATCTCCGACCGCGCGCTGAGGATCTTCTTGAGCTCGGCGATCTTCTTGAGGAGGTCCGCGTGTTCGCCTTTGACCTGTTCGACCTCGAGGGCTGCGAGTTTGGCCAAGCGCAGGTCCAGGATCGCCTTCGCCTGCACCTCGCTGAGGGCGAAGCGCGCGATGAGCTTCGTTTGGGCCTCGTCGACGCTTCGGCTTGACTTGATGAGTTGGATGACCTCGTCCACGTTGTCGAGCGCGATGAGGAGGCCCTCCAGGACGTGGGCGCGCTCCTCGGCCTTCCGCAGTTCGAACTTGGTGCGGCGCGTGATAACGACGACGCGGTGTTCGATGAACTCCTCGAGGATCCGCTTGAGCGGCAAGGTGACAGGTTTCTGGTGGACGAGGGCCAGGTGGAGGGAGCCGAAGGTCGACTGGAGATCGGTGTGGGCGTAAAGTTGGTTCTCGACGACCGCGGCGTCCGCGTCGCGTTTGATCTCGATGACCACGCGCATCCCGTCGCGGTCGGACTCGTCGCGCAGGTCGCTGATGCCTTCGATCCGCTTCTCCTTGACGAGGTCGGCGATGGCGACGAGCAGGTTCGCCTTGTTGACCATGTAGGGGAGTTCGGTGACGATGAGCGCGTCGCGGTCCTTGCTCATCTTCTCGGTCTCGACGCGGCCGCGCACCACGATCCGGCCCCGGCCGTTCGCGTACGCCTCGACGAGGCCCGCGCGGCCCATGATGATGCCGCCCGTGGGGAAATCGGGCCCCTTCACGTGGTGCAGCAGGTCGCCCAGCGCCGCCTCGGGGTGGTCGATGAGGTGGACGGTGGCGTCGATGACCTCTCCCAGGTTGTGGGGCGGGATGTTGGTGGCCATGCCGACGGCGATGCCGCTCGAGCCGTTGACGAGCAGGTTGGGGAACCGGGCCGGCATGACGACGGGTTCTTGCAGCGTCGCGTCATAGTTGGGGACGAAGTCGACAGTGTCTTTGTCGAGGTCGGCCAAGACCTCTTCAGCGATGGACGCGAGGCGGGCCTCCGTGTACCGCATGGCCGCCGCTCCGTCGCCGTCGACGCTGCCGAAGTTGCCTTGACCGTCCACGAGCGGATGCAGCAAACTGAAGTTCTGCGCCATGCGGACGAGCGTGTCATAGATGGCGAGGTCGCCGTGCGGGTGGTATTTGCCCATGACCTCGCCCACGATGAGGGCGCTCTTGCGGCGGGGCTTGTCGCTGCGGACGCCGAGCTCGTTCATGGCGTAGAGGACGCGGCGGTGGACGGGCTTGAGGCCGTCCCGCACGTCGGGGAGCGCGCGGGAGACGATGACGCTCATCGCGTAGTCGAGGAAGCTCGTCTTGAGTTCCTGGTCGATGGGGCGTGCCACGAGGCGCGCCGCGACATTGTTTCCGTTGCCGCCGGGGGTAGGCGACGCGGGCGGGGCGGCCTCAGACGTCAAGGTTCACGACCTCCTGCGCGTGCCGCTCGATGAACTCGCGGCGGGGCTCGACGGCCTCGCCCATGAGGAGGCTGAACAGTTCGTCGGCGATGGCGGCGTCCTCCACGGTGACGCGTTGGAGCGTGCGGGCCTCGGGGTCCATGGTGGTGGACCAGAGCTGGTCGGGGTTCATCTCGCCCAACCCCTTGAACCGTTGCACCGCCACGCCTTTGGTGCCGCCCAGCTCGGCCAGGGCGGCGTCCTTCTCCTTGTCGGAGTAGACGTACTTCTCCACGTGGCCCTTCTTGATCCTGTAGAGCGGCGGCTGGGCGATGTAGATGTAGCCCGCCTCGACGAGCGGCTTCATGTACCGGTACATGAGGGTGAGCAGGAGCGTCCGGATGTGGGCGCCGTCCACGTCGGCGTCCGTATTATGGCAGCAGAGGCCGCCGAACCCGGCGACGAAGTTCTCATCCGTCTCGACCGACAAGTCGTACACGAACTCGGCCGGCGCGCCCCACCGCCGCACGGACCTGACAGGAAGCGAAACGAGGTCGCCCTGGAGTCGCTTGAACCGGCGGTTCATTCCCCGCGCGGGCCGCGACAGCCGGACGCGGAGCGTCTCGGCGCCAGGGTGATCCCGCCACGCCAGCGCAAGTTTCTCGATATCCTCCTTGGCCGTCACCGTAATCGACCACGAGGTCGCCCTCGTGACAACCGGCCCGCCGCGGATGCGTCGCACGATTCCGTCGGGCGCGCGCTCCGAGAGCGTTGCGACCACGCCAAAGCTTGAAAGGAGATAGGCCACGGCGCTTGCCAGGTCGCGGGACGAGGTCGCGAATCCGATGCGCCCGCCAGAGATCGTGCCGTCGCCGCGTAGGTAGCCCCGCAGAAACGCAAGCCGAAGGTCCGGGGAGACTTGCCACACGATGTCGGGCAATCGCTTCGTCAACGAGTGCGCCCCGTCGAAGCCGAACGCGTGCAGCCAGACGAGCGCGGCGACACGATGGACCAAGCGAATCTCGCCGGCGCGTACGCGCGACGCATACCGCGAGGCCGGGCGGCCGAAGACGTCCTCGAAGGAATCTAGGAGTTCGCGCTGAAATTCCGGTTCGTCCTTCCCAACGGTCAGGCGAATCCCCGACCGCGGCGAACAGGATCCGTCGGCCAGGTAGTAGCCCAGTAGCGTCATGAGCGCGCGGCCCACCGGCAGAAACCGTGGGAGCCCGTCCGCCGCGTTATGCTCCGCCGCCAGAACCAGGTCTTGACGGTCCGCGAGCCAAGTGAGATCGGCCTCGGAGAGCTGCGACAGCCGGACCCGATTGCGGACGGCGTTGCGGCCCGACGCGGGGCGTTGTCCCCACAGGCGTTCGAGGCGACTCGGGAGACGGACGACGCGGGCTGCCATTTGTTGCGCGTCGAGGCCGACCGCGCCGGCGTAGAGCGCCCAGTTCTGGGCGGTCGGGGCGGAAATGCCGCGTTCCCACGAGGAGGGCGTGCAGGCTTGGCGGACGCCCACTTTGCGCGCGACGTCCTCCAGCGTCAGGCCCAGCGCGCGCCGGCGCTCCGCCAACTCGCGTCCGAGGTCGAGGGGAATGCGGACGCGGGACGCGCGCAAATCGTGGGGGGCGCCAACCAACACTTGTGCCCGATGCCACGCTTCAATGGCGGGGCCATGGACCCAAACCTGGGCTGCAGCGGCGGGGACGCCGTGCAAGAGGCGCAAGATGTCGATGGCCGCGGGTGTCGTGGCGGGAAGATCGACGCGGCCGGGCGCGACGACCCGGTCGCCGGCGCGGATCTCGCTCGCCGGCCTGAGCCGGACCACGCCGTCTTCTTCGATGAAGACGCTGTGGCCGCCGGTGACGCGCGCAGAATGGCCGTACGCCGCCGTGATTTCATACAGGGGCTGCGTCGGCCTGTGACGGATGACCTGACGAATCTTGCGGAAGCGCACCGCGTGGTCCTGGAGGCCGAAGCAGAGGACCTCGGCAGAGAACCGCGCCCGTGGATCCTTGCGGCGCTTCTCGATAATCCCGTCGACAAATTCACCAATCCTCACGAGGCGCGGCCCCGCGGCGTCGCGCACGAGGACATGTTCGTGGCCGGCGACACTCATGAGGATGATGCGGTGGTAGCGCGCCTTGGCGAGGTCGAACTCTTCGGAGACGCCGCACCCGAAGGCCTGGACCATGGCCTGGATCTCCTTGTTCTCGAAGATCTTGTCGAGGCTGGCCTTCTCCACGTTGAGGATCTTGCCGCGCAGCGGCAGGATGGCCTGGTACTCGCGGTTGCGGCCCATCTTGGCACTGTTGTGGACGAACACGCCTGAGGCGAGGGCGAAATTGTGCGTGCCCGGGACCTCGAGATCGAAGACATCGGCGGTCTCCACAAGCCGCTCCACGCGCACTACGCGATGGTTCCAGTTCTGGACCGCCAAACGCAGCCAATCGTAGTTGCCGTCGAAGAACCGGCCGCATAGCGTGCCCAGCGTGAGAATGGATTTGTCTTTTCGCTCGCGCCGCTCGGCTTCGTATGCCTGGCTGCTGGGCCACCCGACGTTCTCGTCGACCTCTCGCAGCAGCGACAAGGACTTGTGCAGGTAGGTTCGGCCGTAGGCGAGCTTTCGGCGCTTCCGAAACTCCGGCGTCCATTGCCGGCCCGTCGTCACGGAGCGCCACTTTCTCAGCGCCGGGTCGCGCCACTGGCGGATGGCGTCCTCTCGGTTCTTCTCACGCGCCTCAGGATGGTCATGGAAGTACTGGGATGTCCGCTCGGCCTGCCGCTGCCTGTTCTCGACGATGGACCAATGCCTCCGCTGGGCCTCGTCGAGACGCTGAAGGGATTGGCGCCGGTACTCCTCGTTGCCTCGGTAGTAGTCCAGAAAACGACGGACCATGAATTCCTTGTACGCCGGGTCCTCCCACTGCGCCTTTGCGCGCTCGGAGAGGCGACGCACCATCTGGGGATCGGCCCTGAGGCTGCGAATCTTGCGCCGGTAGCTCTCCGATTGATGCGCCTGCCGGGACCTTGCCTTGGCTCGAGGCGTATGAAGGGTGAGAGCCGCGTGTTGCCGGTGATACGCAAGATGTTCTTCCGGCGTCATCCGCACGATGTTCGAAGGGTTGTTGTTCGATTTGTCGGCGTCCCGGTGGTGACGGTGGGAAGCGCCTTGGGCGGCGTACACCCCGTTCTCCACATTGTAGCGGTCCGCAAGTAGATGCGTGAAAATCCAATGATGCTGACCGGGGTCGAAGACCATCTCGTACCCGGCGATGGTAATCCGCCCACCAATCTCCGACGCCTTCCGGCGCAGCGGCATCAAGGAGGCGCCAGGCTGAAGACGCCCCGCTTCGCGGTAGGAGCCGTCGCGGAGCATGAAACGGTGGTCCGGTGTGCAACGAATCTCTGCGCCATCATCGAGGATGACCTTCACTAGGTCCGCGTTGCGCTTGGTTCGGCGCACGCTTTCGATGGGCGCCAGGCCGATTCGCCCATCGTCCCCGATCGTGTAGCAGAAGTTTTGTTTGCCCTGTTCCCACTCGCGAACGAGTTCGCCGAAGGGCAGGTTCCGACCGTCGGCCAGCGCGACCTCCACCTCCGCGGGGAAGCACCCGCCGGCCGAGTCGCCCTCCACCAGGTAGATTTCACACTTGGAAGGGTCCCGGTTCGAACAGTCGGCGAGCTTTCCGGGAAGACCGGCGCCCTCGAAGAGGCCCTTGCGGCGCGTGAGTTCGCGCGCCTTGCGCGCCGCCTCGCGGGCCCGCCGCGCGGTGACCGATTTCTCGATGATGGGCCGCGCGATGTTGGGGTGCTCCTCGAGGAATGCTTTGAACTTGTCCCCTAGGATCGTTTCCACGACGCCCTTGACGTCGCTGTTGCCAAGGCGCGTCTTGGTCTGTCCCTCGAATTGCGGGTTTGGCACCTTGCAGCTGAGGATGCACGTGAGGCCTTCCCGCGCGTCCTCGCCCTCGAGCGCCTCGGACTCGTCCTTGATGGCCTTGCGGCCCAGCGCCCACGAATTGAGGGCCCGCGTGAGCGCAGAACGGAAGCCCGCCAAGTGCGTGCCGCCCTCGTGCGTGTTGATGTTGTTGACGAACGTGTGCACGTTCTCCGTGTACCCGTCCGTCCACTGGAGCGCGATCTCGACGATGACGCCTGCCTGCTCCCCCTCGACGGAGATCGGTTCTGGGTGGATGGGGGAACGCGTCTTGTTGAGATGCCTTACGAATTCGACGATGCCACCATCGTACTGGTACGTCTCTTCCCGCGCGGCCGCGTCGCGCGCGTCACGCAGGGTGATCTTCACGCCCTTGTTGAGGAACGCGAGTTCTCGCAGTCGCGTGGAGAGGATGTCCCAATCGAACCGCGTCTCCTCGAAGATGGTGGCGTCCGGCCAGAAACTGATGGTCGTGCCGTTCTCCTTGGACTCGCCCACGCGCTGCATGGGACCCTCGGGAATCCCCGTAAGGTAGGTCTGCGTCCACTCTCCTCCGTCGCGGCGGACCCGTGCCACCATTCGGCTGGAGAGCCCGTTGACGGCGCTCACGCCGACGCCATGCAGGCCGCCGGAGACCTTGTAGGCGCCGTGGTCGAATTTGCCGCCGGCGTGGAGCTTGGTGAGGACGATCTCGAGAGCGGGCTTCTCGTACTGGGGCATCACGTCGACGGGAATGCCGCGGCCGTTGTCAGTGACTTCGACCCCACCATCGGCCATCAGGGTGACTCGGATCTCGTCGCAGTAGCCGCCGAGTGCCTCGTCGATGGCGTTGTCCACGACCTCGTAGACAAGATGATGAAGTCCACGGCCGTCGGTCGAGCCGATGTACATGGCGGGTCGGCGCCGGACCGCTTCGAGGCCCTCGAGGACCTGAATCTTGGACGCCTTGTATTCGCCGGCGACGTCGACTTTTCTGGACATGGGGGAAAGGCACCTCGGGGCCGCGCCGGACCGCCCTTGGAGCCCTACGGCGCGCTCTGGCCTGGTCTAGCCACCAACGCGCGACGACCCCAAAAAACGGGCCTGTTTGCTTATATACGCGACTTTTATAGTTAGAGCGCCGTTTTCGCGCCGTTTCGCTATATATTGCGGACGTTGATAAAGTAACCGATAAGGAGACTGAAATTGGACCTTTCTGCGGGCGCCGGTCCTCCTGTGTTCGTGATGGACGCGAGCGCCGTCGTCCACGGTGCCAACGTGGCTGCATCGTCCTGCGTGACCGTGGCGGCCGTGGTCGCCGAATTCAAACCGGGCGGCGCGACGCATCGCCGCCTGGAGCAGCTCTTGGCGGCCGGCCTCGACGTGCGGGAGCCATCCTCGTCCGCGCGCGACCGCGTCGCGTCGGTCGCGACGGCGGCCGGATCGTTGGCCCGACTTTCGAGCGCCGACCGAGACACGCTGGCCGTTTGCCTCGACCTGGGCCCAAACGCGCGACTCCTCTCCGACGACTTCACGATGCTGGACCTCGCCAAGCGCCTGGGCATCGACGCGCAGGCCATCGCCACCCAGGGGGTGCGCGAGACCCTCGACTGGGCGGCGCGCTGCGCCGGCTGCGGGCGCACGTTCTCCGTGGAGCTCGCGGGAACGGGTTGCCCCGTCTGCGGGAGCGAGATCCGCGCCAAACCGCGTCGCCGACGATGAGCGAGTCGGACAGCCATTTATACGAGGAACGAGTACATTTGAACGAATGGCCTATCAGTACCGGGGCCCGGAAGTCCGCGGCGGCGCGCCCCGAAAGCCCAAGCACAACTGGACCAACAAGCTCAACCGCGACTCGCGCCAGCGGGACCGGCTCTTGGACAAGTCGAAGGAGAACTACTTCAAGTACGACATGGAGGACCTTCTTACGAAGCGGAACGTGGTCGAAGAGCGGCGCGCGGCCCTCATCGCCACCATCTTCGCCAAGGGCTCTCGCAACTCGATCCAAGAGGCGAAGGATTTCACGAAGGAGAAACTGGACGAAGGCCTCATCGACGAGACGACGTTCAAGACCATCCTCACGCTCATCGACGGGTACTCGGTTTGGCGCTAGGCGAGGGCTTCACTTCTTCGCTTTCAACACGGGCTTTTGACCCGGAAGGGTGGGCACCACGTCCCTCAAGCGCCGGAACGCTTCCTGAATCTTAGTCCGGCTCGTCGCATACGACATCCTGACGTGGTTCTTTCCGGACGGTCCGAAAGCCGTCCCAGAAACGACCGCAACGTGCGCCTTTTCAAGCAACAGGTCGGCGAACGCGTCCGCGCCCATCCCGTAGTCGAGTTCGGGCCACGCGTAGAACGCCCCCGCGGGTTTCAGGATTGACATGCCGGACGTCTTCGCGACCTCTTGGACGACGAGGTCCCGGCGGGCCTGGAACTCCTGCTTCATCTTCTCGACGGATTCCTGCGGGCCGCGCAGCGCCTCGATGGACGCCTTCTGGACGAAGCTGGTCACCTGCGTGATGGTCTGCGTCTGCAGGTTGGCGATGGGTTTGAAGAGGGGGTCCGGGGCGTGGAGCCATCCCACGCGCCAACCCGTCATGGCGAAGGACTTGCTGAGGCCGTTGATGGTGATGGTGCGCTCCGCGCCGCCGTGAAGCGAGGCGGGGCTCACGTGGCGGCCCTCGTAGACGAGCTTCTCGTAGATCTCGTCGCTAAGGAGAAGGAAATCCTTGTCCACGGCAACGTCGACGATCCCCTTGATCTCGGCGGGCTCATCCAGCATCCCGGTCGGGTTGTTCGGGCTGCAGAGCATCAACAGCTTCGTCTTCTTGGTGACGCGCGCGCGGACGTCCTCGGCCCGGATCGAGTAGTTCGCCTCCTTGCGAAGGGGGACGTAGACGGGGGTGCCGCCCATGAGGCGGATCTGGGCCGCGTAACTCACGAAGCAGGGGTCCGTGATGAGGACCTCGTCGCCGGGTTCGACGACGGCCATGATGGAGGCAAAGAGGGCGTGCTTGGTGGGCGTGACGAGCGTGTGGGCGGCGTCGGTGGGGATCTGGTTCTCGCGGCGCGATTTGTCGGCAATGGCTTCCCGCAATTCTAGGATGCCTGCACTCGCCGTGTACTTGGTGAAATCCTCGTCGAGGGCGCGCTTGGCGGCGTCCTTGATGTGCGCAGGGGTGGGGAAGTCGGGTTCGCCGACGGTGAGGCTGATCACGTCGATGCCTTGGCGGCGCATCTCGTCGGCTTTCTGGGAGGCCATGATGGTGCGGGAGGGTTCCGCCTTGGCGGCGCGCTCGGCCAGGAAATTTCGCATGGGCGCGGGCCAAGGGTCGGCGTGATAAAAACCTGTACCCGGCGGTCACCGGCGCGGCAGGAATCGGTAGCGGGTCCAGAGGAACCCGAGGGCCAAGGCGGAAAGATGGAACGCGGGCGTGTAGTCCCGCAGATAGACGATGAACGCCCCGGTCTCCCAGGCGAGGAAGAGGAGGAGCCAGGGCCATGGGCGTCTTGCGCGGGCGGCGAACGCGCCCATGAGGCCGAAGGCGCCGGCGCTGCCGCCGACCCATCGGTCCTCCCAGGCGACGTCGACCCAGTTGGCGTCGTGGAGGAACCGGATACCGTGGAGGGCGAATCCGGCCCCGAGGCCGGCGGCGACGCTCGTGCCGTAGAAGACGAGGATGGCGCGGCGGCTTCCTTCCTTGATCTCGAAGGGCACACCGAAGAGGGCGAGGAGGGCCAGGACGTAGACGAGCTGCAGCGGGTGGTGGTTGATCCAGACGCTGGTAAGGAGGTGCAGCGGGACGAGCAGCGGCTCGTGGGAGAGTTCGGGAATCTGGTAGACGAGGAGAGAAAGGAGCGGGTCGGGGACGTTCTGGATGCGGCGGTCGAACAGAATCGCGAAGACGACGAGGAGGCTGCTGGTGACGAGGCTGTAGGTGAGGACGGCGGGGAAGCGGAGCCACCATCGGGGCGGCCAGGGCCGGGGGCGGCCCTCGGCATCGCGCCAGGGAAGATACGACGCGATTCGTCGGTGGAGCGCTTCGGCCACGCGCCCGGATGGCAGCTCGTCCACGTAAAGCCTGCTCGCGACGGCGACCATTTGGCGCGGGCGGCTCGACGGCGGGCCTTCGATGGGGACCGCTGTGCCAGCCTCCGAGTCACGCCGTGTCGCGAAGCGCCGCCTCAAACCAAGACGCCGTCTCGTATTCGTACGAAAAGTTGAACCGGACCTTTGCCCCGATGGACAGGAACACGATCGCCTTCCAGGCCCCCCGTGGATCCTCCGGGCCGAAGAGATACCTGACGTGCGCCGGATGTGTCAAGCCCAGGTCGGCGGCCCGGACCTCGCCGGAAGGTCCCACCAGACAAAGGTTCAGGTCGGGGACGGACGCGGGCTGCGCCAGGGGCGGTTCCCAAGTGAGGTTCAACTCCAGCCGCACGGGTAGTTTGACAACCGGGCCCTGTGAGCTGTTGCCCCCAGATTCATTGATAACCGCAAAAGGTTGCTCAACAAAATGAACGTTCTTTACTGGCCCCGTGGTCGAGCAGGCCCGTTCGGGGGTCGCCTCGCTAGAAGGTGGCCAAGGCGCGCCAAGCTCCCCCGAGCGACTTCCAGATTCAACCCCATGCACGATGGGCTTGTAGGTGATCACAACCGTATCGAAACTCAAAACCAACGTCACCGGCTCGCTCGCCCGACCCGCCACGCATTCGGCTTCCTCCCTGACTCCGGAATCAAAAACCGCGACGACGTAGGTTCCGGACGGAACGAACCGGAAGACGAACTGGCCGTCGGCGTCGGTCATCTGTGTCATGTTCAACGCCGCGATTATGACGCGGATATCTGCCTGTCGACGAAGATTCCCGTCAACGACGGTGCCCAGGATGGCGCAGGTGTCTTCATTGTAGTCTTGGCCCCCCACCGCCACGGAGGCCGGGCCCGGGTCGCCGTCAATGCATCCGGCGAGTCCAACACCAAGCAGCGAGAGGGCCAGGGCCGTTGAAAGAGAGGGCCGCGCCCCGCCAACCGCCCCCCGAAGCTCCGTCTTCCTACCCAACCCGCTCACCGACTTACCACCAAGCGCGTGCAGCGTTATCGCTTTTCTGGTGGGCACGCGAGGGCCCGGGGAGGCAAACCATGCCGAGTGACCAGGAACCCCGTCGCGAGGGCGGTCACGTGGAACGCGGGCGTGTAGCTTCGCAGGTACCAAGCGCCGACGTTGATCTCCCACAGCGCGAACGCGACCATGAGGAGCCACGGCCTGCGCGCGCGGGCGGCCAGGGCGCCCATGAGGCCGAAGGCTCCGACGCTTCCGCCGCCCCAGGTGCGGGTCCAGGCTTCGTCGGCCCAGTCTTGTCCGGCGAATTCCATGCGCAGGAGGGGGAGGGCGAGGCTCGCGAGGATGGCCGCGACGAACGTGGTGGCGAAGAAGACGAGGGCGGTGCGGCGGGTGCCTTCGCGGATCTCGAACCAGGCGCCGAAGAGGAGGAGCAGGACGACGACGTAGACGGTCTGGACGAGGCTGGGGTTGAGCCAGATGGCGGTGGCGAGGTTGGCCAGGGCCTGGGGGGTGGCGTCGAAGAGTCGGGGGATGTGGTATTCGAGTTGGTGCCAGAAGCTGCCGGGATCCCCTTGGTAGTCGGGGGCGGGAGCGGCGGGGTCGAAGTAGAGCAGGAAGAACACGGCGAGGGCGACGACGACGTAGAGGGCGACGCCGGGGAAGCCGAGAGCCCAGCGTCGTTTGCGGGGGAGTGGAATTCCGGCCGCGTCGCGCCATGGGAGGTAGGGGGCGAAGAGGGTGGGTCCGGGTCTCAGCGGGTCGGGTACGCCGCGGAGGATTGCGTAGGCCGCAACCATGAAGAGGAGGAGCGTGAGGATGGCGGTGGGGCGGCCCCAGCCGAGGGCGTCGACGACGAGGGCCCAGATGAGGGGGCCGCCGATGGCGCTGAAGCGGCCCATCATGGCGTAGAAGCCGAAGAACTGGCCGATGCGTTCGCGCGGGGCGAGCGCGATGAGGAGGGGGCGGTCGCAGGCCCAGGTGCCGCCGAGGCTTCCGCCGAGGAGGAACGCGAGGGGGAAGAAGGCGGCGTGGGGGAGTCGGAGGAGGGGGACGAGGACGACGATGAGGAGGCCGAACATCCACGTGAGGAGGACGGCGTCGAGGGCCTTCTTGGGGCCGGCGCGGTCGACGAGGATGCCCCAGAGGGGGGAGAGGGCGAAGGCGCCGGTGATGCCGGTAAGGAGGACGAACTGGGCTCCGGTCTCGCTGAAGGGGGTCTCGTTGACGAGGTAGATCGTCATGAAGATGATCATGGTGTTGGCGGCGTCGGTGTAGAGGATGCGGCCCAAGAGGAAGCGGCCCATGTGGGGGACGTCGCGGCCGCGCAGGATGGCGCCGAGGCCGCGGTAGGCGCCGCGGGAGGCTTGGAAGAACGTGGAGAGTCGGACGGGTTCGGTGTTCTCTCGCCGTTCGCGCAGCACGAAGAAGATGGGGAGGCTGAACAGGAGGAACAGGAGGCCTGTCGCCACGAAGACGAACGGTTTCTGGTCGGAGCCGAGGACGGAGAGGATGCCGATGCCGCTGGCGAGGCCGAGGAAGCTGCCGAAGTAGCCAAAACCCACGCCGAGGGCGCCGATGCGGCCGCGGTTGGCTTCGTTGCTCACTTCAGGAAGGAGCGAATCGTAGAACACGAGGCCGAGTTCGAAGCTGGCGTTGGCGACGCCGAAGAGCACGATGGCGACGGGCCACGCGGTCCAGCCAAGAAAAAGCGTGGGGAGGATGCAGGCCACGGTGCTCGCGAGCAGGAACGGGAGGCGGCGGCGGGCGCGGTCGGAGAGGGCGCCGAGGCCGGGCGCCAAAAGGAGGACGAGGGCGACGCTGACGCTGTTGCCGATGGCGAAGACGCTGTCGGGGAGTCCGAGGTCTTGGTTGAGCCAGAGGGGAAAGAAGGCTGTGACGACGTTGAAGCTGAAGATGGTGTTGGCCAGGTCGTAGAGGATCCACGCGGCGGTGGCCCGTCGTGGGGTCGTTTGGGGGGGAGCAGTGGCCATGCCGGCTTGCAGCCCATCACGCCAGGGGCCGATAAGGTTCTGGGCGGGTCTCGCCCCCGCGGCCGTGTCACTTGGCGGAGGGGGGATCGACCGGAGCCATCCCTCCCGCGCGCCCCGGGCGGGCGGTTAGGAGGCGAGCGCGGCCTCCACGGCCGCCTTCGCGTCCGCCAATCCGTGGCCTTTGTCGAAGCTCGACGAATCGTCCGGGTTGGCGGGATCGGCCGTGTACGCCGCGCCGAAGGCGAACTTGTGGGCGGTGTCCTCCAGAACATCTTCGACTTGGGCGGGGGCGAGGGTCGGGTTGGCCTGGAGCATGAGCGCGACGATACCGGCCACGTGCGGGGTCGCCATGCTTGTGCCACTCATCTGCACGTAGAACGGGCTGAGCGCCGTCGCAAGCCGGTCGGGGGCCGGGGTCGGCCCTGGCGCGATGATCCAGGTGCCATCGGCCGGTTCGCCAGCGAAATACGTGGCCAGGTCGACCGTGGTGCCACAGTTCGCGTGGCAGGGGAACGGGATCGTCAGGGTCTTCGAGGTCCCCAGTGGGCTCGTCACCTGCACCTTGATCGGGTTGCCGGTTCCGCCGATATCGCCCTTGGTCAGAAGGAGCGCGTCGCCCGGCACCACCCAACGCGCGGACTCGGAGACCGGGCGCAAGGGTCCCGGGGCGTCGGGGGCGTCGGCCGCGTAGAAGCGAACGTTTTGGTTCTGCGCGGACGCAGGGCCGACGAAGGCGTCCAAATGTGCGTGGTAGATGGCGTAGGGTTTCGTGAAGACGACCCAATCGAGGTCGTCCGCGGCGGACGTCGTGCTTCCCAACCGGAAGGCGACGGTCCCCTCGTGTTGGTTGAAGGCGTTCCCGAAGGGGTTTCCGGATTCGAACGCTCCGAAGGCGACGTCGAGGCTCTTGGAGACCCAGGACAGGCCGCCGGTGGGGTCGAACGGCGCGTAGATGTCCGTGCCGGGCGCGGCGAGGTCGGGCCACGTGGATGGGTCGGACGCCAACCCGCGGGACGAGAATCCGGACAACATGCCGTCGCGCGTGCCGGTCTGCTGGTCGTCGTAGCTGGCGACGCCCAGGACGCCCGGGGTCGGGTTCTTGGCGTAGATGTTCACCCGGTCGTCCGCGCCCGTCCCGCCGTCGCCCAGTGTGTCGCCGTTACCGGCCGCAAAGAGGACGACGATGCCAGCCTGGGCGAGCGCGGTGGAGAGCTGGACGATGACGTCGTTGGGGTTGAAGGTCGCCGTGCGGCCCCACGAGTTGGTCACGACGCGGATGGGCGGATCCACTTCGGCGTGGTGAAGGAGCACC
>CAYVGY010000006.1:29937-36609 GCA_964451065.1 uncultured Halobacteriales archaeon
AGTCGAACGCCGCGGCGGCCGAGGCCGTCATGATGCGGTCGCCTTCCCCGACGCTGAACCCGTAGAGCCCCACGCCAGGCGCGGCGCCCCGGGCCAGGCCGCCCGAGGCGGCGCCGGTGCCGGCCACGATGCCCGCCACGTGCGTGCCGTGGCCCGAGGTCGTGTCCGTGTGGCTCATCTCGACGTAGTAGTTCTCCGGCAGCGTACCCAAGAGTCGCTTGGCGCCCACCACCTTGAAGTTCTTCACGACCCGGTCGGACAGGTCCGGATGGTCGGCCATGATGCCCGTGTCGACCACCGCCACACCCACGCCCCGTCCGTCGAGTACGTCGCCGGTCGCCGGGTGGACCATGGGGCCGCCCTCCAGGGACCCCCAGACGGCTCGCGCGCGTGTCGAGATCGTCGCCGTCGGCAAGTACGTCTCCAGATGTTCATCGAGCTGGACGTACCGAACACCCCCGCGGCCCGCCAACTCGGTGACTTCCTGGGTCGTCGCGTCGAAGGCCACGACTGGCACGGATTCCAGACGAAGGCCGGGTCGGTCGCCCACTTGGGGCAGGAAGGATGCGAGGGCGGCCTTCGATTCGAAGGTCACGATGACGGGATGGACCCGGCCGGGCGGCGCGGCCGCCAGCGCCTCCTGGAGTTCCGGGGAGAGCTTTTCCGGAACCGCGGCGTCCGGGACCTCCCAGCCCAAACCGGACACGCTCGTTCCGACAAGAATCATGGACACTACCCAAACGCTGACCGACCACCGCACAGGACTCACCGGACGCGAAAAGCGCCCCCACCGCTTATACTTGTTAGCAAGAGTCCTGGACGTCGTGGGTGCTTCGGTCTCCCCCGCGACCAACCTTGCTTGGGCATGACGCAAGAGGTCGAGCCGAACAAGACGCTACCCGAAGGCCAGGCGGAGAACCTTGTCCGGGGACGCGTCGGCGCCTCCGCGCCCGTCCAGGTTGCTCGTGGCAATGTAGACGTCTCCGTCGGGTGCTTGGATGACGTCCCGCAATCGTCCATGGTCCTCGTCCAGCAGGACCTCCTCCCCGACGATGCGTCGCGGGTCGTCGGGGTCGACGACCAGGCGCCGCAGATCCTTCTCCTTGAGGGTCACGAAGAGCATCGAATTGGCCCACGCCGCGTGCCCCCCAAGTCCTGCGTCGTAGAACGTGCAGCCGGCGGGGGCGATGGTCGGCGTCCACGCCGTGAGGGCGGGGAAGTAGCGGTCGGAGGGGCCGGCGCCGCGATGGTCTGGCCAGCCGTAGTTGTCGCCGGGGACGATCAGGTTCACCTCGTCGTCGGTGTCGGGGCCGTGCTCCGTGCTGTAGAGGCGGCCGTCCCGCGGGTTCCAGCAGAGGCCCTGGGGGTTCCGGTGGCCTTTGGTGTAGACGTAGCTCGAGCGGTCGGGGTTGTCGGCGGGGATCGTGCCGTCGGGGTTGAGGCGGAGGATCTTGCCGCCCAGCGAGTCGTCGTCTTGGGCGCGGCCGGTCTGTTGGGCGTCGCCCGTCGTGGCGTAGAGTTTTCCATCGGGGCCGAACTTGAGGCGGCCGCCGTCGTGGTTGGACGACGCCGGGATGCCGTCGAGGACGATGCGGAGGTCGTGGCCGCGTCCCTCGGCCTCGGTGAGGCGGGCGATGACGTTCTGCCCGATCTCACCCGCGTCGTCGGGCTGGGTGTAGTACACGTAGACGTGGCCGTTCGTCACGAAGTCCGGGTCGAGGGCGAGCCCCATGAGGCCGGATTCGCCTTGCTCGGCGACGTCGAGGGTGGCCCATGGCGTTGGGTCGAGGTTCCCCGCCGCGTCGATGACGCGGATGCGGCCGGGCCGCTCGGTGAGGAAGAGGCGGCCGTCGGGCGCGAAGGCGAGGGCCCAGACGGTGTCGAGGCCGGTGCCGACCGCGTCCACGCGGAAGGCATCCGGCGCGGTCGTCTCGTCGAGGTCGTCGGGGCCTTGGCCGGGGGGTTCGATGCAGCCCGCCAGTACCCCAACGGTCCAGACGCCGAGGACCAACCGGTTCATTCGCGACGGGAGACTCGGGGCGCTAGATAAGGGCGTGGACGGCTAGGCCTTTTTCGGCTTGCGCGCTTTCGGTCTCTTCGCCCGGGGGCCCGTGGGGGCGGACCGCGGGGCCCCGCGAGGGTTGGCCGCCCAGAGGTGGTCCGGCAGGAGGGTGCCCGCGTCGTTGGCGGGGACGTCGGGCGCCGGGGGGTGGTGGAGTTGGTACGCGACCGGGGTCGAGGCCGCGGCGCGGGGGCCGGAGGAGGCGTGCTTGGGGTGGATGCGCGGGGGGACGCGCGGGGGAATGCGTCCCGCGTTGGTCGCCTTGGGGGGAACGGTGTTCGCGTACCACTGGTCGAGGGTCTGGTCCTTGCCCCGCCGTCCTTTGGCGTCGCAGCCCGAGTGACTGAACGTGAACCGGCGGACGCGGGGGATCGGTTCGTCGCAGCGGCGGCAGAGGCGGAAGAGGCGCCCCACGCGGGTGGCGGGCTGCTTGCGGCGCAGCCGTTCGACGCCGGGCCACTCCACCCAGGCGACGCCGCTGCCCAGGACGAGGCCGACGAGGGCGCCGATCCACCAGGGCGCGTCGAGGGCCTGGGAGGCCTGGACGGCGGGCCCGTAGAGGATGTGGTAGGTGGTGTCCGGGTCGTCGATGATGATGACCTTCGACTGGTAGCGGAAGTAGTAGCCTTCGGGCACGGGCGTCCCATCGCCGCGCTCGACACCCAGGATTGGCCGGCCCGGTTCGTGGTCGTCGACGGGGATGTAGATCCAGCCGCCCTTGTCCACGGTGACCGAGGCGCGGACGTTGTCGCCGGGTTCTGCCGTGACGTTGACCTCGCCGATGGGCGTGGCGACGACGACTTGGGCCACGGCGCTGGTGATGGGGTTCCAGAGCGCCACCGGTTGGCCGTTGGGGTCGGCGATGAGGTACATGGTGCCGCCGGCGCCGAGAGGGACGGCGCGCAGCGAGCCCAGCAGGTTGTTGGGGTCGATGAAGGTCTCGGGGAGGCCGTCGCCGTCCTGGTCGACGATCTTGTACGGGGACGAGAGGTCCTGGCCGTCGCCGAGGAGTTGCTGCAGGTCGTCCACGGCCTGCGGGGACGCTTCGATCTCTGCGGCGACGATGGCCGTCGTGAGGTCGGCGCCTTGAGCGCTCAGGAGCTTTTGTTCCTGGTTGCCGACCCGGTCGAGGCTGAGGGCCACGAAGTGGTACGTGTGGTCGGGTTGGCCGAAGAAGGTGGTGGCGCCTTCGGTGTCCGCGCTGCGGTGGAACATGCGGGGGTCGGTGCCTTGTTCCCAGACCCAGAGTTGGACCTCGGCGACGCCGGAGCCGGCGTCCGTGGAGGTCCAGGCGAGGTGGACGGCGAGGCCGGTCTCCGTGGGACCCGTGAGGTGGCTGGTGGGGGCCGTGGTGTCGATTTGGATGCCTTGGTACTTGACGACGGGGCCCCAGGCGGAGCCATCGTACGTCTTGATGCGGATGTCGTGGATGCCGTCCGCGACGCCGGCCACCGTGATTGAGGTCTTGTCGCCTTCGGCTTTGTCGTCGGGGTCTCCGTCGAGCTTCCACGAGTAGGTGGGCTTGCTGACGCCTTTGGGCGCGACCCACGTGACGTCGACGGCGCCCTTGGCGACCCATTGGCCGGACGGGTGGCTGGGGGACGTGAGGTTCGTCACGGCGGCCGTGGTCGTGCTGCTTCCTCCACCGCCGCCTCCGCCGCCTCCACCTCCACCGCCGCCCCCGCCGCCACCACCGCCTCCACCGCCGCCGGCGGCGATGGTGACGCTGGGTGCGCTGCCGCTGTCGAGCGTCGTGGAGGCGGAGTTCTTGGTGACGATGGAGAAGGTGCCGGAGGAGCCGGTCGTGGCGGGGTTGGTGATCTTGGTGACGGCCACGGAGACGGCGGTGCTGGCCGAGGTCTGGGCGCCATCGTTGGCTCGGGTGATGGTGAGAACCAGGCCGCTGCTGGAGACGGTGGCCGTGCCGGTGGCGCCCGTCAACGTGGCCGCGGGGGAGGACCCGATGGTGTATCCGCTGGGGAGCGTGATGGTGACGATGCCGTTGGCGGGCCAGGCCATGGCGATCGTGAAGCCGAACGTGTACGTGGCCTCGGCGGAGGCCGTGAGGGCGCTGGCGCTCGTGGTGAGGCTGGTGAGGCTGCCGGTGCTGCTGCCGCTCGAGATGCTCACGGCGGGCGCCGTGCCTTGGTCCAGCGTGGCCGAGTTGGCGTCAAGCGTGGTGAGTGTGAAGGTGCCGGTCGTGCCGGTGGTGGACGGGTTCGTGATGGCGGTGAGGGCGAGACTGACGGCCGTGGCGGCGTTGGTTTGGGTGCCGCCGGAGCGGGTGACGGTGACGGTCTGGCCGCTCACGCTGGCGGACCCGGAGCCGTCGGCCCCGGTGAAGGTCACGCTGGGGCTGCCGAGGGTGTAGCCGCTGGGGAAGAGGACGGTGATCTTGCCGGTGGACGGCCAGGCGGTGCCGAGCGTGAAGCCGAACGTGTACGTGGTCGACGTGGAGGCGGCGGACGAGGTGGGCGTGGCGCTGAGGCTCGTGAGGCCGGTGATGGTCGTGGCGGGGGCGTTGCCGGTGTCGAGGTTGGTGCCGGCGCTGTTCTGGATGGCGATGGGGAAGACGGAGGTGGCGCCCGCGGAGCTGGGGTTCGTGACGAGGGTGAGGCGGATCGTGACGGCGGTGGCCGCGGCGGTCTGGGCGCCATCGTTGGCGCGCGTCACGGTGACGGTGGTACCGCTTACGGTGGCGGTGGCGGTGCCGTCCGCGCCGGTGAGGGTCGCGGCGCTGGAGCCGAGGGTGTAGCTGGACGGGAACTCGATGGTGGCCTTGCCGTTGGCGGGCCAGGCGTTGGCGAGGGTGAAGCCGAAGGTGTACGTGGTGGTCTGGGCGGCGGAGGCCGTGCCGGGCGTGGTGCTGAGGCTGGTGAGGGCGCCGCTGCCGGAGGCGGCGGTGATGGTGACGGCGGGGCCCGTGCCGATGTCGAGGTTGGCGCCGGCGCTGGTCTGGGTCGCCAGGGCGAACGTGGCGGTGCTGCCGGTGGTGGAGGGGTTGGTGACCTGGGTGAGGGCGACGGTGACGATGGTGCCGGTGCTGGTCTGGGCGCCGCCGGAGCGGGTGACGGTGACGACTTGGCCGCTCACGCCGGCGGAGGCGGAGCCGTCGGCGCCGGCGAGGGTGACCGTGGGGCTGCCGAGCGTGTACCCGCTGGGGAAGGTCGCGGTGAACTTGCCGTCGGCGGGCCACGCGGTGCCGAGGGTGAACCCGAACGTGTACGTGGTCTGCGTGGAGACGGTGGAGGAGGCGGGGCTGGTGGAGATGCTGGTGAGGCCCGTGATGGTGACGCTGGGGGACGTTCCCGTGTCGAGGGTGGTCGCGGCGGCGTTCTTGGTGGTGACCGCGAAGGATCCGCTGGCGCCGGGCGTGGTGGGGTTGGTCACCCCGGTGATGGCGACGGTGACGGCGGTGTTGCCGCTCGCCTGGGCACCGTCGCTGGCGCGCGTGACCGTGACCGTCGTGCCGCTCACGGCGGCGGTCGCGGTCCCGGTCGCGCCGGTGAGGGTGATCGTGGGGCTCGCAATCGCGTACGTCGACGGGAATTCGAAGGTGGCCTTCCCGTCGGCCGGCCACGCCGTGGCGATCGTGAAGGCAAACGTGTACGTTGCGGAGGCGCTGGAAGCGACGCTGCTCGCGGAGGTCGTGAGCGCCGTGAGGGAACCGGTGGAGGCGGCGGTGATGGTGACGGCGGGGCCCGTGCCGAGGTCGAGGTTGGCGCTGGCACTGGTCTTCGTGGCCAAGGCGAACGTACCCGTGGAACCGGTGGTCGAGGGGTTCGTAATCGCGGTCAGGGCGACCGTGACCGCCGTCGTGGCGGCCGTCTGGGTGCCGCCGCTGCGCGTCACGGTGACGACTTGGCCGCTCACGCTGGCCGAGGCGGACCCATCCGCGCCCGTCAGCGTCACCGCGGGGCTGCCCAACGCGTACCCACTGGGGAAGGTCGCCGTGAACTTCCCGTCGCTGGGCCACGCGGTGGCGATCGTGAACGCGAACGTGTAGGACGTCGTGGTGCTCTGGGCCGACGAGGCGGGCGTGGTGGTGATGGACGTGAGGCCCGTGAGGGTCACGGCCGGCGCGTTGCCCGAGTCGAGGCCGGTCCCCGCCGCGTTCTGCGTGGCGAGGGCGAACGTGGACGTGGCACCCGGGGTCTGCGCGTTGGTGACGCCGCTGACGGCGACCGTGACGGCGGCGTTGCCGGAGGTGACGCTTCCGTCGTTGGCCCGGGTAATGATGACCGTGGTGCTGCTCACGGTGGCGGTGGCCGTGCCCGTGGCGCCCGTCAGCGTGATGCTGGGACTGGAGATGGAGAAGCCCGACGGGAACGTGACCAGCACCTTTCCGTCCGCGGGCCACGCCGTCGCAAGCGTCGCCCCGAACGTGTACGTCGTCGTCGCGCCGGCGCTCAGGCTTCCTGCGGACGTCGTGAGGCTGGAGAGGGTGCCCGTCCCGGACGCTGTGATGGTGACGGCGGGGCCCGTGCCGAGGTCCAGGTTGGCGCTGGCACTGGTCTTCGTGGCCAAGGCGAACGTACCCGTGGAACCGGTGGTCGACGGGTTCGTGATCTGCGTAAGGGCCACGGTGACCGCCGTGGTGGCCGCGGTCT
>CAYVGY010000007.1:0-27154 GCA_964451065.1 uncultured Halobacteriales archaeon
GCTTCACGGCCTCGTCGACCGCCGCGACTTTGGGTCCCCCGCCTTGCGCCATCTCCGGTCGACCGCCGCCGCTGCCGCCCAGGATGGCGCACGCGGCCTTGACCACATCGCCCGCGTGAACCTTTTCCGCGCGCGCCCCGCGGACCACGATGAAACGGGCGGTCTTCCCGTCGGTGCCGGCGAGGACCCCCACCACGTCCGACTCGGACGCCATCCGGCTGGCCAGCGGCTGCAGCTCCTCCACCGGGCCCTGGTAAGTCATGAGGCGGGCCGGACCCACCCGTTCCGCCCTCGAGGAGAGATCGCGGTAGCGGAGTTCGCTCAGCTGGGCTTGAAGAGACTCGACCTGCTTCCCGCGTTCCTTCCATTCGTCGAAGAATCGATTCACGGTGTCGGGAAGTTTCTCGGGCGGAACACTGAGGGCGTGCGCGGAATCCTCGAGAAGCTTGAGCTGTCGCTGGATGAACTCGACGGCCTTGGGACCCGCCGTGTACTCGAGGCGCTCGACGCCGTCCTGGACGCGCTCGGTCCGCACGATCTTGATGAGGCCGACATCTGCGGTCTTGGGCGCGTTGGTGCCGCCGCACGCCTCCACGTCGTGGTGCCCAATGCGGATGACGCGGATCTTGGACCCGGGTGCGACGCCGCCTTGGTAGAGGCGGACCCCGTACTTCTTCTCGGCCTGGTCGCGCTCCATCCAGACCCGTTCGAGGGGGATGTTGGTCATGACGATGTCGTTGGCAAGCGCTTCGATCTTGTGGACTTCTTCCGGCGTCAGGCGCCGGAAATGCGTGATGTCGATGCGTGCCGATTCCACGCTCTTTTGGGCGCCCGTCTGCCATGCATGGTCGCCCAGGATGGCACGGCACGCCCCGTTCACGATGTGGGTCGCCGTGTGGTGCCTCATGTGGCCCATGCGGCGTTCGCGGTCGATTCGGCCATGGACAAGCTCCCCGACCTTGAGGCGTTCGCCCGTCTTGTGGTAGATGAGGCCGTCGTGGCGCTGCACGTCCTTGACTTTCACGACCTTGCCGCCCAACGTGAGTACGCCGTGGTCGCAAGGTTGGCCGCCCCCTTCGGGGTAGAAGAGCGTTTGGTCGACGATTACGTACTCTTCGTTGCTCCATAGGACGCTTGCATCGAACTCGAAGGAGTCGGGCTCTTCGTAGTAGAGTTGGCGCGTGGAGGGAACGTCAAGCTTCGGCCAGACGGCGGTGACCGCGGCTTTCTCCTTGCTGTGGCGTTCCGCAACCATGGCATCAAACGCGTCCGGGATTTCGACCTCGGCTCCCAGCTTCTCCGCGACCTGTTGGACCACTTGGGGGGGCATCCCCTGGCTATCGTAGAGTTCGATGAGCTGCTCGGTCCCGATGGTCTGCCCCCGCTTGATGCGGCCCTGGATGAGGCGGGTCCCTTTCTCGATGGTTTCCTGGTAGCGTTCTGATTCCAGGTCGAGGACTTCCCCCACGGTGGCTTGCTCACGACGGAGTTCTGGGAATTCGGCCGAAAGGAGTTCCATCTCCTTGAGAACGAGTTCCCGAAGGCTTTGGCCGAACCGGAGGGATTCCATGAGACGCAAGGATCGTCGGATGATGAGACGCGCCAGGTAGCCGGCCCTTGCGTTCGACGGCACGATGCCGTCGCCGAGCATGAACGACAGGCACTTGGCGTGGTCCGAGAGCGCATAGGCATTCTCGATGGGCGTCATCACTCGGCCGAGTTCCTCGGCCGTGACCTTGACGCCGCGGGCGTCCAGCCGTTGGGCGACGCCGCGCCGAAGCTCGTGCAGGTTGCTGGAGGCGTCGAGGCTCATCACGCCGGCCAGGCGGGCATGCTCCGCAACGATCTGGGCGACGCGTTCGTCGTCTAGGTCGAAGGGCGTGCCGCTGTAGTCGCGGACGTAATCGATGAGTTCGGGGAAGACGGCGTCGTAGGCGGTGGGCGTTCCTTGGCTCGCCCAGGTGAGCCGTTCAAGGCCCCATCCCGTGTCGACGATGCGTAGGTCGAGTGGCGAGTACAGGTCGCCCTTGACGTCAACGCTGCCTTTGGGGTCCGCTTTCAGATTCATGAAGACGAGCGTCGCGACTTCGAGGCCGCCCGCCAAGACTTCGACCGCGGGCCCGGCGTTCCCGCCGCCGGCCCAGGGGTTCTCCTTGTACGTGATGGCCGCGCGGTCGAGGCCGAGCTCTTTGGAGAGGAATTGGTCGCAGTAGGCGACGGTCTGGTCGGACCAGTAGATTTCCTGGCCCGGCTTGTTGAAGGCGTGGTGGGCCATCATCTCGAACGTGGTGAAGTGGCGGCCCGACTTGCCCACGTTGGCCAAGTCGTTGAGCCGGATGCAGGGTTGGCTGATGCAGAGCGGGTTGGCGGGCGGGGGCGCCTGACCGCTCGTGACCCAGGGCTGGAAGTCGGCAATCGACGCGATGGTGAGGTAGATGTCCTCCCGCCACCGGGCGACCACAGGGTAACGGCCGACGCGCGTGTGCCTGTTGGCCTCGAAGAAGCCGAGGAACTTCTCCCGCATCTGGGGGAGGGTGAACCGGGTCCGGGTCAGGGGCCGGCCGATGAAGCCATACTCGACGCACGGCGCGTCACCGCAGACGGTGCGGTTCGGATCCAGGGTCCAGAACCACGACCGGCAGTTTGGGCATTGCCGCCGTCGGTAGTCGTGGTCGCGGAAAAACTGCAGTTGCAGTTGCTGTTCCAGGACAGAAAGCATGGCATCCCCAGGGTCCGGGTGGCCGCTCGGAGCGGGCCGGGTCCATTTAAAGGTTTCAAGCAGAAAACGGTGGCATGGGGCCCCGCGGCACGAAACGTTTTTGATGCGGCGAACGGACTCCGTTGGAAAGATAAATGATTAAATATGTTCAGCCCGCTGTTTCGGCCGGGGAAATGGGATGCACACAGGAAGGCTCCCCTAGTGTGAGCCTGCCCGCTTTGGGTCCACGTTTTCCTTCGCCGTCGCGCCGGAGCATCGAGGGACCCACATGCACCTGAAAGAAGTTCGAATGAAGAACTTCAAGAGCTTTGGCGAGCAACTCACGGTCCCGCTCAAACCCGGTTTTACTTCGATTACCGGGCCCAACGGGTCCGGCAAGTCAAACTTGGGTGACGCCATCCTCTTCGTGCTGGGTCCCCGATCGACGCGCAAGCTGCGAGCCAAGACCCTCACGGAACTGATCTACAATGGTGGAAAACAAGGCAAACCCGCGAAGGAGTGCGAGGTCACCCTTGTCTTCGACAACCGCGACCGGGTCATCCCATACGACGCGGACGATGTGGAGCTCACGCGGCGCATCCGGCGGGCACCCAAACGGGGGGACCCAGGCAACTACCATTCCTATTGTTACGTGAACGAGCGCGCCGCGTCCATCGGCGAATTCGTCGATCTCCTCAAACACGCGCGCATCAGCGCAGAGGGCTACAACATCGTCACGCAGGGGAGCGTTAACGACGTCGTCCTCATGACGGACGTCGACCGGCGCCGCATCCTAGAAGAGATGGCCGGCATCACGGACTTCGACAAGGACGTCGAGGCGGCCGAGAAGAAGCGGGTCGAAGTCGAACAGAACCTCGACCGCGTCGAGATCATCCTCACCGAGATCCGGCGAAGCATGGGCGATCTCAAGAGAGAGTCCGAGAACGCCCGCGCCTACTCGGAGCTCGCGCGGACCCAGGCCCGCCTCAAGTCCTTGTTCGTCTACCGCAAGAAGGACGAACTCGAGCGGCAGATTGTCGAAACGAACAAGCAGGTCGTCGAGTGGGAGAACGAGACGAAACGCCTCATGGCGAGCCTGGAAGACCTGCGCCAGAAGCACCACGCGACGCTCCAGGAGCAGCACCAGGTCGAGGGCCAGATTGCGAGCTTTGCCGGACCCGAGGGCGAAAAGACGAAGGAACAGATCCGCGGGATTCAGGCGGAAGCCGTTCGCCTTGAGGAACGAATCAACTACGCCCAGGACCAGGTCAAGGAACTGGCCCAACAGAAGCAGGCCGTGGTTGTCGAACACCGAAAGGTGAGCAAGGAGCTCCAGGACCTCGAATCGACGCGGGACCGCCTGTCGGCCGAAGCCAAGGAAAAGGCGGAGACGCTCAAGAAGACCGAGAAGGAGCTCAAGGAACTGCGCGAACTCATCGCCGAATCCAGCGAGGGCGCGATGAGGGTGAACGCTGATCTCGCCAAGCTCAAGGTCGCGTTCGAAGAAACGACCGGCGACGTGCACAAGGCGAGCCTCGAGCGCGACAGGCTCCAGCAACGCCTCGCGAGCGTCACCGAACTCTTGGCGCAGCTCCAGCAGAACCTCGAGGCGTACGAACTCGAGGTGAAGGAGTGCGACTTCCAACTCAAGGATCTCTCAAAGGAATCCAAGGACCAGACGCAGACCCTCAAGGCGCTTGAGGCCCGCCACGTCCAACTCATCAAGCGCCAGGCCGAGACGATGAAACAGGTGGGGGACCTGGAAGAGGCCCTTCGCCGCCTCCAACGCGAACACGCCGAACTCAAGGCCCTCGAGGAGGCCAGCGAGAAAATCGGCGGCGGGCTCAACCGGGCCGTCGAGGCCATCCTCGAGGCGCGCCGAAAAGGTACTCTCAAGGGCGTCCATGGCACCATCGCCGAACTCGGCAAGGTGGACGAGAAATTCGAGTTGGCCTTGCAGATCGCCGCGGGGCCTCGCCTCCAAAGCCTCGTCGTCGAGGACGACGCGTCGGCCGCCGTCGCCATCGAGTATCTCCGGAAGCACGGCCTCGGCCGGGCCGCGTTCCTCCCGCTCAACAAGATGATCAAGGTCCAGCCGCGCGGCAAGGCCCTCATGGTCGTCAAGGACGACAAGGCGCAGGGGTTCGCGCTCGACCTCATCAAGTTCAACAAGAAGTACGAATCTGCCTTCAGCTACGTCTTCGGCGACACCGTGGTCGTCTCGGACCTCGAGACCGCCCGGCACCACATGGGTGGCGTGCGTCTGGTCACGCTCCAGGGGGACCTCATCGAGGCCGCCGGCGCCATGATCGGGGGCAGCCTCGGCAAGTCTGACCGAATCAAGTTTGCCGGCAAGGACGTGAGCAAGCTTGCGGAACTCGACGCGAAGATCGGCCAAACGACGGGACACCTGGACGAGCTTGGCGAGGCCTTGACGGCGCTCCGAGAGGAGATTCAGTCGTTGGAGGGGCAGTTGAGCGGCGTCCGGGCCAACGAGACCGGCGAGCTGCGCGTGCGTGACCTCGGGACGCGCCGCAAAGACTTCGCGACCAAGATCGAGAAAACGCACAAGGACATGGAGGACCGGCAGGCCGAGCGTCAAGGCCTGAACGACTCCCTCGCGAAGCTCACGACGAAGGTTGCCAAGGGCCACGAGGCCGCCGCCGAACTCGAACGCAAACGGACCGAAACCGGCAAGCTCCTCCTCAAGGGTACGAAGAAGGAGATTGCCGAGAAGGCGACGACGCTGGAAGGCCGCGTTACCGAACTCAAGGCGGGAACCCTCGAGGCGGAATCGGGTGCTCAGACCGCGGGCAAGCAGTACGACCTGGTCCTGGAGAAGGCCAAGGAGCTCGAGGCGCGCCTCACGACGTTCGACAAACAGATCCACGAACTGGACGCAGACGCCAAGCACAACAAGACGACCTTCCAGGAACTCGAGCAAAAGTTAACCGCGATGACGAAGGCCGAGTCGCAGCTTTCCGGCAAGGCGAAGCAGTTCTACGAGAAGAAGGAGAAACTCGCCGTCCGCCTGAAGGAACTCGAAGGCAAAGTGGATAACGTCCAGACCAAGATGGCCACGCAGGACAGTCTCATCTTCAGCCTCAAGAACAAGCTCCCCTCCATCGAGGAAGAACTCGGCAACCTCCTGGTCGAGATTAAGACCCTCAACGTGCCCGAACCGAAGGCCGACGAGGCCGTGAGCTTGGACGAGGCCCGCAAGCAGCTCGCTCAAGTCGACCGCGACATCGCCCAACTTGGCCCGGTGAACCAGCGCGCCCTGGAGATGTTCGACGAGCAAACCAAGCGCGAGAACGAGCTCCTCGACGAAGTGAAGCGGCTCCAAGAGCAGCGCGAAAACCTCGTCAAGGTCGTCGAAGAGATCACGCTCAAGAAAAAGGATGGCCTGATGAAGGTCTTCGTGGCCGTGAATGAGAACTTCCAGAGGGTCTACAAGCACCTCACGGGCGGCGGCGAAGCTTTCTTGGAGCTCGAGAACCCCGAGAAGCCGTTCGAGGGCGGCCTCGTCATGAAGGCGCAACCGGTGGGCAAGAAGGTCGCCCGACTCCAGTCCCTCTCCGGCGGCGAGAAATCCATGACAGCGCTTGCCCTCATCTTCGCGCTGCAAGAGCACGAACCCAGCCCCTTCTACCTCCTCGACGAGGTCGACCAGAACCTCGACGGTGTCAACGCCGAGCTGGCTGCGCGAAAGGTCCACGAGGACTCGGCCTCAGCCCAGTTTATCGTGATCAGCCTCCGCAAGGTGACGCTCAAGGAATCCGACCATCTCTATGGCGTAACGACGGCCGGCAACGGCCTCAGCCAAATGATTGCGAACTTCGACATCAGCCTCATTAGCGAACAGGGCGAATGGGTCAACAAGGGAGCCGGCGGCGCCGGCACGGCGCTGGTGACCCAACAGGGAAACGGGTCGGGCGGGGCGAGCGCCCCGTCAACGGGCAAACCCCGCAAAGCGAGCGCAAAAAAGGGGATTCGTGGGACGGTCGAGGACATGATGAAGGTCGAGGTGGACAAGTGACCAAGGCCGCGACGCAGCCCGCGGCTGCCAAAGTCGCCGGAACCACGCTCGACAATGTCGAGGCCATCAACCACATCCTGTTCCACAAGTCATTGCTCAGCGAGAACGGGGATGGGCGCCGGTACAACGACTATCTCATGATGTTGAAGGAGGGGGAGCACCTCGCCATCAAGGACCCCGTGGACCGGTCCATCGCACTCGCCTTCGACCTCGTGGTCCAGGAAAAACTCAACCCTTGGGACGTCGACCTGGTCAAGTTCAGCACCCTCTACCTCGAGAACGCCCGGGAACGCGAACTCGACCTTGTCACAGCCGGCCGCATCATCCTCCTGGCATGGACCGTCCTCAAGCTCCAGAGCGATGATCTCGTCAACCGCACGCAGCAACGCAAGGAGGAAGCCGAGTCGCTTTCCTGGGAGGACATCCCGGACTGGGGCCTCTCGGGACCCGAACTCGACTTCACGGAGCGCCTCCGGATGAGCCCGCGAGCCCCGCTCGACGAGAAGGTCTGGCATGAGGGGGACCGCAAGGTCACGTTGATGGAGCTCGTCGACGCGCTCGAGCAGGCCCGCACCGAGGCCGAGGCGCGGCAAGTCCTCAACGAACAGCGCGACGCCCTCAAGGTTCGGCTCAAGGCCGAGGGCCGCGACCGGTTCAAGAACCGCGTCCACAAAGAGGACCTCGAGGAGGACCTCAGGGTTATCTTCGACCGAATCATCGGCAAGAACGGGACCTCCCAGATTCCGCTGCAGGAACTCTGCGACGCCAACAACATCTGGGACTTGGTCACCGCGTTCAACGGGGTGCTCTTCCTCAAGCGTGACGGCAAGATTGAGCTGTGGCAGGAGAACTTCCCCGTCGGCCCCATCTACGTTAAGAACGTCGTCGCGGCGGCCACAACGACCGTGCCCGCGGCTGGCGGTGAAACCCAATGACGCCCAACCCCGTGCGGCTCGTGGAGGCCGCGCTCTTTAGCGCCGGAAAACCCTTGAGTGTCGACGAGATGGTCCAAGCCACCAAGCTGGGTCTGGACGCTGTGAAGGATGCCCTCAAGCAGCTGCACGCGGAATATGGCCAACGCGAATCCGCCCTCGAAGTGGTGAAGGCCGGGCCCAAATGGGCGATGGCGGTGCGCACGGAATTCGCTGAGCACACGAAGATGCTCGCCCCGCCAGAGATCCCGCGCAAGGTCCTCAAGACCTTGGCCCTCATCGCTTTTCATCAGCCGATCAAGCAGGCGGACCTGAAGGACATGATCGGCAGCGTCGTCTACGACCACGTCCACGAACTCTACGAACGCGGCATGGTCACGGCCCGTCAGGACGGCATTACCAAGATTCTCGCCACCACCGACCGTTTCATCGAATACTTTGGCCTCGACGCGGAGAAGCCGGAGGAAATCCGGACCGTCCTGGCGCAGCGGCTCGGCCTGGACGTCTCGCAGCTCAGGCCAAAGGGGAGCCCGCCGCCTTCGCCCGGACCCGAACAAGCGACGCTCGACGAGGCGAGCCCGCCCGCCGCCTCCGAGCCGAGCATCGCCAACGTGGCCTCGTAAAGTTATAAACGGAGGCCGAGTTAGCCGGCGAAATCCATGCCGGACGGGATTTTCGTTGGGCGCCCCCGCCCCATCTGGAAGATTATCCTCTACAGCATGATTTCGCTCGGAATCTATGGACGCGTCTGGCTCTACAAGACAGTAAACGAGATTGACGGGCACAAGGCCTGGTTCCTCGACCTGCGCCTGTACCGAGCCGGCGTCATCCTCCCCGTCGGCGGTCCTTACGCGGTCAAGTGGAGCCTAACCAACCTCTTGGACCGCCTCCTCCGAAAGGACCCCACGGCCCGGCCCGTCCACAGAGGCGCGCTCCGCTGGGCGGGGCTCGTCATCTGGTTCCCCCTCTACGCCGTACTCGTCCAACGTCACTTGACGCCGTATTGGGCACAGCAGAGCAAGCGCGCGGACCTCGAAGCGCGCCGAGCTCTGCTGGCGGAGCTCCGCAAGACTGCCCGCAGCAAGGACGCCTTGGAGGAGGTCCGGCGGCTGGAGGGCGAGATTGGCGAACGCGAGAGGATCCTTGAAGACTCGCTCCAGGCGGCCCTGGCCATCCGCGATGCCAAACGGGCTCGTGCCCGCGCCGAGGCCGATTTGGCGGCGATGACGGGCAGGAAGGTGTCGCTTTGGCAGCGCGCCATCCCGGCACGGTTCCGTCCAAAACCGAGGGAAACGGGGACGGCGCCGTCTGCGGCTGAGGACGCTGCCCCCACGTGGCGCCGACGCTTGTCCTTGCTCCGGCGCGGAAAGAAGGCGGCGGACGGGCCCCCCTCACCGGAGCCTTCGGAGGCGGCCGCGGCACCGTCCGTCGGCGAAGCTTCCGGCCCGCCTCCGGGGGAAAGGCGGTACGGATTCGGACGGAAATCAAGTCAGGAGGAGCCGGCGGCGGTCCCCGCGGCGGCCAACGGTCCGGAACCGAGGGAGACGCCAGAGGCCGAAACTTCGCCGACGAGGAGAATCGTCGGACTGCTGGGGCGGTTCAAGAGGAAGGAATCGACGGAGCCCAGCGCGGCGCGCATCCCGGAACCTCCGCCGGAGGCGACGCCAGCGGAAACGCCCGGAAAGGGGAAACCGAAGCGCCGCAAATAGAAACAAGGATTTATTCGGTGTAGGTCCGATGGTCCCAGGAGGCGATCGTCCACGCTCCTCAAGTGCCCGCAATGCGGCCACCTTCTAGAAGCCGAGCCGGGCCAATGGGCCCGCTGCCCCGAATGCGCCTACGCGGCTCTCGTGCCCGGTTCCCCCGCTCCGACGCCGGAGACCGCGTCCCCATCCTCGCCCCCTTGGCCGACCCCCGCGCCGCTGGGCGGGACGACCAACGGCGACAACCTCCTCTCGCCGTTCGCGTTCCTGGCCGGCCTCACCGCCGTGGCCACCTCCTACCTGGCCGGGTACTGGTTCCCGTTCCTACTCGCCGCGACCGCCGTCACGATGGGCCTCGTGGCGTTGTTGAAGGTGCAACGGTCTACGCAGAGCCTGGTCGCCATC
Source organism: uncultured Halobacteriales archaeon (assembly GCA_964451065.1). Classification (GTDB taxonomy): domain Archaea; phylum Thermoplasmatota; class E2; order JACPAO01; family JACPAO01; genus CAYVGY01. Next base: position 9,778 of record CAYVGY010000007.1, read on the forward strand.
GCCCTCGGCGGCGCGGCCTTCCTACTCGCCATCGTCTTCGTGCTAGTCGCATGACGCGCCAAAGGCAGTCTTAAATAGAAACCGCCAGTTTGCGCGCGCGGCACGGTCCTTGACGCGCGAGATTTACGTCGGCCGAATCCGCAGCGTCACGACCCACACCCTCATCTCCCTTGTCACCGGAATCTACTTCTTCGTCTGGTTCACACAGATCAACCACGAACTTCGAAAGAACCGGGCCGGCGCTGGCCCGCACCCGGCCGTGCTCCTCATCGTCTTCATCGTCCTTCCCGTGATCGGTTGGTTCATCACGCCCTTCCTGAGCGGTGCGCACCTTCGAAAGGTGCAAACGGCCACCGACGCGGACAAGAGATCCAGTTCCTGGATTCCGGCACTATGGGGGCTCGTGCCCATCATCGGCTGGTCCATCTCCGCCGCCTACTTGCAAAGTGGGTCCAACCGCGCCTGGGAAATCCTCCACAGGAAACTGGGCAAGGCCCTCGAAGCTCCGACGCTTCTTGAGTGCCCCGACTGCTCGAACCGGTTCGAACAGTTCGTGAACCCGCTGGAACCGACCCGCGTGGTCTGCCGGCACTGCGGACGAGGCGCGACGCTCTAGAAGAAGTCGCGCTTGTTCTTCACGACGAGCACGAGGGCGATCACGGCCAAGACGACGACCGGGAGGAACGCGAACTGGCCCAGCAGGATGGCCGCGATGAGCGGCACCGACACGACCGCGCCCACGATGGCGGCTGTAAGCGCCAGCTTGTAGGACCGGCGGCGGTAGCAGGCGACCGCTCCGGCCAACTGGAGAAGGCCGACGGCCACGAGCACCGAGCCGCAGATGTTCAGGGTCCGGACGGTGTTGGTGAAGGTGGAATGCTCGACGGTCATCGTTTCATTGGCGTCGCCGGGCTCGAGCTTTACGTTCGCGCTCTCGTCCTGCAGCAGCAGGAACATGCGGACCTCGGTCGACTTGTAGCCGTCGAGCTGGAAACGGACGATGTAGTATCCGGCGGGTAAGTCCTTTAGCGTGTAGGTGCCGTTTTCGCCGGTCCGGGTGCCATTGGCGTCGGCTCCCTTGAGCGTGACGTTGACGCCGACCAACCCGAGGCCGTTTCTGTCCGTCACCGAGCCCAGGATCTGGAGGTCCCCATCGCCCAACGTATCGGCGGGCGCATTGAAGTCACCTTGGCTGGCCTCGATGACGATGAGGATTCCCTGGGAGCCAACATAGAGCGTGATGATGGCGAAGATGAGTGCGCCGATGCGCAGCGTGCTCGATTTCTTCGGCGCTCGGCCCGGCACGGGAGCACCGCAGGAAGGGCACTTGGCATCGGTCGACTTCAAGAGTTGGCCGCACGCCAGGCACATCGGCATGGGGGTGGCGGCCTGGGGGTTGGTCGCAGGCGGCAAGGCCTGCGGGTCGGACGCTATAGCGCTGGGGCCTGTGGAGGGGGGGTCCACGCGCGGCGCAGACATGCGTCGCCCATAAGGATTCCGACACGCCGGCTGGCGTCGCGCGGGCCGATCGACGGCTTCCCGGAGTGGAAGCGCACACGGCCCGGGCCTGGTCCCCCTCAGGTCGCGAGGCCGCGAGGCGCCTTCGTGGTCAGCATGCCCGCGACGCTTGCGCCGATGCCCATGAGGGCCCCGGCCGCGCCCATCCACCAGCCTAGGCCTGCGGACACACTGAGGGAACCAATTTCGTCCCAGAAATCCACGTCAAGCCGGGCGGTACTGACCTCGTCTGGGTATCGCAGAACGGCGAAAACGAGAGAGGCGATCATCAGAAGGCTTCCCGCGAGGCCCAACCACGGTCCCGCCGCGCCCAGTTTCGGACTCGTCGTGCGCACCGTGCTTCCAATCATCAGGAGTACGGCCGCCGCCGCCAAGAAGAGGAGCGCGACAAGTACGAGGAAACCACTCGTCGTGGCGGCCGACTCCTTGATCTGGCCAGCGTTCGAGTCGAATGGTCCCGCAGAGAGAGATTGACCGGCGCCAGCCGTGGCGTTTTCCCAGGTCCACCAGGGGACGACGAGTGAGACAATCACTCCCCCCGTAGCCATTGCCATCAAGATTGCGCCAATGAGTCGGTTTCCGTCCAATCTCCTCAGCCGCCCGGCGCCAGGGACGAACGGGCGCCGATAAATGGGTTTCTGGCGGGACTCGCGGTCGGGCCCGCAAGATGGGGTCCGAGAGCAACCATAGGCCTAAATACGAGTCCCTCCTGTGCAATATTGTGGGATACACAACTTCCCACACAGAGGAATCCCAATGAAGATTGATGTCGGAACCCAAGCCCGCGTCGTCGGGACGAAGAAGGTCTCGCCCAAAGGAACCGTCGCTGGACTCGCCGAGTTCGCCGGACGTGACGTCCTTGTCGTCGTCCCTAGCCAGACGCCCCGCTACGTGACCACCGCCAGCGACCTGCTCACGCAAGCCCGGACCGAGGTCCGGCGCCAAGGCAAGGCCGCCCTCAAGGGCTACCGCACGCTGCGCCTTCGCTACCTGCGCCAACAAACGCCGGTGGCCGGCCGTCTGCTCGGGGTGAGCCCCGAGCGCGCCCGCCCGACGATCAAGAAGGCTGACGCCTGGGTCCGCGCGAGCGCCGAACGCCTGGAGAAAGGCGCCGAGCGCCTCCTGGCAAACTAACCGCTCTCGATGCCCCCCGTCGGCCTCCTGTTGCGGGGTCGACGGGGGCGCGTCCCAAATCCTTTTTTCCAGAATCCTACACCTTTAATCCCCCGCCCACTTCCTCAACGACGTGGTCACGCAGGCGTTTGCCAAGCGCGTCACCAAGAGCAAACGCTTCAACGAAGTCATGCACATCATGCTGGAGCATCGGCTCCCGAGCCTGCTCCAGGACATCGGTGCCCTCCAACGCCAGGCCCAGGTCCGGGAGAAAACTCCCAAGCCGGAAGTCGCCGTGGACGGCCGCGGCCCCGCTTCTGCTCCGGTGCGCGTGCGGCGCCTCATGGAAGACCTCGGGCCCACCTTCATCAAGATCGGGCAACTCCTTGGGACCCGGCCCGACCTCATCCCCAAGGAGTACATCGAAGAATTCAAGAAAATGTACGACCAGACCGTCGCCACGCCCTTCGACGAGATCAAGTTCCTCATCGAGGAGGAGCTCGGCAAGCCCCTCCACGAGGTCTTCAAGGACTTCGAAGAGAAACCCATCGCGTCCGCTTCCATCGCCCAGGTCCACCGCGCCGTCCTCCGCTCCGGACAGACCGTCGCCGTCAAGGTCCAGCACCCCGGCATCGAAGGCCGCATGCACACCGACTTTGAGATCCTGCGCGGCATCGTCACCTTCACGGAACGGTTCTTCGCCGCCTCCCAGGTTTGGCAGCCCGTCAAGCACCTCGAAGAAATCAGCCACATGCTCAACAAGGAACTCGATTTTCGGAACGAGCTGCGCACGTCCATCCTCATGGAAGAGAATTTCGCCGATGTCGCCGAAGTCAAGATCCCCCACCCGCACGCCGATCTCTCCACCAAGCGCGTGCTCGTGATGGAGTTCATCGCCGGCACGAAGTTCTACGACCGCCACAAGCTGAAGCTCACGCCCCGCGACAACCAGAACCTGGCCCGCATCATCACGCACGCCATGGCCAAGCAGATCTTCCTCGACCGGCTCTTCCACGCCGACCCCAGCCCCGGCAACGTCCTCCTCATGGGCCCCAACCAGGTCTGCTTCCTCGACTTCGGCGCCGTGGGCCAGGTCACCAAGCGCCGGTCACGCACCATCCTCGAGTTCATCGAGGCCATGAACCAAGGCAACCTCGACGAGACGGCCCGCGTCATCGTCGAACTATGCGAGGTCCGACGGGAATACGACCAGAAACAGTTTCTCTACGACCTTGAACGGATCATCGAATACCTGGAAGCGGAACGCGCCACGATTGCCGACCCCGCTCTTCTCGACAAGATCATCCAGCTGGCCAACACCCACGGCATGCTCCTGCCTCCCGACTTCATGCTCATCACCCGAGCCGTTTACCAGTTCGATGGTATGTGCGAGGAACTCGACGACGAATACGAGCTCATGACCGTCCTCATGCCGTTCGTCCAGAAGACCATCAAGGAACGGTTCCTCTCGCCCCAACTCCAGTCGGAGGCCCTCACCGCCGCCGCACAAGACCTCGGCAAGTTCCTCACCCGCCTCCCCACGCACCTTGAGCGCATCCTCATGCGCATGGAGAAAGGCCAACTCACGACCCGCCACGAGATCACCGGCCTCGAAGACTTCAAGCGCCACCAAGCCGCCGTGAGCTACTTCACGAGCTTCACCCTCCTGCTCGGCTTCTGCGCCCTCGGAACCGCCACGGCGTTCGCCTTCGGCGGCCTCGCGGCCTTCCAAGTCGCCGGCTTCGTCTCGCTTCTCGCCGTCCTCATCTGGCTGGTCGCGATGCTCGCGTTCCGGCAAGGCCTCGAAAAGCGGCGCTGGTAGGCCGACCTCGTTTGAAAGGCGTCGTTGACGGTATTGGCCGGCGTTCGAGGCGCCAGGCGCCTATCATTCGATAGGGTTGGCCAGCAACGTATCCGAGTTTTCAGAGTACTTGACCAACCACGATCCTCCCTACGATGCAGCAATGGAAGGCCCGGGACCTCCCGTCCTGACCTTCTCATTGGGAAACTCAACGCTTCGGGAAACAGGCGGAGTCTTTACCGAGAGGACCGTTCGGGCCGACATATCGTTTTCCGTGGATGGATTCAACCAGCGGGAGGTGCGTGTGGAGAAGGTCACAAGGTCTCCCAACCTCACACAACAGCCACCTTCCTTCCAGCACCGGCCGGACGAATCATCGAGGAAAATCATTCCCCGCGCCGTCGAAGCCGGGCCTATCACGTCGATTGCGGATGCGAATGAGCGGCTCGCCGCGCTCTTTCCCGAGGGCGCGGAGAGATTCTCCTGGAAGCTGGTGCCAACCTCGGAGCTTGAAGATTGGCGGCCCATTTCATCCATCCCCGAATACTCTTTTTGGGTCCGCATCGACGACGACCAACTTGGAGCCGTCCGGTTCGACGCCGGCTCCGGGTGCTTGGTCTCAGCCCTGGTCCGAACGGAGGATTTGGGCCGGCTGGGGCTGCCGCAGGCCGCGACCGCTCTGACAATCGACTAGCGGGGCAGGTTTGCTTCCTCGTCGAGAGGGCTTCTATGTCCTCCCTCTGAACGGCCCGCAGGTTCGGCTCCTTCCCCCGATTCGCCCGGCCCCGGCGGCGTAAAGCTTTTCCCGCCCCCCGCGTCTCAATGCCCCTTCGGGGGTTGGCCATGCGGCTCCGCAATGCGTTCATCCTGGTCCTCGCGACCGTCCTCGCCGGCTGCTTCACGACCGGCCCCGCCAACATCGAGGTCGAACCGCCGCCGGCCGAATTCGAAACCATCGAGATCCCCCTCGCCGTCCACATCGTCACCGTCGGCCTAGCGGGCGGGGTCCTCCAGGAAGACCAACTCCGCCAACGCCTCCCGACCGAGCGCGTCCCCATCATCGAGAGCGTCTCCGGCACCACCGGCACGCCCACCTACCAACCCGTCCGGTACACGTTCGACTACACATTCCACGGGGCGACGCCGGAATTCACTAACGACCTCTTCGGATATGCGTTGGGCACGGGCGAGACCGGGCGCCCCAACCCGTGGCTCGTCGACTATGACTCCAAAGGCCCCAAGCGCATCTGCGATGGGTGCCTGCCCCTTCGCGCCGATGCCTCCAAGGATATCCTCTACCTCGACGCGCTCGAGACCGAGGCCTGGATCGAAGCGCATCGAGCGGACTACGGCCTTGACTTCGGCCCCGCCGCACACACCATCTTCCTGCTCGATGGCGAGAACGCCGGCGTGTTCCCCACGACCACCTATCACTATTGGCGCTTCGACGACGGCATGGGCCACTCCAAGGTCCCCAAGGACGCGATGCCGCCCTCCGTCGAGGCTCCGATGGAGGCCCTGGGCCACCGCGCCGTGGAGGCGCCACCGTTCCACACCCCCAAGGACCCCATCAGCCTCCGCGCCTGGGGCGCCCGCTGGAACTTCGTCTGGCTCGACCTCACCGCCGCTCCCTCCAACTACGACTTCGTGCCCCGCCGACCCGCCGAGACGTGGACCGACCCGCCGCTATGGGACCTCCAAGGCGACACGCTCCGCCTCCACGACAACCTCGGCCACGACCTCTCCGACTTCCTCCAGATCCGCGTCGCCCGGGACCCCATCTACCCCGTCCGCACGTTCGAACGCTTCGTCACCCCCATCCATGTCTTCATCGAGGAAGGCGCCTTGGAAAACCCCCAGACCGCCCTCGGCGTCGACATGCAGAAATGGGTGCCCCAGAAAGACATCGACGACTCGTTCCGGCTCCTCATGCCGTGGGTCGAGACCCAGGCTCCCGTGGTGTTCCACTACTTGCCCCAAGACGACGTCGGCATGGCGGAGACGCTCCTCAACGCCAAGCGCTACAGCGACCCTACGCTCGTCTCGGCCGGCGTCGTGAAGGCCTACGTCCGCGACGCCTGGGACCAGTACGTGCCAACCGCCGCGCCCAGCGACTTCGTCATCCCCCAGTTCTACTTCTATTTCAACGGCTTCTACACGTTCTGGGGCATCTCCACCGCCGGCGGGTGGGCCGACGGCGACGCCTGGGGCCAACCCTGGGCCATCTTCAACCACTTCTTCGACCTCTGCGTCCGCACCAACACCATCCCCTGCAGCAAGGCCACCATCGGCTTCAACAACATCACCCTGCTTCCGCTCCACGAAGCGGGCCACGAACTCGGCCTCACCCACACCAAGGACAGCACCAACCTTGACGAAGCGTCCTGGCCCGAGGGCCACACCAACTGGCTGTGGGACTCCACGTACAGCCTCATGTCCTACCGCCACGTCTACATGCGCTTCGACCACTACGACCAGATGTTTCTCGGCATCGCCCACGCGCTCGCCAACCTCGAGACAGCCCACGAGGTGCTCCAGACCGTCACGGACGAGGCCACGCTCGCCTCCGTCTACGAGGCGGAAGACGCGGCGCGTTTGGCCTTGACCGAAGCGAGGTGGGCGGACGCGGTGGCCGCCGCGCGCGAAGCGAAGGACCTTGCGGCCGCCGCGGCGGAACCGGCGCCCGTCACCGCCGTCGCGGCCACGCCCGCCGTCGAAACCACCCTCCAGACCGTCGACCTGAGCGTCCCCGCCAGCCGGACCCTCATCGGCCAACCCAACCTCGGCTTCCAGCAGGTCCCCAACCCCATCGACTTGGCCGCGACCGGAGCGGCGGAGGCGGTACACAAGTTCACCGTCCCGGACGACGCCCTGTGGGTGCGGATCAAGTACTGGGACGCGGTCCCCGAGTACGCGGGCACGTTCAAGCAATCGTCCGTCGTCGTGACCGGCCCCGACGGCAGCTACCGCGGCGGCCTCGGCGAGGGCTACGAAGACGAAGTCTATCTCACCAGCCACTGGCGCGGCACGGGCGAGCACACGCTGCACCTGTACCAGAACGCCGGAACGCCCGGCCTCTACCGCGTCGAGATCGAGATTGCCCGGCCAGCCCAATAAGTTGGGACGCAGAGGCTTTGCACAAGCCACGGCCCGAAATCGTCCTCAATGCCGCGGTGCCGACGAACCTTGGCCCGTCGGTTTCTCGCCCAGACCGGAACCAAAACGACAAGCCTATAGCGACGGCGCTCCGTCCTTCGGGAAGGGATGCACTGATGGCCACGCTCGTCGACGTGTTCTCCGAGTTCTTCCGTGCCTTCGGCTACACCACGCGAACCCGCACGGAGCTTCCCGGGACCAGCGGCCGTCGTCACCCCGTCGCGTTGCTCCTCGAAAAGGACACGCGACGCGTCGCCGTCGCCTTCTGGCTCCACCGCCAACCCCTCGGCCCCACGTTCGTGGCCGAACTCCTAGAAGCCATCAGGGACACCGCCTGCGATGGCGGCCTCGTCGTGAGCCTCGGAGCCGTGCCCGAGACGCTCACCGTCCATGCCGCCCAAAACCGCGTCCAGGTCTGGGACAGCCTCCGGACGACCCAAGAGCTGGGCAGCGCCGTCGTCCGCGAGACCTGCCCCGACGTCTGGGAACAACAAGACCCTTGGGCCACGCCGCGCCCCAGCAGGATTCTTCACCAGGTCCACCAGGCCGCGCTTAACGCGACCCCCGCCACGCCGCCGGCCCCCGCGGCCGCTCCAACACCAGTACCCACCCCGGCGCCGGCCCCGACGCCCGCGTCACCCGTCTCAGAGCCCCCCTTCCCGGCCGCCATCCCCCCACTCTTGGCGGCCCCTGAAACGCAACCGTCTCCCATCCTTGAGATTCCCATGGCGTTCGGCATCCTTGACCAGGCTGTACAACCGGCGACGGCCGCACCCACGCCGCCGGCTCCCGCGCCGCCCACGCCAGCGCCCACCGTCGCGCCGTCGTTCGCCCCCGCGCCGATCCCACGCCCCGCCCGCCGGATTCTAAGGACACAGGTGTCCAAGTCTCTCGCCTTGAGCCTCGCCAAACCGAAGACGCGGACCATCGACCGCGTGTTCCTCCGGTTGGTCCCCTGCCACGTTTTCGACTACGAAGCCCAAGTCCTCGTCGAAGGCAGTCTCCACGCCGACACGCAGACGGGCCGCGTGTGTGTCGACGCCTCCACAAAGAGAGTCAAGCCGTGGGTCCACGCCCTCGACGTCGGTGAGGTCGCCCTCGAAGGGGCGGACGTGGATGAGAAACCTATCCGCCTACCCAGTGACGAAGCGCAAAAGATCCTCACCAACGAACTCCGCTCCCTCGTCACGCGCGACGTCGTCACGCAAGAAGACGAATCCGAGTGGAGCGTCATTGTCAAGAAGAAGGTCGAACTCGCCGAGAACGAACTGCGGCTTCATAACCTCGGCGTCTACTGGGTCCCCATCTGGCGCGTCGCCGGCCGGGACGGAAGCATCGAGATCGACGCCGCCACCGGGCAAGTCGTCTTCGAGGAGATCACGGCCCCGAAGGCGGACGCCCTCCTCCTTTAGCGCCGCCGCAGCGCGAACAAGATCCCGTCGCCCAGAGGATGGGCTTCCGCCAAGGCCAAGTGTTTGCGCAGGTCCATCGCGCCTTCCACCAGGCGGGGCGCATCGGGCGCCCCCAGGATGCGCGGTGCGACGAAAATCGTGGCCTCGTCGACATGGTTGTGATAGAAGAACCGGGACAGCGTCTTCGCGCCTCCTTCCACGATGAGGCGCCGAACCCCGTAGGCCTCGAGACGCTGGAGCACCTCCCCGAGTTCCAGGCCGTCGACGTGTGACCGCACACGCTCGACGGTCCATCCGGCGCGTTCCGGGGCGTCGGTTCGTGCAAAGAACAGGGTGGGAACTTCCGGGCGTGTCACGTGCGAGCCAGGCGGCGTTCGCAGCGCGGGGTCGAGAACCACGCGCAGGGGATCCTTGACTGGCCCCCCCACGAGGTCCCGCTTCACGGTGAGCCTTGGATTGTCGGCGATGACGGTGCCCACGCCGACCAGGATGGCGTCCGCCGAATTCCGCAACCCATGGACCCGCCGGAGGTCCTCATCGTTGCTGATCTTGAGCGGCGTCCGGCCGGGTCCGCCGAGGCACCCGTCGAGGGTCACTGCGCAGTTGACGTGGACGTGGACCGCCACCGGCGGTCAGGCGAAGCGCGCAATATAAGCGCGGCGGCTACGCGAACTCGAGGGTGCGGTGGACCTCTTCGCGTCGCTTGAGAAGCTGCGCCACCAGTTCGGCGTAGGCGGCGGGCTCCTCCTTCGTGGGGGGAGGCGAGTGCATCCGGGCGAGCCATCGGCCGGGCGCCTATTTACGGCTTGCGAACCGTGTTCGCAGCGATCCAGCCCCACAGTTGGCGATGGTAGTCGTCGTCGCGCCACGGGATGTAGTCGGGCAGGAGGCTGAAGGTGCGACCGTCCCAGGCCTCGGATGGCACGGCGCGCTGAACGTGCAGCAGGAACGCCGCGTAGGCCGGATTGCCGCAGAGGAGCTCGTAACCGTTGGTTTCGAGAAAGACCTCGAGCAGAACGCTAGCGGTCCGCTTGTTCGCGTCCGGGTATCGTTGCAGGTTCACGAGGTTCTTGGCCAGATACGCCGCCTGCGTCGCGATGTCGGCCTCGGCCGGGAAGTTCCGGTACATCAGTCTCTGCTTGCGGACGTAGGCGCGCGGGCGAGGGGCGTCGACGTACAACCCGCCGCCGACCCGAAAATGGTCGTTGACCCCCTTCCAGAGTTCGGGGGGGAAGAGGCGGACCATGACAGGCGCAGGCGTTGCGGCCCGTTTAGCCAATTCGGTTCGTCACTGAAGCGACCGGTAGATCAAGCTGAGCGCGACGGCGAGAAGCAGGAGGGCGAACGCCCGTTGGAGGACGTCCGCCCGGCTCTTGAGCGCCGCCCGTGAACCGACCAGGACGCCGACCCAGGAGCCCAGCGCGACGGGTAGGGCCACGAGGATCCAGTCCAGCTGGGCGAAGCGAACGAGGTTGACGATGCTGCTGAAGGCGGCATTGGTGAAGACGGCCACCAGGCTTGTGGCGACCGCCAAGTGAATCGTGAAACCGGAGAACACGAGCGTCGGCACGATGAGGATGCCTCCTCCGATGCCGAGGAGTTTGGCCACGGCGCCTGCCAGGACGCCGGTGGCGGCAAGGGCCGCCGTGCCGTGCAGTTTCCGCAGGAGGGCCTCCGCGCCGTAGGCGATGCGGTGACTGGCGAACACGAGGAGACCGGCGAACAACCACAGGAGGGCGAGCTCGTTCAGGAGAGGGTCGAGGGCGGTCCCGAGGAGAACGCCCGCGACACCGCCCACGCCAAGCGCGGCGCCGGTGGTCCAACGGACATGGCCCGCGCGGTCATGCGACCACAGACCCATGGGGGTCGTCGCCGCGATGGCCAGGAGGCTCACCGCGACCGATTCGCGGAAGGAAAGGGGCGTGAGGAAAAGCACGAAGGGGACGGTGATGATGCCCCCGCCGATGCCAAAAAGACCTGACGCGGCGCCGGCGCCTATACCCACTAGGACCATTGATATAAGTAGTTCGGTGGGGAGCATTTGTGTGGAACGAAAGTGCTTTATGAGCTAAAAAACAAGGGTTCTAGCGACCGATTGGAGGGCCTAGTCGGCCCGCCCCAACGAGGGGTAGGCCAAGAGGTTGATCCGCGATGCGCATGGCGACCACCGGCATCCAAGGGCTGGACGCCCACTTTGGCGGGGGAATCCCGGTTGGGAGCACGGTTCTTGTCGTCTCCGACCCAAGCAACGCGCCCCACCTGTTCTGCGAGCAGTTCGCGGCGGGGGGCCTGCAACAGGGGGAGACTACCTACTACTACAACCTGGAGCGGCCCAAGGACGAGGTCCTTGAGCGGCTGAGGACGTTCCTCCCCAACGCGCAGGCCATCCAGAACCTGCAATACATCGACTGTTACAGCGTCAAGCTACGGGACCTTAACGCGGCCACGCTGAAGAAGATCGGGATCGAGAACCACGCCGTGAAGGTCACGGAAGACGCCTTGGCTCGCATCCTCCGGCATCCCAAGGATGCGCCCTTCCGCGTCGTCATCGAGTCCCTCACCGAATCCATCGACGCCTACGGACTGGAACCCACGATGGCGATGGTCGGTGCAATCTCTGGCGTCACGCGGGCCCGCAACGGGGTCGTCCTCGTCATGTTCATCAAAGGCATGCATCCGCCCCCGGTGGAGACACGGCTCCGCCACATGGCGGACGGTGTGATCGAGTTTGGCGTTGACCGGCAGGGGTTCGGCCTCTATTCCTACATCACGGTCACCAAGATGCGGGGGGTCCAAGACGCGACGCGGCTTCTCCTCTACAAGGAGACCGAGAAGGGCCTTTGGCTCGAGTCGACGCGGCGCGTGTTCTAGCAGCGCGCAGAAAGCGGTGGGGGACACTACGGAGCTCACGAACCGGTTCAGCGCATGGGAGCGTCAATTCCGACGCGATGTGCGAGCGGTCTCGCCGGTGATCGGGACCGTCCTCGTCCTCCTCATTGTGCTGCTCGCCATGGCGGGCATCATGATGTGGGGCGTGCCGGCCATCCAGGGCCTCCAGGAGCACGCCGAGTACGAGTCGGTCCTCACCCAGATGGTGCAGCTCAATGGCGACCTTCGGACGCTGCGGGACCCCCAGAACACGCGCCTCGTGACCATCACGATGAACCAGGGCGAACTCCTCATCCACGAGGGCAGCCGGTGGGCCGTCTCGGGGTTCGCCGAGTTCACGCCCAGTTACCATGCGGTCTACGTCGACGAGTGGGAGCAGGATTCGACGAACCGGATTCTCGTCAAGAGCCTGCCACAGGCCACGACCGTCTCGGTTTACCAATTCCTTCAGACGCTTCCCGACGAAATCAGGACGGCGAATTGTGGGGCGGGCGATTGCCCGATTTCGTTGGACGACTATGATGGGACCGACGATTATCGACTGCCCGGCAACGTGACCCGCGTCCAATACAAGTCCGGCACGACCGTGGTCGGAGAAACCTGGATTTTCGACGTGGGACGAATCACGTACTCGCTCGACCCCAGTGAAGACGAGAACAGGATCCACATCGAGATGGGGGCGGTCTTCACCGAACAAGTTGGTGGTCTTTACCTCCAAGAGAAGCCCACCGTCAAGGAGCCGACGTGGGACCTCCTGCCCAAGGACAGCTCGTACGTGGTCCGCATGTTCGTGATCGACGGACTCTCGTCGGCCTCCGGAAAGGGGCGCCACACGGTGTTGGCAAACCTGGTCGACAACTACGGCTTCACCGATGACCGCCCCTCGTTCGACCCGTCCAAGGCCGTCCGCATCCAGGTCGACGACTCCGGCCACACCGGCATCGACGACGCCGGCCTCCTCGAGGAAGGGTTCTGCACGTACTTTTCCTCCCTGGGGAATTACACGCAGGAGGGCGGTTACACCGCGGCCACGGACGAATGCGATGAGGGCGAGGTGAACGTCCTCTACAATCCCGACGACAACGCGTACGCCAACGGCGGCAAGTTCTTCTATGAATTGATCGAGGCGGAGGTGCTGGTCCTTGTCCGCCCCTTCTAGCCGAAGGCTGGGGCGCGATGAGGCGGGTGTGTCTGAGGTCATCGGTTTCCTCTTCAGCTTCCTCATGTCCATCCTGATTCTCATGGTCAGCATCTACGCGTTCGGCCAAGTCAACCAGTCCGCCCGGGGCCTGGCCGCCCGCGCCGAACTCCAGGACGTCGTCAGCCGCTTGTCCCTGGGCGTGCAGGAAACGCTGACGGCGGCCGGGGCCCGCAACGACTCCGCGGTGGACACAACGGTCCTCCGCTACGCCCGCACCCTGTACGTCCCGCAACAGATCCAGGGGTTCGAATACGAGCTCGCCTTGGACGAGAACTTCGTCAACGGGTCCATCCCGGTCAAGGGCATACGCCTCGGCGTAACCACGTTCAACATCGCCGTTAACTTGCCCCCCGATGGCATCTGCACCGCCGAGTACCTGGTGTGCTCGCTGTCGGGGGAGGTTGAGGGGAGCTTGGGCCGAATCATCGTATCTTATCTTTTCGAATCCGCTCCCACCCCGACCAATTCCATCACGATCGAGTGACGTCCGCATGACCAAGGAACGCAAGGAGAAGAAGCCGGCCGACGAAGCCAAGCCAGGGCCCACCGGCCCGTCGGCCCCTGCGCCGGCCCCGGCTTCCGGCGACGGGAAGACGGTGGGGCGACCCTCGGTTCCCGATTCCGGTATTGCGCGACAACTCAAGCCGGGCGAGGCGACGAAGACCACGTTCCAGGTCACGCGCTCAGTGGAGGACCCCGAAACCCGTCAAAAGATCATGGCGGCCGTAGAAGAGGAGACGCCCCGACCCAGCGTGGTCCGTCCGCCGGGCGTCGAACCCGTCCCCTCTTCGACCGTGCCCGGTGCCCCGCGCGCGGCACCGCCGACAACCGTTTGGAAGCCGATTACCCAGCCCACGTCGGTCGTGCGCCCGACGCCGGGGCCGAAGCCGTCCCCCCAGCCGAAGGCCCTTGGCGCCAAGGAGGTCGTCAAGCCGCCGCCGGAAACCAGACCGGTCCAAGGTCTCCCGTCCTGGTACAGGCCTGATCCCAGTGAACCCTTCCCGCTGACGGCGGACGACGTGCAGGTCGACCTCTACCCGATCCTGGAACCGTATGCGTACGTGCTGATCACGTTCCACAACAAGGACAAGGAGATGACGTACCGGGTTATCGAGCCTCAACTCACCGCGGACGAGCAGAAGATCCTGAAGTTCATCGAGCACACCATGGTCGACCTTCTCGACGTCGATCCCACCGAGCTCGAAAAGCAGAAGCCGCAAGAATTCCTCGCCGAAAAGTTCGACGAAATCCTGTACGACTATGCCGTCGTCCTTGCGGACGACGAGATCCAGGAGCAGGAAACCAAGAAGAAGCTCCTCTACTACGTCTACCGTGACTTCATCGGCGAGAGCCGCGTCGACGTCATGACCCGCGACGACCAGATCGAGGACATCTCGTGCGATGGCGCGCACCAACCGATTTTCCTCTATCACCGCAAGTACGAATCCGTCAAGAGCAACGTCAAGTTCGCCAACGACACCGAGCTCGACTCGTTCGTCATCCGGCTTGCGCAGCGGGCCGGCAAGCACATTTCCATCGCCGACCCGATCCTCGACGCCACGATGCGTGACGGAAGCCGCATCCAGGCCACCCTCTCGCGCGAGGTCAGCGCCCACGGGTCGACCTTCACGATCCGCAAGTTCCGGTCCGAACCCTTCACGCCGCCCGACCTCGTCAAGTTCGGCACGATGAGCGCCGAGATCCTCGCCTACTGGTGGATCGCGATTCAACACGCCGCCAGCGCCATCTACGCGGGAGGAACGGCGTCCGGCAAGACCACCTCGCTCAACGCCATCCTCCTGTTCATCCCGCCTCAGATGAAGATCGTCTCCATCGAGGACACGCGCGAACTGTCGCTCCCCCATCCCAACTGGATTCCCGGCGTGACGCGCAGCGGCTTCGGGGCGGCCGACAAAGACGGCCGCCGCGCCGGCGAGATCGACATGTTCCAGCTCCTCAAGAACGCCCTCCGGCAGCGGCCCGAATACATCATCGTGGGTGAGGTCCGAGGCAAGGAAGCCTACAACCTGTTCCAAGCGATGGCCACGGGCCACGCCGCCTATGGAACCATGCACGCGGATTCGGTCGACGCGGTCATCCACCGACTCGAGTCGGACCCCATCAACATCCCGCGCAACCTCCTCGAAGCCCTCGACGTGATTTCCATCCAGATTCAGACCCGCGTCGGGGGAAAACGCGTGCGCCGCACCAAGCAGTTGGCGGAGATCGTCGGTATCGACCCCCACACGCGCGAAATCCTCACCAACGAAGTGTTCCGGTGGCAACCCAAGGACGACTCCTTCCGGTTCAGCGGCGTGAGCTACGTCCTGGAACGCATCCAGGTCGAGAAGGGCATGACGCCGCAGCAGATGAAGCAGGAGATGGAAAACCGGGTGGAGATCATCAAGTACATGATTCGGCACAGCGTCCGAAACTACCGCGACGTCGCGCGCATCGTCTCCAGTTACTACAAGGATCCGGCGTCCGTGATGGAGCGGGTCCAGAACGACGCCCCGTGGAGCTAGGAGGACACCCATGGCCCTCAAGGGTCTCCAACGAACCTGGGTCCGCATCCTGGGCCCCCTCGTCGCCAAGCACGCCAAAGGCGAGGACTACGTGCCGGCCCTCCAGAAGGCCCGCGTCTCCATGCGGCCGGAGGCCTTCCTCGCCAACGCCATCGCCACGGCGACCATCACCTTCGTCGTCACCCTGGTCCTCGTCGCCTCGTTCAACGTGGTCCTCGTCCCCCAACTCGGGAGCAAGTTTCCCTTCCTCAAGCGGGCCGAAATCGTCCTCTGGCTCCTGCCCTTCTTCCTCGCCTTCGTCATCTACTTCGTGACCGTCCAGGACCTCCAGTCGCGGGGAAAGAAGCGCGCCAAGGACATCAACGCACGGCTCCCCTACGCGCTCAACTACATCGCGGCGATGGCCAGCGCCGGCGTCATCCCCACGGAGATCTTCCGCAGCCTCGGCAAGCAGAAGATCTACGGCGACGTGGCCAAGGAAGCCGCCTGGATCTACAAGGACATCGCGCTGCACGGGTTCGACATCGTCACGGCGCTGCGCCGCGCGCAAGAACGAAGCCCCAGCCTCAAGTTCCAAGAATTGCTCCAAGGAGCCATCACCACCATCACGTCGGGCGGCGACCTCAAAGCCTACTTCATGGAGAAGGCCCAACGCTACCAATGGGAGAACCGGCAGGAGCAGAAGGCCTTCATCGACACCATGGGCCTCATGGCGGAGACCTACGTCACCGTCGCCGTGGCGGGCCCCCTCTTCATGATCGTTATGATGGCCATCATCGCGATCATCAGCGGCGCCGGCCCCACCAACCTCACCGTCCTTGTGTACATGCTCATGCCCGTGATCAACTTCGGCTACGTCTTCCTTCTCAAGCTCATGATTCCGGAGGTGTGAGACACGGAGAGCCCCTTCAACACCCCAACCGCGCCGGCCGGTCCGCCGCCGGAAACGCCGACGCCTGCGGCGCCGACGCCCAAGTGGACGCCCGTCAGCGTCCCCAAGCCCACCGCCGGCGGGTCCCCCCCAAAGACCGAGACCCTCGTGGTCAAGGCCCCTGAGGAACCGCCCGCGGCGAAGCCCGAGCCGGCCGTCGCCAAGGAGAACCCTGCTCTCCAACGGGCCACCGAGGCGGTGGCCACTCTGCTCTTCGTCGTGCTCACCGCCATTCCCCTGGCCCGCCTCGGACTTCTCCCCATTGACACGCCCGGCCAGATCACTCTCCTCGTGGTCGTCAGCGCGCTCGCGGCAGGTTCCGTCCTCCTCTACGAGAAGGCCGGGTTCCGCCCGAAAGCCCCGCTGGAGACCCGTGCCGCCGTCCGGCGCCGGGACGACGCCGTCCTCAACGCCGTCTCCCTGGGTTCCTTCGTCGTGCTCGCCTTGACTCTCCTCGTCGAGGCCGTCGCCATCCTCGTCTTCCTCAAGATCGTCAAGGGCGACCTCGACGCCATCGTCACCGCGGCCAGCTACTTTGTCCTCTTCGCCACCTTCGTCCTTCTCGTCGTCGACCTTCTCCTTATCGCCCGCACCACCTTCGACAGCCGCCACCGCAGGAAAGGTTGGCACCGCGACATCGGCTACTTCTTCCTCGGCCTGAGCGGCCTCATCCTCCTCCTCGCCCTCCTCAAGAACCTCGGCGTCCTCACCACGGGGCTCTTCGCCCAGATCCGTCAGGAACAGAGCGCGTATATCGTCGCCCTCGGAGCCGCTGCCCAACTCATCGCGTTCCGCTTGCTCCTCCGATACCCCTCCCTCGCCCAGATTTTC
>CAYVGY010000007.1:27164-36601 GCA_964451065.1 uncultured Halobacteriales archaeon
TCGCGCGCTCCGGGCCCGAGCCGGCGCGCAGGACCGCCGCCAAGCGCGCCAACAAGGACCAACGCAACGTCCTCGAACGCAGAGCCCTCCAAGCCTACTTCGTCGGCATCGCCTTCGTCCTCCTCTCCTTCTTCCTCATCGGCGGCGTCGCCACCGGCAGCGTCGCCATCAAGGACCGCCGCACGTCGAGCCTCATCCTCGTCGGATACGTCATCGCAGCGCTCGTCGTCCTCCTCGTCATCCTCTTCCGCTACCTGCAGCACCGCTGGATTGCGGAGCGAGCGCGCCGCGCCGAGGCGGGCGAACTCATCGCTCGCCGCCGCCTGACGGGGGAACAGATGGCGAACCTCGTCATCTATTCGGTCAGCCTCATGTTCGCGCTCGTCTTCGTCGCCCTCGCGGTCCTGACCTTCATGAAGCGAACGGCCTTCAAGCCATCCCTCGGGACTGACTTTCTCATCATGGCGTTCCTCATCGGCGTCGGCCCCTACGGCTTCCGCCACACCCAGAAGATGAACCGCATCCGAAAGATGGACGACAAGTTCCCCGACTTCCTTCGCGACATCGCCGAAGGGCTGCGCGCCGGCATGACGCTCCCCCGCGCCCTCCGCACCGCCTCCAAGGGCGTCTATGGAGCCCTCACCCCCGAGATCCAACACATGTCCTCGCAAGTGGAGTGGGGCGTCAGCTTCACGGAGGCTCTCACCCGGTTCGCCGGACGCGTCCAGACGCCCCTCATCGGACGCACCGTAAGCCTCATCAACGAGGCTTCCCGCGCCGGCGGCAGCGTCGTCGACATCCTCACCGCCGCCTCCAGCGACGCCCGGGAGATCAAGATGATCGTCGAAGAACGACACCGGCAGATGGGCATCTACAGCGTCATCATCTACGTCGCCTTCCTCGTCTTCCTCGTGGTCATCTTCGTCCTAGCCGCACAGTTCCTCCCCTCCTTCCAGGAGGCCGTCTCCACTTCCAAGGGCGGCCAAGTGGGTGGACTCAGCTTCACCGGCTTCAAGGTCGCCACGTACGTCCAGCTCTTTTTCCACGCCGCCCTTATCCAAGGCATCGGCAGCGGACTCGTCGCTGGCGTGATGACCGACGGCCACCCCGTGGCCGGCCTCAAGCACAGCTTCATCATGACCATCATCTCCTGGATCTTCTTCCGAGGATTCTTGTCATGACGCTCCGGCGGGACAATGGCGGCCAGCTCCAGCTCCTCGAATCCGTCATGGTCGCGCTGTTCATCTTCGTCGCCATCGCCTTCGTCTCCATCTTCCGGCTCCCCACAAACCCGGCGACCTTCGAGTCCACCGAGCTCGGCAATGTCGCCCTCGATGCGCTCAAGGTGCGGCAAGCCAAGCCGCCCACCGCCGCCGACGAATGCCACGAAGACCCTTGTCCCTTGGCGAACGACCTCGACCGCCTCGTGAGCCTCGCCCTGGGCTACCGAGGCCCCACCATCGAGGCGGGCGAGGACGCCGACGGCAGCGAGCTCGAACAGTTCATGCACACAGCCTTGCCCCCCGCCGCGCACGCGCTCCTCTACGTCGACAACGGCTACCGTTCGACGCTCGTGGCAGGAACCGGCTCTCCGCCGCATGCCACCGTCGTCGTGGCCCGCACCCTGGCGTCGCCCAACTGGACCGTCCATGCCGATCAACTGGCCGGCAGCCCCGTGATTCGCGTGAACGAGGCGACGGGGTTCCCCACCTTGACGGACCTTCACGATCCCCTGAACCGGACCGTGAACGAAGACGGGTACGCCCTCAAGGAACTCCATGCCGGCCGGGTCACCGCGAACGCGACCTATGGGACCCATTCGGCTTGCACCGTCACGCGCTGTCTTCCGTTCACGGTCGTGCCCCGCGGGACCATCGGCGCGGGAGCCCAAGTCCTCGCCAACGAGGCTCCACTTCGAGTGCCCACCTCCGACCTCGGAGCGTGGGTCACCCTTGCGAAACACCGCGACGCCGACGGAAACGACGCGCTGGACACGACGGAGGCCGTCTACCTCGACCTAGACAGCGAAGGCAACGTGACCCACCGGGACCTCCGCCTTACCCGGGTCGACGCCTGCCGGGCCGGGGCGGCCTGCGAGGCCGGCTCGTTCGTTCGAACCGGGGACGCGGATGTGGGCGGTGCCATCGAACCGCGCCCGACTGCAACCCTCAACCTTCGGTCCTCCGACGCCGTGACGGAGGAGGGCGAAGCGCTGTACCTGTTCGCCAACGGCGGGACCAGCCTAGACGCCGGCGATGTGCGTATCACACGCGTCGGCCTCCTCCCCATGGGGAGCCGGTACAACGCATCCGCCGACCCGGACGCCGCCGGCTCGCCGACGTTCCAGTCGTTCGATGGGGCCACCCAGCGGGTTCGCTGGGCCGACCTCGACGCCGACGGTGTCCGCGAAGAAGACGAACCCATCTTCCTCGACCTCGTGGGAAACGGCCAGTCCGCCAGCTTGGAGCCATTCGACGTCCACTTGAACCCCGTCGGAGAAGCATCCGCACGCTACTTCTACGACATCAAGGCGGTGGTCTGGTTTGGCGCGTGACGACGAAGGCCAGGTCATCCTGCTCGCGGGCATCCTGCTTGTCCTCGGATTCCTCGTGTTCAGCATCCAACTCGACATCTTGCCGACGCTGGGCCAACAAGTGGGACGGGAGGCGGAGAACCCCCTCCTGGAGGACTTCCTCATGTTTCGGACCAACTTCGAGGATGCGTCGCAGGACGAACTTCGCAACGCGGCCGGAACCGTCGTGTGCCCCGACCTCCTGAGTTACGGTCATCGAATGGCTTCCTACGTCCGCCAATTGAGCCAGTTGGAGGAATCCCGGGGCCACAGCTTCGACACCAAGAACCTCACCGTGGCCATCGGCGGCGCCGCCAACGCCCTCATCGTCACCCTCGAATACATCTTGACCGACGGCACCAGCACGGCCCACGACCGGTTCGACTACGAATTCACCTGCACCGGTGCCGTCACGGGCGGGGCAGCCTGCACCCCGGCGGACACCTGTTTCATCGAGCGTCCCACCTAGGTTGCGCCTTCTTGCTGCGTCTTGGTCGGTCGTCGTTGGATCCGGGTAGAAAAGGCTATGGGCGGTCGCGCGGCGCTGAAAAGTCTGCCGATGCGACTTGAAATAGCCGGAGCCCACAAAGTGCCCTCGAAGGGGCAGGGTAAGGTTTGCCGCGCGCTTCGAACCTTTCCAAGGACCAGGGCGGGACGGCGTCCCTCTTGGGATTCCTCGTGGCCACGAGCGTCTTTGCCGTGACGTTCGCCACGGTCGTCCAAGTCTCCGTGGACCACGACGACCCCACAGCCGCGGGCCAAGAAAGCGAATTGTCCTCGGTGGCCACGAGCGTTTCCGACCTCCTCCTGTTGTCACCGGGCAGGGGCTGGTACGGCGCCTCCGACGCCTGCGTGAACGGGCTCCCGAACACAGACGCTTTCGCGCCGGACTCCGTCACTCGACTCGGGCTCGGAGCCGACGTGTGCGGGAACGCGGGCCGCGCCCCCAACAATCTCAGCTTCGAGAAGGTTCAGAACCTCCACGTCGCGGCCTTCGACGCCGACCCCGACAATGGGTACGTCGACTACGAGGAGGCCCGCGGGAGCCTCAACCTCGACGCCGTCGACGCCCAATTCCACGTCCGCTCCTCGCCCCTGCTGCCTACCGTCGCCCGGGCGCTGGAGGAGGGTTTCAAGGACCCCAACCTCCGGCCCCTCTACGTCGGCGACTACGACGAACTCGTCGACGACGAGGAGCAAACGTACCTGGTCCAGCACCAAGCCGGCTTCGCGGACGGCGCCGACGCGGTGTCGCTCTACGTCAACCTGACCAACAACGGCACCGTTGCCACCGCCTTCAGCGTCACGTTCAAGGTCCAAGGGCAGCGAGAAGTCGTCGCCGAGCTCCACTCCCGAATGCTCGGCCCCGGCGCGTCCGACGAAGTCACCTTCACGCTCCACCAGACCGCCGATTGGCAATGGAACGGCCGGGGCCCCCTCTATGACTATTCGATCCGAGACCCGTCGAAGTCCGTGGGCGCCGGCACCGTCTCGCTGGCCGCCATCTCCATGACGCACGCCCTGGTACGCCATGTTCTCCCCATCGAGTCCGGTCAACTCTCGTACGCCGGGTCCGGCGCCACAACCGTCGACCTGGTGTACGATGCATTGGACGGCCGCGGCAGCTCCAACGTGAACCACGACGCCTGGTCCATCGAGGTCCGCAACTCCACCGGTTCCGTCGTCGCGGTGGACGCGGCGCTCAAGACCAAGGGTGGGACTTCCAGGATTTCGGTGGCCGGCCCCGGCGAGTACACGGCGGAACTCAAGGGCGGTCCTGGGTGGACGGCCGGCGAGGACCGCTTCCACGTCGCCGCCACCGGCCTCGGCCGTTTCACGCCCGCGGCCGCAACGGGCGTCTGGGTGCCCGATGCCGCCGTGGCCAAGGAGGCCGCCTTCCTCGACGCCGTCATCGACCAGTTCGACGTCGGCGTCAGCGACCTGGTGTATGCCAGCGCGGACGTCCCCTTCCTTTCCGCCGGTGACGTCCTACCCGACGACAACCGCCTCTTGGCGGAACGGTTCCCGTTGGACCTCACCGACGCCTCGGGCGTGGGGCGCCTCGACCTCTACAACGTCGTCGTGGTCGGAAGCAACGTCGACCACGCCTCGCTCACCTCAGGCAACGTAAAGAACCCGCTTGCCGCCTGGATCCAGGCGGGCGGCACCCTCATCGTCTTCGGCTCGGGGGAACAGGCGGTCCAATGGCTGCAGCCCCTGTTCCACGTGGCCCTCAAGTCCGCCAGCGGCGGCGTTGCGCTCCCCGACCAGAACAACCCCGTCCTCACGACGCCGAACGACCTCGACGTGTCTGCCTACGACAACCACGGGACCGGCTGGCAGTTCAACTCTGAAGACGATCGCTCCCACTTCACGCATGTCGTCACGCAGGGGGACAGCGACATTCTTGCCACGAGCAACCCGGGTGCCTTCGGCCAGGGGCGCATCCTCCTCAGCTCGTGGCAACCGCACGACCTCACGACCACCGACGCGGGGCCGGAGTGCGCGCCCGGGACGCTCACGGCGGACTGTCCCGCGCTCCAACTCATGGACAACTTCGTCCACCTCGCCTACGCTGGTCTCTACTTGGACTACGGGCCCCCGGTGCCGGCCTGGAATGTCCAAGGATCTGAGACCCGCGTCGCGACGCTCTACCATCCGCAGATGGACCGACAAGTCGAGCTCCGCATCACGGTGTACGTGTTCCGGTAGGCTAGTGCGGATCGATGTCCACGCGGAACTCGCAGAGGCGGTCGCCCAGGCCCCAGCACTTGGTCTCCTTGCCGTGCGTGTTCTTGCCGGTCAGGGCTTCCCAGATGCCAGCCAACATCCCGGCCTGGTAGTGGCAAATTGGCCGGCCGATAGGCTTGACGCCGGCGGCGGGCGCACTTTCGTGGATGACGACATCGACCCGGTCCTCGGTGGCCTGGCGCACCTCCGGGAGGCCGATGCCGTTCTCGCGGATTTCGTTGAGGACCTGCCGCTTGGCGGCCTCAAGATCCGGGGCCTCCCGCATGATTTCTCCGGCGGCGCGCTTCCCCGCCAGCCGGCCGACGGCGTACAGGATGGCGTCGCCCATATGGCCGAGCTTGTGCTCCATGTAGGAGACGAAGCCAGTCGTCAGGGCGCGGTAGTGCGAGAGCGCGATGTACGGGCCGAGTTGGCGGCGCTCCGAGATGACGTCGCCGACGCGGCTGAGGTCGACATTGATGTTGAGCATCCGGTCGTCCATCATGATCGAGCGACGCATGTCGTCGCCGATGATGTCGTAGATTTCCTTTTCGGAGGCCGGGAGGCGGCGGACGTAACGGATAAAGATCGCGAAGACGAGCGAGAAGGCGAGGATGATGAGGGTCCCGAAGCTGAGGCTGAAGATCGTGGCGCCCATCGCGGCGCGCTCCGGAGGGAGGATGATGCCGACCTCGCCCAGGAGGACCATGATTTGGATGAGCAAGAAGAACGTCGTCGCCGAAATGACCAGATACCAAGCCTGACGAAACCGCAGACTGTTGATGAAGTAGATTTCCTTGATGTAGTGCAGGATGGGCTTTTGCGAGAGGAAATAGACGTTGAACGCCATCAACAGGATGATGAGAATGGCCTCGACCGTGATAATCAACGATACGAGGCCCGGCTGAGCCACGGGGGCCGCCAACAAGCGGTCCGGCCTTAAGCGAATCGCTTTTACTGCTTGGGCGTCTCTCCGCGACGATGGCGTACCGGCTGCCGTTCGAGGTCGTTTTCGCGGACGTGGACATGATGGGCCACGTCAACAACGCGGCGTACTTCACCTACTTCGAGACCGCGCGCACGAACTACTTGCTTCTCCTCAAGGGCCTGCGGGCGCCGATACCACCGCCGCAACTGGACTTCATCGTGGCCCGGGCCTCCTGCGACTACAAGCGGGGTCTGCGCTGGGGCGAACGGTGCCAGGTGGTCATCTGGCCCACGCACCTGGGCAAGACCAGTTTCACGTTCTCCTACGTCATCAAGGACGAGGCGGGCACGGTGGTCGCGACCGGGGAAACGATCCAGGTCTCGCACGCTTACGAGAGAGCTTCCAAGAAGCCCATTCCCGTGGACCTGCGGGCGCGCCTCGCGGAGGAAATGGCGGCGGGGCCCGGTTTGGCCCCTGCGGCGTAGTCACTTGGGGGTGGGCTGCCCCGGAGGCGGGTCGGACATGGCCGCGGTCGCCGGCGTCGGCGACGGTTCGGGGGTGGCCGCGGGGACGTGGGCTTGGCGGGCGAGTGCTTCCCGCTGGGCCTTGAGTTCTTGGAACTTGCGGTGGTCCCGTACAAACCCCACGAACGAGATTGCCACGATGGAGAGCACGAGGGCGACGATGCCAAGCGTGATCCAGCGGGGATGGATGACCTGTTCGAAGGTTTCGAGTTGGACACGGGCATAGACCACGAGGGCCGTCCACATGACGGTCGTGACGAGGGTCGCCAGGACGACGGTGGGCAGGATGTACCGGGTGCGGATGCCGGCGAGCTTTCCCACGATGGCCCCAATGAGGGGTCCGTTGACGGCGAAGGGGACCAGCATGAAGACGAAGAGGCCGGCGGCGCCGTACTTCTCGGTGAACGGGCGGTGCTCTTCCGCCTTCTTCTCGACGCGGCTGAAGAAGTAACCCGCGAAGTTGTCGCGCCCGAGGTGGCGTTTGCGGAAGATGTAGAACGCGGGGTAGACCCACGACGTGGTGACGAGGTCCTGCATGAACACGATGCCCAGGACGAGGCCGGCGTGGAGGCCGAACTCGAGGATGCCGAGCGGGATGGCAATCTCCTTGCCGAAGAAGATCTGGGTGCCGGCGGTGGCGGCGGCCGCCCCGGCGGCCTCGGCGTCCACGGCCAAGAGGGCGGCCCAGCCGATGATCATGCCGAGGTAGAGAACGACCCCGAAGAGGAAGGTGAACCCGGCAGGGTTGAAGAGGAACCGCGTGAGTTGGGGATGGTACTTGAGGTACCGGGCGAGGTCGTGGAAGATCTCGGAGTCGCCTTCGCGCTCGAGTTCCACGTCGGCCTTCATCGGGAGCGCTCGCTGCAGACCGCGACGAAGTTGCGAAAGAGCGTCGCCCCATGCTCGGTGTGCTCCACTTCCGGGTGGAACTGGAGGCCGAAGAGGGGGCGGGCCCGGTGCTGCATCGCCTGGACCTTGCACCTCTCACTGCACGCCAGGACTTCAAAATCCTTTGGGACTTGGGAGACCTCGTCGTGGTGGCTCTCCCACACCGTCGACTCCTTGGGGACGTCGCGGAAAAGGGGCGTTTGGGCCGCGCCGTTATTTAAGACAAGGCGCGCCGCGCCGAATTCGGAGCCTCCGGGGGCGGCCACGCCGCCAAAATGCCGGGCCATGAACTGGTGGCCGGCGCAGATGCCGAGTATGGGCACGTCGAGCTGGTCCAGGTATTGGCCGCAGTTGCCGAGGCTGTCGGCGAGGCCGACGCGGGGGGCGCCACCAGAAAGTACGAGGCCGTCCACCTTTTCCTTCTGGAGGTCCGCGACGGGCGTGTCGAAAGGCACGATCTTGGTGTCGGCGCCGAGATACTTGAGCACCCGCCACTCGCGGTGGGTCCATTGGCCCCCGTTGTCGACCACGAAGATGCGAGTCATCGTCCTCGTGGCCGGGGAGTCGGGGGTCGCGAATAAAGGTTGGGGGGTCGGACGGCGGGGCGGCTAGAAAAGCCAGGCCGTCGCAGCCACGAGAAGCATCCCGGCCAGCATCAATACGTATACACGCTTGAGATGTTGAACGACGGGGTCGTCGTCGTGCAAGAACATGATGGCGGCCACACTATTCCTCCACGAACAACTTGAGTCTTTCGGTCTGGTGGGGCAAGCCAAAGATAAGGAACGCGCCGACGAACCACACAACCATGTCGAGGGTCTGTCCGTGCATAGCAGAAACGACCCCTTGAAGACCGGTTTGGAGACCGGCCGTGAGCGCAATCACCCATACGAGCGCGCGTCGCCCCAATTCCGATAACGGCTTGGCCGCGGGGACTCGGTGGCCACCGGAGATTCATCAAGGTTTGGGGCGGGTAGGCGAATCTGGTCACCGCGTTTGCCGTGAATCACGCCCGGTTGAATCTGTTCTTAACGCGGGTCGATTGGGACGAATCACTCGGCCGCCCAGGGCCGGTAGGTGATGTCGCCGTCGATTCGGATGGGCTGCCCCGTGTCTACGGCGGCGCCCGCGGGGCCCGCGCCGCGGTACGTGAGTGCGTACACGTAGACGTGAACGATTTCCTCGGGCTCCAGCACGAAATCCGCCTCGGGCACCGAGACCGCGAGCGGACTACGGCCCTCCGCCTCGGCGAGCGTCGCGTCGTGACATTCGCCCGCGCAGCCGCGCGTCATGGTCATCACGCCCACGCCGAGCTCGTCGTAGAATGGGGCCGTGCTCGCCCAAGTAACCGTCACCGTTCCGCCAAGGACCGTGCCGTTGGCCTCCAAGTACATTTGTCCCGCGTAGGGCTTCGTCTCGCGCACCGTGCAGCCACCCGTGACCTCGAACTCGCAGACCGCCACGCCCTGGCCGACGTCCCCGTCGTGGCCGATCTCAATTGTGATTGGATCGGGCGATTCCGTCGGGACGTCGTCGTCTTCCGTGTTGCGGGTGGTGTTACCGGTCGGAGTCTCGGCGGTGGGGTTGTCGACCACGGCATCCTCGGTGCAGCCGGCCACGAGGAAGGCAAGCAGGCCGAGAAGTAGTAACCGCTTCATACCGCTCGACGCGGGCTGGTGCTATACTAGAGTTGTGGACCTAAGCGAGAACCGGCCGCCACCGGGGCGTTGGGAGGTCTACTCCCATTCGATCGTGCCCGGCGGCTTGTCGGACAGGTCGTAGACGACCCGGTTCA
>CAYVGY010000008.1:0-4833 GCA_964451065.1 uncultured Halobacteriales archaeon
CTCAGTCAGGGTACGAGAAGCCTTCCGCCAAGGCGAACTCTTGCGGCGGCGGCGAACCGAACCGGGCCGGCGACAGTTCCGTCAATCGCTCATCCTTACGTCCCTCGACGGCGGCCGCGGTCACCTCGCCCAGGGCGAGGCCGCGCATGAGGCCGAAGCCGTTGTCGCCCGTCAGCACGCAGAGGCCGTCCGCGCCCGGCACGGCGCCGGCCAGGGGCCGCTTGTCCGGCGTGCCTACGCAGAGGCCGGCCCAGCCGGTCCGGTATCGCGCCTGGCCGCCGTCGCGGAACCGTTCGACGACCCGCCGCGCGATGGATTCGATGAACTCGCCGTCGGCCGCCCGGTTGAACGCGTCGGGACTGAACCGGCGCAGCTGCGTGCCGTCGCCCGCGAGCATGCGGGTGGCGGATTCGGGCCGCGTGTAGAAATGGTGCGCCGTGTCGTGGAGGACCGGCACGCGGTCGGCGTGGGGAAACTCGAGCGTCGAGAGCTGCGTGCGGTAAGGGATCGCCGGAAGCGCGAATCCGGACCGGGCGAGGAGCCCCGGGGTCCAGGCGCCGCCCGCCACCACGACGTGGTCGGCGCGTTCGCGTCCATCGGCCCACGCGACGCCGTCCGCGCGTCCGTCCGCGACCGAGACATGAGTGACGTCGACGCCTTCCCGGAACCGGACGCCGAGCGCCTTGCTGCGCGCCCGTAGAAGTTCGACGAGGTCGGTCGATTCGACGTAGCCGTCCTCGAGGCTCGTGAGGGCGACCTCCTCGCGGTCGAACTGGAGGTGCGGATATTTTCCTTGCGCCTGGGCGGCGTCGAGGAAATCCCCTCCCAGGCGCAGGCGCCGCATCCGGGCATGCATCTGTTCGAGGCGGGCGCGGTTGGCGGAAGAAGCGATGGTGACGGCACCCACCGGGTGCCACGCCGTCGCGGCCGCGGCCAACTCTTCCTGCTGGCCCCAAGCGACGAGTTCCTCGATGAGTTGGCGCGTGCGCAGGATCAAGGCGGCCTCGCCGTCGTGCCACGTGTGGAGACTGAGGATGCCCGCCGCGTACGCCGTGGACCCCGAACCCAGCTGGGACCGTTCCAACACCTGAACGTGCCCGAATCCGGCGCGCGCCAGCGCGTACGCCGTGCCGAGCCCGAAGATGCCGCCGCCCACGACGACGACGCGCGCGTGCGTGTCCACGCGGCGCGCAAGCGCGGCCCGCGTAAAAGCCTGAGCGGCAAACGCGGCTACCAGATTCGCCCGCCCCCTCCCATTCCTCACATAGTTGGACCCACCACAGGCGGAAGCGTTTCCCCATGCAACGCCCCCTGGAAACCCCCTTCCTGCCCATCGTGGACCCGCATGACCCGCAATCGCTGCCGACCACGCTCCCGCGTCGCGCGCCCGCCCTCGTGGCCCTGCGCCCGGACCGCGCGGGGCGCTCCTGCGGCCGCGCGTGGCTTCGTCGACTGGCGGCCACGCGGCCCGTTATCGGTCATTTCTGCGTGCCCGACCCCGTCCTGCGACGCCTCGAACGGTCCGACCCGCTCGGCTTGCGTCTCGCGCGCGACGCCGGGATCACGGACATCGTAACGATGGACACGCCGCTCTATGGATTCATGACTGCGGCCCAGCGTGAACGCGCCTCGGCCCTCCACCTCCACCGGACGCTTCGAACGATCGAGGCCGCGCCCCGCCACGGACTCCGACCCATTCCCCTCCTCAAGGCGCTAACCGTCGACGATGTCTCGCGCCAGCTCGACCTCGCGCAAGAATTGGGAATCGGCGACGTCGCCGTGTACGCCCGCGAGCTCCTCCTGGAGCACGACGGGATGGTCCTGCGCAAGTTCGTCCGCGGCGCCCACCGCCGACGCCTCCAGCCCTGGCTCCTCGGCGCGTTCTCCCCACGTAGCCTCGCTTGGGGACCCGCGGTCCTGGCGTCGCAGCACCACTACGTCCTTGCTCGCCGGCGGCATTGGCTCGACCGCCACGGCCGCCGCCGACCCGTCGACCACCCATTCTACTCCACCCTCGCGCGCCGCTTCGTGACCTCGAACGACGTGCACGGCCTCGCCTCCCACAATTTCGCCCAGGCCCGCCTCCTGGCGCGACCCAGCAACGTCCAACTCGTGACGGGTGGTTGACATGGGACATTCCAACACGGCCCGCTACGGCGCCGGCCAACAACTTTACGGTCCCGCAGCCGCCTGGCCCGCCGACGTCCGCGCCCAATGGACCCGCGTCGTGGCAGCCGCGTCGCGCCGACTCGGCGTCCCGACCGCCGTCGCCGCCAGCGTGGGAAATGCCCGACCTGCGCCGGCGAGCTCCACGACCCTTCGCCAGACGATTTCGGATCCCGTGATTGCGCCGCGCCTGCGCGCCATGAGCCGCAAGTGGGGCGTTGATGAAGCCGAGGCCGCGCTGGTGTGGTCGTCCTGCGACGGCCCCCTGGCTCGTCGCCGCGCGCTTGCGGAGGGGAAGCTCGCCGTGTTGGCGCTCGCCGAGGCGACGCTGTTGCAAGAACTGCGCGTCACCCGGCCCCGCGGGCGCGTCCCGGACGCCGTCCGCTTGGCGCTGCGGACAGCGAGCCTTGCAGCCGTGGCCCGGTTGCCTGCGGCCCACGTGCCGCGGGCGCGGGACGTGGAAACGTGGCCGACCACGCCCGCCGGGGCGCGCTTCTTCCGCGCCTGCCACGCGTGGCCGCGTGCATGAGGACCGTGGACCGGTTCGCTTTTCAAGGGGTGCTTGGTTCCGGCCTCCGGAGAGAGGGAATTGCAACTGAAGGTTCGTCGGTCGGTGCTCGCGCTCGCCGCCGTCGGCTTCGCGCTCGCGCTCACGGTCGGTACGTACGCCTTCAGCGGCGGCCCCAAGGCCGGCGGCGCCGTGCTCGACCCCAGCGGCTGCAACTGCCACGGCGTCCAAGCGGCCGCCACGGCCATCACCTTCACCGGCGTCCCAGCCGCGTACGAGGCCGGCAAGGCGTACGACGTTGAGGTCTCATCCACGTCGGACGTCGTTCCCGCCGCGGACCCGGCCAACAACGGCGGGTTCCACCTCCAGTTCAGCAAGGGCACCATTGCCGCTCGTGGGACCACGCAGGGATCTTGGATCCAGACGGGCAGCACCTATGCTGAGCACACCAAGACCGGCGAAGAGCAGAACGTGCCCGCCGGCGGGGTCCAGAAGTGGCAGTTGACGTGGACGGCGCCCTCCTCCGGGGACGTCGTCTTCAAGCTCTGGGTCAACCGAGTCGACGGTGACGCGTCCCCCAGCGGCGACAAGTGGAACACCGTGAGCATGACGGCCAAGGGACCGGCCGAGGAGGAGGACGACGACGGCGGAAAATCCCCTGGATTGGCTCCCGTAGTGGCGATTCTCGCCTTGGCGGGCGTCGGCCTTTACCTGGTAAGGCGGCGGTAACCGCCGCCCGCTCGTGTGCATCCGTTCCAGTTTCGTTTAAGGACGGGCACAATACAAGATTTATAGCAGGACCCTATCCGTAAGTACTTGTAGTCGAGGTGGACGCATGATTGGCCCGCGAATCGGAATTCTCTTGGTTTCCGGACTCTTCCTCATCTCTCTCGGGGCGCCGGCCGCGAACGCGGCGGCCTCGTTCACCATCAGTATCGAGGCTGACGACGGTCACGACGCGACGCATGAACGAAAGGTCGGCGACAACCGTCGGCTCCAGATCCCAATCAAGGTGACCGCGACGGCCCAGGAGTTCGTCTGCAGCGACAACGCCGTGTTCGAGATCAGCTTCCCGCCTGTCGAGTACCCCTCTAGCAAGGAATGGGCCGGGGCAACGACCCAGGAGCCCGAAGCCGTCAAGTTCACCGTCACGCGAGGCGACGGCTTCACCACGCCCAAGGTCTACGGAACCTCCGACGGGGACAAGAAGGGCATGCTCGACATCTTCTGGGGCGAAAACCGGCCCACGACGAACGCCGCCGTCACCTACGTGGTCAATGCTCTCGCCGTCGGTCCCACGGGCGTCACGTGCGCGCCCTCGTTCACGCCCGGGGCGGCCCGGATTGAGGTCACTGTCATCGGCGACGACATCCTCGAGGTCGGCAACGTGACGAAGGACTGCGAAGTGGCGCCCGACCTGCCGGAGTGCCAGAAGAACAAGGACAAGGGCAAGGCCCCGGAGGCGGAGTCGCCCGGCGTTGAGACGGGATTGATCTTGGCCGCCGTCGTCGCACTCGCCTTGGCCGTCCGCCGACGCAAGCAGTAATCACGGTTTGCAGGTCCAACCCATGCGCTAGCGTTGGCGCGGCCGACGCGAAGGCCCGGGCACCGACTTTCAACGATCTGTTTCAACGACGCGCCCACGGCTCATGACCAAACGGGCCTTATAGCCGCGACCCCCCGGCGTGGTTCGACCGGTGGACCCATGCTTCGGTTTCGAGCCCGCGCCGTTCTGGTTCTGTCCTTCCTTTCGTTGTGCGCAAGCGCGATTCCGTCTGCCACGGCGGAGTCCGCCTTCGCCATCGCCATCGCCCCCGACCCGCCGCATTTCCTCGACCACCCCGTCAAGGTGGGTGAAAACCGCCAGGTCCGGGTCCCCATCGTCGTCACCGCCACCGCCACGGAGTTCGTCTGCTCGGCGGACGTCACGTTCAACATCGACTTCCCCTCCGTATCGTTCCCCGACCAGTGGGCGATGGCCTCCATGCGGGAAGACGAAGCGGTCACCATCACGGTCGACCAGGGCGACCCGGGACCCCTGCCGGACTCCGAGTCCACGTATACGGCCACAAAGCAGGGAATCCTCGAAGTCATCTGGCGCGAAGACCGGCCGAAGACCGACGCCGTCCAGACCTACAACGTCTCCGCCATCGTGCTGG
>CAYVGY010000008.1:4843-24528 GCA_964451065.1 uncultured Halobacteriales archaeon
GTGCTGGCCCCCGACGGCGACACCTGCGCTCCGTCCTACGAGACGCGGAACGCCAACATGCTGATTACCGTCGAGGGGGACGACATCGTGGAGACCGCGTTGCCGCCCAAGGATTGCGTGGCCGCGCCGGACCTTCCCGAATGCCAACCCTTCAAGGAAGACAAGGTGGAGCCCGCCGCCGAATCGCCCGGCGTCGACGCCGCCACCCTTCTCGCCGCGTTCGGCGCACTCGCCCTCGTCGTGCGTCGTCGAAAATGACGCGCCGGCCTACTTGGCCTTCTTGAGGAGGCGCTCGCTCGTCAGGTTGAGGTTCTTCACCGACGCCTGGACCTTGGACTGGAGTTCGGTCGCCTTCTCCTTGAGGCGACCCTCGTTCTTCTCGAAGCCCCGCAGGCGGACCTCGAGCGACTCCTTTTCCTCTAGGAGTTGCTTCTTCACAGTGTCCCGGCCGGATGTCTTCACCAGGAGGCTGCCGACGCTCCTGTAGACGGGCGCCTTCTCCTCGATGCGCTCCAACTCTTCGATGGCGCGCTGGGCCTCCTTGACCTGGAACTCGATCTGTTGCCGTTGCTGGATCGTGACGGTGAGTTGCTGCTGCAGGTTCTGGAGCTGCGCCAGTTGGTCCTGGAGCTGGGGCGGCAGTTCGTTCGCCATGGTGCCCCGGCGAGGCCGCGGCGACGTTTTAAGCGTTCGCCCCGTCAAGGCTGGGCTTGGCGCGCGACGGCGATCGAGGCGTCGACGAGGCGAAGGAACGAATTGGCGGCGGCCCGAAGACCGCGGGCGTCGGCGGCCTCGAACCGAAGCAGAAGGCGCGGGCCCTTGGATTCTATCTGAACCGAGGTTCCGGCGGGCGTTGACTTGGTCTCGGGCGCCAACGCGCGCGCCACGTGCTCGGCGACCGACTCGGAGGAAACGTCGATGGAGACTTCGAGGACGCGAGGAGCGCTCATTCGGCCCGGACGCGCTTGGCCACCGTGGGTCGTTCCTTGTAGAAAATCTTGGACCCACAGTAGGGGCACCGGATGCCGATGTTCTTCGCGTCGAACTCGACGCGCTTCTTGCACCGGCCGCACTTGTACCCCATGGCCTATTCCTCGCTGCCTTCGCTTTGGGCGCGCAGCTTCTCGAGGACGCCCTGGATGGCCTTCTCGACGCTGAGGCCCGCGTCCGTGCGGGGGTAATAGGCGCCGCCGACGAACTTGGTCCCGCACTTTCGGCAGGCCCAGATGGCGGTGCCGGCGCGCACGACTTTGGGTCGCCCGCAGCTGGGGCACGTGTGGGGCGCCTTCTCGCGGCGGTGGACGTCACGCCAGCGGACGCGGTCCCGGACGCCGTAACGGGGGCCGAACCGGCCCGCCGGGCCCATCTTCTTGGTGCGCTTGGACATGCGTGACCTTCCTTAGCCGTTGAGGGTGGCTTCGCCACCGGTGACCGCCCGGGAGATGGCGTCCCGGACGAGGGCGCCGGCAGTCTGGCTCATCTTAATAACTGTTTTCACCTCGGCGACGCTGAAGGCGCCGTCCCCGCCCTTCTGCATGGCGCGGATGTTGCCGCCCTCGTCGCAGGCGACCGTGAGCCGGGCGTCCATGGTGAGGTCCTCGTCGAGGATGGGGTCGAGGAGGAGGGCCTTGCCGACCTTGGCCACCGTGCAGGAGACGGGGGGCGACCGGGTCGTGAGGGGCAGCGGCACATCTTCATCGCTCACCTGGTACTGTTTGTTGGGGACGCGGGCGCCGAGCGTCGCGGCGAGGGCCGCGATGGAGCACGCGTCGAAGAGATTCCCGTCGTAATCGAGGATGTGGAGGTCGAGGAAGACGGTCCAGATCTTCTCGCCGGGGGTCACGCAGAGCTTCTTGAAGTCGATGAGGCCGCTCTCGCGGATGCCGCGGTCGACGACGCGGGCGAGTTCGATGCCCGCGGGCTGAGGCGGCCCGGCCTCGAAGTTGGGCGCCGCCAGCGGGTTCATCTCGGCGCTCGTGCTCAGCGTGTCCTGGTCCGGCGTGTCGGGGTAGGGGACGCCGGGCTTGAGTTTCACGCCGGCCAGGACGCGGGTGTGGCCGAGCCAGACCTCGCCGGAGCCTTCGGCTTTCGCGATGTGGCCGACCCGGATCCGCAGGGGGCGGTATTGGTCGAACGCCCGCCCGTCGGTGCGTTTGCCTTGCACGGCGAGGTTCTCGATGTATTCTTTGGTGATGCTGGAAAGGACGACGTGTTGCGGCATCAGTTCTGCCCCCCGTCCTGGGATTTGCTGGCTTCCGAGTAGCGGCCGTAGAGGGCCTGCTTCTGGAGCTCGTAGACGGCCTTGCAGCCGCCGATGGCGAGTTCGAGCGCTCGGTCGAACTCGGCCTCGGAGAGGTGTCCGTCCATCTGCAGGAGCACGATGTCGCCGGTCTTGTGGTTGATGGCGACCGGGAGGTCGGCCTTCCCGAAGTTGTCCTCGGCCTTCCCCAAGTCGAGGACGACCGTGTCGCCGACCTTGCCGGCGGCGCAGGCGCTGATCATGCCCTTCATGGGGATGCCGGCGTCGGCCAAGGCGACCGCGGCGGCGGTGAGGCCGGCGCAGCGCGTGCCGGCCTCCGCTTCGAGGATCTCGATGCTCACGTCGACGGAGGCGCGGGGGAATTCTTCCGTGAGGACGACGTTCTCGAACGCTTCGCCGATGACTTTGCTGATTTCTTGGCTGCGGCGGTCCGGGCCGGGGCGCTTGCGGTCGTCGACCGAGAAGGCGGCCATGTTGTAGCGGCACTTGACGACGGCCTTGTTGGGGTCCTGCGTGTGGCGGGGGATGGCTTCTCGGGGGCCGTAGACCGCCGCGAGTACTTTGTTGCCGCCCCATTCGAGGTAACAGCTTCCGTCGGCGCGGTGGAGCACGCCCGCCTCGATGCGCACGGGGCGCATGTCCTCGGGGCGTCGACCATCCAGCCGTAGACCTTGCTTGTTGATGAGTTCCAAATCGGTGCTTGCTCCGCCCATGTCACATTTCCTCCCGGGTGCGGCGTTCGGTATCTTGCGGTTCTTGGCCGGTGCGGCCCGTGGCCTGCTGGAGGAACGCCATCACCATCTCGGTGAGGCCCGAGCGGTGCGCGTTCTCCTCCACGAGGCGGATGGCGTCCACGGCCGTCTTGATGGCGGTCGTCTCGCCGTTGAGCCAGATGCGGCCGTTCTGTCCCACGACCATCCAGACGTCGGTGAACTTCTTGATGAGTTGGACCATACTCCCTTGCCGCCCGATCACGCGGGCCACCTTCGCGGGTTGGATCTCGATGACCTGGCCGCCCTCGAGTTTCTTGAGGCTCGGCTCCTTCATCGTGATCTGGACCTTGCGCGTCTCGTCGACGAACAGGATCTTCGCGAGGACCGTGTCCTTCGCCTTCATGTACTCGCTGGTCTCGCCGAACTCGATCTTCCACGGCGTCTCGGACGCGTGGAGCGGGGCCGGGTACGGCGCATTGATGTCGGTGAGCCAATTGCTGGGCCCGACCTCCATGATGATGGCCACCACGACGTCGCCGGTGCGGGGCGAATAGACGCCCGAGAGGGGGATGACGCCCCAGACGCCGCCGCGCTCCTCCGCCAAGCCGAGGCGCGCCGCGTAGAGGCAACCGTCGCGCACGTACGTGCCGGGGCCGGTCTTGAGGTTACGACCCTCGAGCAGGACGTCGCCGGGGATGACGAGCCGACGCTGGCCCGACCGCGCCGGCTCTTGCTGTGTCTGTTGATCCATAGGATTTGCCTTCTCTCGGGAACGAGAGGCGAATGACCCCGCCAAGGGGCGCGCTGAGGCGAAAGAGGGCTCCCTCAAAATCCATAGGTGGAGCCACTCCCAGACGTCTCTTCCGTTCCGTTGACGCGGCGCGAGCAAGGGCGCGTATTTTATAGTTTTCGGGGTTGTGACTCGCGCGTGGCGGACCCGCCCAAGCGACGGCCCGTTCCATCCCGCCGCGCGCCCGCGACGCATCGTCCGACCATCCCCAAGCGGGCGCCTTCCAGGCCTCCGACCCGATTGGCGACCCGACCCCCGGCGCCGCGCTGGATCCCCGTCACCACGCCCCCGGAGGCCAAGCCCGCCCCGGTCTGGCCCACGGCGCCCGAACCTGTGGCGACGCCGACCGTACGCTTCGTCGGATGGGCCTACATCCTGACCGGCCTTGCCACGCTCGCCGTAGCGCTCCCCCTTGGCACCTTGCTGTTGGCCGCCGACCTCCCCCTGGCGGACGACCCCTTCGTCCGCGCCGGACTCGGCTTCGCCGTCGGGCTCGCCGTCCCGGTCCATCTCCTTGCCATCCTCGTCGGCTTCCACCTCCTCTTGCTGCGCGAATGGGCGCGCCGCTCCGCCGTGGCGCTCGCCATCCTCGGCCTGGTGGCCGCGGCCGCCGGCATCGCGACGGCCGCGTTCGGCGAGCTCTTCTCCAACGCCGCGCTCGCCCCTGCCTGGTCCGTCGGCCTGGCCGCCGCGGCCACGCTCGTCCTGGCCGGCTTCTTCGCCTGGACGGTCCCGACCCTTTCCCGCCCGCAAAACGTGGCCCTCTTCCGTTAGCTTATAAGCGTGCCTCCGTCAGGCTTAAACCGCCCCAACGGTGGCTCGCCCCAGCGACCCCCATGCCCTCCGCCGCGACAAACGGCCCATCCACAAAGGTTAAGCCCGACCAGCCCCGACGCCGCGGATCGATGGCGCCGCCCATGAGCCACGACGACGAAGCCATCGTCGAGGCCTTGCAGGAGACGCGCAGCGTTTCCCGGACCGCGGCCCGACTCTGCGTCCCCCTCGAACAGGTCCAACGGGTGGCCCTGATGGCGTACGGGCTCGGCCGACTCGACGTCGACCTCGCCGATTATTGAGACGGCCAAGACCGAGCGGCCGCGCCCTGGCTTTCTACTTGAGGATCTTGGCCTCGCCCTGGCCGTGCGTCGACTTGTTGAGCACGTCGAAAAGCTCCGTCTGCATGCCGGCCGGGATCTCGATGACCCCAATCCACGTCCCATCGTTCTGCCACTCGTCCCGAATGATCTCGCCGGCGTGACGCAACTGGCCGTACGCGGTCCCGGT
The DNA here is from genome assembly GCA_964451065.1 of uncultured Halobacteriales archaeon. Lineage (GTDB taxonomy): Archaea > Thermoplasmatota > E2 > JACPAO01 > JACPAO01 > CAYVGY01. The sequence goes on from CAYVGY010000008.1 coordinate 9,891, forward strand.
GAACTGGGCTGGCACCTTCACGGCGATCTTGACCCGCTCGTAGGCGATGGGCAGGAGCGGTTTGAGCTTCTGCAGGACGTCCTTCACCTGCGCCTCGACCGGCTTGAAGGGGTCCACGTGGACCTTCGCCTCCTCCATCGCCCGGTCGATGCGCTCCGCCGTGTGCGGCGCCTTCATTTGCGGGTTCCACGTGTTGCGCACGATCTCCGTCACGATCTGCTTGCGCTTGGACTCCTGCATCTTGTGGCGCTGCTCGGTCGTGAGCTGGATCTCGCCGTCCCGGATGACGACCTCCGCCACTGTCTTCACGTCGTCCGACCCGAAGACCTTGCGCAGGTTCTCGTCGGCCGCGTGGTCGCCTTTCTTGGCGTCCTTGAAGATCTTGTTGATCGCCAAATGCTCGAGCGGGTCCAGCGGTTTGCCGCCGCGGATCTCGCTGGCCGCGTCGGGGTCCACCAAGACCTCGAAGTGCATGCCGCCCTTGACGAGCCGCGCGATGATGGCCTCGTCGAGCGAGACCGACATCCCTTACTTCCCGCCCGTGACCTTCTCCACGAAGCGGCGGACTTCCTCGGGGGCCAGCTTGCGGAAGTCCTCGCGCATGGAGACGACGCCGATCTCGATCGCATCCGCGTCGAGCTTGCCGTCCGTCGCCTTGTAGAGCGCCTGGAGACCCATGACGATCGCGTCGCCCTGGCCGATGCCGTCCTTGTACTTCTCCTCGAAGACCTCCATGGCTTGGTTCCGGCCGGACCCGACGGAGGACGCCTTGTACTCCATGAGGGCGCCCGAGGGGTCCGTCTCGAAGAGGTGGGGCGAACTCTCGTCGACGCCGGCCACCAGGAGCGCCGTGCCGAAGGGCCGGACGCCGCCGTACTGGGTGTAGGACTGCTTGAAGTCGCAGATGCGTTTGACGAGGGTCTGCACGCCGATGGGCTCGTCGTAGGTGATCCGGTTCACCTGCGCCTCGATGCGCGCCCGGTCCACGAGGGAACGGGCGTCGGCCACGAGGCCCGACGTGGCGCAGCCGATGTGGTCGTCGAGCTTGAAGATCTTCTCGATGGACGATGGCTCGACGAGACGGCTCGTGATCCGTTTGTCGACGATGAGGACCACCCCATCCTTGAACTTGAGGCCGACCGTAGTGGTCCCGCGCTTGACCGCTTCGCGAGCGTACTCGACCTGGAACAGGCGGCCATCGGGGGAAAAGACCGTGATCGCACGGTCGTAGGCCATGTTGGGCTGCATTGGAGCGTCCTCTCGGGCCCGGTCAATCCTGGCACCGCTTAAAGATTTGCCATTACCCGCGTCGACCGCGCGACGCGCGGGACCGAGTCGACGCGTCGCCGGTCACGCGCGGCCGCCGAGGGCAACCTTAAGACCGGGACCCGGCCTCGCGGAACCGTGGGCCCCGCGCCACCCGAGCCGACCGACGCCGCCGAGGCGCCCCCGGCCGTGGGCCTGCGCGAGGTCGCGGCCGTCCTCGCGATCCTCTCCATGTTCTTCGCGTCCCAGGCGGTCGCGGTCCTGCTTCGCAAACCGTTCAAAGCCAGCGGCGTCGACCAGGCCTTCGCCGACCAGGAGGACCCCCTCAACGGCGTCTGGCTCCTCCTCATCGTGATCGTGTTCACCGTCCTCATCCTCTTCATCGCGCGCCAGAAATGGTACGGCGTCATCCAGGGCCTCATCCTGGGAAGCGTCGGCCTCACCCTTGTGTACGTCTTCTATCCCCTCCTCGACCTCATCCCCACGCCCCTGTTTGATGGGCGCGTCTACCATCTTGGGGGCGAACCCGTCCTCGTCAACTTCGCGGCCCTCGTCGCCTTCGTGCCCGCCACCGCCCTCACATGGCTCCTCGTCAAGTGGCCCGAATGGTACATCGTGAACGCCGTCGGCATCGGCGTCTCGGCCGGCGCCATCGCCATCTTCGGCGGCTCGTTCACCCCCGTCACGTACCTCATCGTGCTCGTGGCCTTCGCCGTCTACGACTTCGTGAGCGTCTACAAGACCAAGCACATGCTCGACCTCGCCGACACCGTCCTCGAACACCACCTGCCCATCATGCTCGTGGTCCCCAAGACGTTCCACTACTCGTTCCTCGACGAGCGTGGCCGCGTGCGCGAAGCCGCCGAATCGGCCGGACCGCGACAGCCGCGCGATGCCATGTTCATCGGGCTCGGCGACATCGTCATCCCCAGCATCTTCGGGATTACCGCGCTCTCGATCGGCGCGGGGCCCGCCGTGGGGACCTTCTTCGGCATCGCCGTCGGGCTCCTCGTCCTCCTCGCGTTCGTGCTCAAAGGAAAACCGCATGCGGGCCTTCCCACGCTCAACGCCGGCGCCCTCGCGGGGTTCCTGGTGGGCCTCTACGCGACGACGGGGACGCTTGTGTTTTGGTAGCAAGAACCCGAGCTGCCGAACGGCCGTCGAAGTTAAGTGTCGCCGCGGCTTTGGGCGCCTGCCCTATGCAGCGAATTATTGTAGCCTCGATTGCGTTGCTGGTTGCCGCCATGGCCCCCGGTGGACCCGTCCTCGCGGACGATTCTCGTGAAACCTTCCCTAGCCACGAGAGATTCCAAATCGTGGACCTTCAGGGAAAAGCCGTGAACCCGGATTCTCTGAAGATGAGCCAGCCTTCCATCATCAACCCGCTTTGGATTTGGAGGCAAGCGGCCGGCGTTCCAGTCGCCGACTTCGAGCTTGTCACAGAGTGGTTTGGCTCGATTACCTGGGACGACTTGCATGAAAATCGAGAATACATTTTCTGGGCGTGGGTTCCTGAAACAGAAGTCTTCGTGGCTTGCGACAACCACCCAGATTTCAAATTCGGCTGGCTCCCCGACGGCGAGGCCCAGTTCCAATTCCTGGATCTTCAATGGGCCCCTGAAGCTGTGCCGACGGCGCCCTACGTCGTGCAAGACGTCAATTGCCAGGGCACCTCAAACGGAGACATCGTCGGCTACGACTTCACCGTGTTCGTAAGGGGAAACGAGGCAACGTCGTGCCTGCCATCCGACGAGGATTGCAGCGTCGTCACCGAGCTACCCGGGCCATGGTGGGGAGACGTAACCTTCTCTCTTGACTGATGGATGGCCACAGCCGCTAGAAGACTTATATACGGTCCGCATCCATCGGGCCGTGAATTGGGTGTTTTGGCCATGCGTCCCCTCACTCCCTGGCTGACCGGTCTCCTACTGACCACGACGGTCCTCAGCGGTTGCTTCGGCAGCGACGACGAGACCGAGGAGAGCGACAGCGAACCCGATCCGTCGGAATTCGACAAGGCCACTCACGACCACGCCATCGGGAACGAGGGCTTCCGCGTCACCGGCAGCCTAACAGGAACCGCCAGCGCCTTGGCGGACACTCCCGGGCCGTCCGCCGCTTCGGTCCAGGTCACCGATTCCGCATCCTCCGATTCTGAAGGCCCCCTTGACTTGGCGACTGCCGCTGTCGATGCTCACCTAACCGGGTTCGACGTCCGCATCGACCTTCGCCAGATGTCGACGGGCGCCAATCTAGGATTCACGGGCAACACGCAGGGCGGAGTGGGTTACAACCTCCCCGTCTTCGGTACCTCGGGAATCGGCCCCTCCGGACTCCCCCAGACCACCGCGTACGTCCTGGTGGTCGGCATGGCCCAGGTCAAAGTGGGTGGGACGGCCCTCGAAGATTGGCAGCCCCTCTTGGTCGCCGTGACGCAAGGCATCCGCGAGGACGGAGCCGCCGTGACCACTCCCGACGAAGCCGACTTGGAGCTCCACGTCCTTTTCCCCGGCACGACAGCCGGGCTCGAGGCGTTTCCAGGACAGCCCGACGGTTTCCTGTATTACTACTTCGAGAAGGTCCGATTGTCGACGCTCTCGTCCGACGAGAAGGCCAACGTCGGCAAGGGCCTCAAGGAGCCCCAGACGGAGAACACGCCGCCGAACGCCGTGGGCAAGGTCCTCGTGGACGGTGAAGTATCCTCGAGCGCGACGCAAAACGACCGCGACCCCGTCAACGTAACTCTGGACGCGACCGACAGCAATGATTCCGACGGACGGATTCTGTTCTACATCTGGACGATTGGTGAACTTAACGCCAGCGGGGAGTACGTGCCGCCTGAAAACCGATCGCTCGCCGTGGTCTCCGGTCAGACCTTCAACTATACGTTCACAAGCCCCGGCCCGAAGTTCGTTTCTCTCACCGTCACCGACAACAGGCAAGGCACCGACACGTTCGAGTTGTTCTTCTTCGTGAACCGCCACCTCGTGATGCCGAGCGAGGAGGGCTCCATTCATGCGGGGACCGGTTCCGGCGGGGCCTCCTGCATTCCCAGCTTCAACTGTTTCGACCACGACGTGAAAATCCACCCGGGCATCCAAGGGGCGACGTTTACGTTCGTGGCGACGTCAACGCCGGCCCCGTCCAACACTCACGTCGATCTCTACAAACCGGGCGAAGACGCCGAACCCGACCCGGATTCGGGGGAGCTCGGCCAACCCCGGGCCGAGTCACAAGCCAACCAGCCGCTCACGGTAACGAGCGAACCCTTCGACGAGGTTGACTTTGTGTATCGACTCTACGTCTGGTGGACCGCCGGGACCCAGATTACCTACGAGCTGGAAGTGGATCTCGACTATACGCCCGCAGTAGAGACCTGAGTCTGAGCCCGCGCGGCGACCCCGCCTTCCTTCGGGAGGGGGTACGCTTCGACGAACCGCACCTCGTCCAGGTCGGTGAACCGTCGCGCGTCCGTGAGCACGCGGAACTTGGCAAGGAGCCATTCACGGCTCACCACCGCGGGCCCGGGGACATCCACCGTCGCCGTGTTCTTCCCCTCCGACTTGCCGGCCTTGGTTTTCCACTCGAGGGGGCCTGGAACGTGCATCCGTAGCAGTCCGAGGAGGCGCTCCTCGTCGTTCTTGGCGACCGAACGCAGCGTGTAGCGGTACTTGAGGCGCTTGCCCGCCAGGGGAGGGTTGAAGTCGACGCGGACGCGGCCGCCGCCCACGGTGACGACGGCCCCGCGGCGGTTCTTGTAGTTGACGACGAGGCCCTGCTGTGGCTCGACGTCGTTCTTGCGGAATTCCGAGATGGGGACGGTCTCGACGAGCTTCGGGTCGCGTTCGCCGTATCCTTCCGCAGCGGCGACGTCGACCTCCCTCGTTTCACCCAGTCTCGCGTCCCGCAGGGCCTTCTCGAGTCCGGGAATGACGCGGCCGCTGCCGATCACGTAGTGGACGGGCCCGTACCAGGCGTTCTCGTCGAGGACGCCGTCGCGTTCGGCGGCTTCGCGTAGCGTCGTGTCGTGGAGTTTGGGTTGGCCTTCCACCCAGAGTTCGTAGTCGAACGCGATGACGTCGCCGTCCTTGAGAGCCATCGTCCGGCCGCAGGGACGTTTACCGGATAAACGTTCGGTGACCCCTCACGGCCGCACGAAGGGGAAGGGGACGAACGTCGTGAGGAGCAGGAGGAGGACGAGCGTCGCCACGACGCGGCGGCGGGGGTCGAGCGGCGACTTGTCGTTGAGGGGGGGCGGGTGTTGGAGGCCGAGGAAGACGATGAGGATGGCCATGATGATCCAGCCGGGGAACTGGAAGCTCAGGAGGAACATGAAGGCCACCGAGGCGTAGCTGGCCCACCGCATGCGTTCGCCCAGCACCGCGCGGGCCACATGGCCGCCGTCCAGCTGGCCGGCGGGGAGGAGGTTGAAGCCGGTGACGAGGAGGCCGACCCAGCCCGCGATGCCGGTGGGGTGCGTGAAGACGTTCTCGTCCACGGGGATGAACTTGTCCACGACGTACGAGATGCCGTAGAAGAGGAGGCTGTCTCCGAGGCGAACGAAGGAGCTCGGGGGCTCCTCCCATTCGAACTCGAGGACGAGTCGGGTCGCGTTGGGGGGGATGGTGAAGGAGTAGTTGACGGCGGCGTAGCCGGCCTCGGCGAGTTCCCGGTCGACGTTGGCGACCTGGGCGCCGTCGTCTTCGGTCGAGAAGTCGGGCGTGGCGTTCCCAATGGCGCCTTCGAGGCGGACCGTGACCTCGACCTCTTCGTCGCGCGTGAGGTTGTAGGCTTGGAACTGGGCGCGCCACTGGCCGGAGGGAAGCGTTCCGTTGGAGGCGACGAACTCGATGCGTTCCCGGTAGACGCGGACGTCATCGTCGACCTCGCGCTCGGTGGTGAAGTTCGCGTACCCGAATTCGAAGGTTTTGTTATGGGTCTCGTCGCGGCCGAGGTCGGTCTCATTGAACGTGTAGGCGACGGCGTCGACGGGCGATTCCAGGCTGGCATGGATCTCGGGGTCGGGCGGGACCGGCACGGCGTAGACGGCGGTCAGGACGAGCCCCAGGATGAGGACGGGGATGGCCAGGAGGAAGCCGGCGATGGGGCCGCTGGCGCCGATGTCGAAGAGGGCCTTGCGGTCGGGGATGGGTTCCTTCATGCTGATGAAGGCGCCGAAGGTGCCGATGGGGACGATGGGCGGGACGGGGATGAAGTAGGGGAGGCTGGTGTGGACGTGGTGGCGCCGCGCGACGAAGTAGTGGCCGAGTTCGTGGACGCCGAGGATGAGGATGAGGGGCAGGCTGAAGGTGAGGAAGCCGAAGAAGAGCATGGTGGGGTGGAGGAAGCTGAGGTCGAGACCGCCCCACGTGTAGAGGTTCTCGACGCCGGCCAGGGGTTGGTAGAAGAGGGCGCCGCTGATGGTCGTCGTGAGGATGGTGAGGATGAGGAGGACGATGTTGAGGGTCGGGCCCTTCTCGACGACGGGGGGTTTTCGGGCCACGAGGACGACGTCCTCGCCGAGGCGGTGTTGGAGGATGACGAGGAGGCCGGGGTCTTGGGCGCGCATGGCTTCGCGCAACGCGTCGAACCGCTCGTTGAAGGTGGCGGGATCGGTCTGGATGTAGTAGGCGGCGATCTGGCCCGTCGGGATTCCCTTGATGTCCCGTTCGACTTCGTAGACGCGAAAATACCGGGCGACGATCTTGTGGATCTCGTCGACGTCGAAGTCGGGGCGGGGGCCTTCGCTGGTCGGAGCGACCGGCTTGGCATCCTCCCCGTTCATGGGCGCGTGGCCTATCTCGGCGAGGGCTTAACGCTTTTGGCTTCGAGTCGTCGCTCGAACGCGGCGTGCACGGCGGACAAGGAGTCCTTGGGCGCGAATACCCAGAAGCGCCAGTGGTCCATCTGGGCGTTGAGGAGGTTGCGCACGAGCGTGGAGAGCTGCGTGAGCGGTACGACGTCGCCTTCCTTGCGGAGCACACCAGCCTGGACTTCGCGGGCGAGCGGCGGGCGTGGGGCGTCGACGAGGACGTGGGATGCCTCCACGTGGGCCTCGGCAGCGATCTCGGCTTCAACGTCGCGCCGGTGTCGCGGCTCGCTCACGAGTTCTTGGAGGAACGGGTTGGCGGCCACGGTGGCATGCGTCCCCTCGTAGGCCCGCTTGTACAGGCGGCGCTCGTCGATGCGGGTCGCCACGTCTTGGGCGAAGCCGGCGGCATCGTCAAGCGTGCGCAGGAGGCCGGCGTCGTCGAGGTCGCGCAGGTCCGCGACCGGGGCCCCGTCGGCGACGACCCGTTGGACGGCGGCCACGACCATGGCTTCGGCTGCGCGGCAGGCGTGGTGGAAGTAGACCGCCGGATACATGAGGAAGCGCGCGAGGAGCAGCGCCTCGACCGCCGTGACGCCTTCTTCGCGCACGAGGAGCCGCCCGTCCTGGAACGTGAGCGTTTGCAGGATGCGCTCGGGGTCGACGCTCACGCGGAGGCCGGTGTAGTAGGCGTCGCGGACGAGGTAGTCCATGCGGTCGACGTCGATGTCGCCCGTGACGAGCGCCGCGTTGGCGCCCTGTCCCTGGATGAGTCCCGCGACCTTCTTCGGGTCCACGCCGGCGCTGCGCAACCGGTCCGCGAGGCCACTCCAACGAATCAGGTCCACGCCGTACTGCTCGTGGCGATGATGGGGGGCAACGGCCTCCTCGAAGAGGTGGCTCATCGGCCCGTGGCCGACGTCGTGGAGGAGCGCCGCGGCCTGCAAAGCGCGGGCTTCGCCCGTCTCCAGGCCGAAGACCCGCCCGACATCTTGCGCAAGCTTGCACGCGCCGAGGCTGTGTTCGAAGCGGGTGTGGTTGGCGCCGGGGTACACGAGGTGGGCCGTGCCGAGTTGCCGGATGCGACGCAAGCGTTGCATTTCGCGGGCGTCGATGAGGTCGACGGCCCAATCCTCCAACGCGATCGTGCGGTGGAGCGGGTCCCGCAGCGCCTGCACGATGCCCCGCAGGAGCCGAGGGGGAAAAACCCTCTCGTTCAATCCCCGGTCGTGGCGACGCCCCGGCGCGGGCAGAGGTCCAAGAGGGGGCAACGGTCGCACACGGGCGCGCGGGCCTTGCAGCACGCCTTGGCATGCTCGACGATGAGCGCGTGCGCGCGGGCGTGACGTCGCGCCGAGGAGCCGCAGGCGGCGGACCAGCGCCCCTGCAACCGCTCGTAGGGCTCGGCGGCGCCGGCCCAGCCGAGCCGCGCCGTGAGCCGGCGGGCGTAAGCGTCGACCACGAAAACGGGGCGTCGCGCCGCGTAGACCAGGATGGCGTCGGCGGTCTCGGGGCCGACGCCCTCCAACGTGAGGAGGAGCTTTCTCAAATCCGTCGTCGGGATGGAGAACCACGCGTCGAACCCGCCGGGCCCGGCGACGGCGCGCGCGAACCCGCGAAGGTAGCGTGCCTTCTGGTTGTGGAAGCCGGCCGGGCGAACCGCGGAAGCCAGCCGGTCCTGGGGAGCCGTGGCCAAGGCCTGGGGCCGCAGCCAATCCCGCTCCTTCAGGTTCTCCAGGGCGGGGCCGACGTTTCGCCAGGAAGTGTTCTGCGTGAGGATGGCGCCGACGCAGACCTCCATTCGCCAATCCGTGCCGTGGGCGGCGTGATAGGGTCGGTCGATGGGCCACCAACCCTCAAGGTCGCCATGGACCGTCCGCAGCCGGGCCAGGACCAGCTCGGGCCCCGAAACCGCGGGCCGAGCCTGGCGGCGGGGCGTGACCGGCGGCGGTGGATGCATGAGGAGTCGAACCTCCCCGACCGAGGAACGCGGCTTTATACTCGGAATTTCGAATTGACGACCCAAGCCCTTATATGCGTTCTCGTGAACTCAGCGTCGAGGTCGTACGCTTCGAGGTGGTCTTATGGCGCGCACCGTCCTGAGCGTCCGCCGTGTCGGTCCCGGAATCTGGACCGCCGTTCTGTTCGTGGCAACCGGCGTGATGGCGGGCTGCGCGGGCGAGGACGGCGGAGCGGAGCTCGACGGTTCAGACACGATCGACGGGACCGAGACGCCGACTGTGGACTTCACGGAATCCACCGGCGCCATCGTCGGTACCGTGTACAACCAAGAAAAGGTCGCCGCGGCCGGGGTCCGGATCGACCTCGTCGGGCGGGGCCGCTTCACACTCTCGGACATCACGGGCCACTACAAGTTCATCCAGCTGGAGCCCGGCAGGTACGAACTGACGGCCACGGCGGGCGAGAACGAACCCGCACGGGAGGACGTGGAGGTCGCCGCGAACAAGTACGCCCACCTCGACTTCGACATCACGCTCTCGAAGCCGACGGAATTGATTCCCTACTATTCGACCGTCATCGAACGCGGCTTCATCGGCTGCGGCGTCAAGGGAACCGATTGCCCCTCGTACCCGGGCAACTCGAACAACAAGAAGGACTTCGAGCACCACTTCGACGGTGCACCGATCGGGTTCCTGTACGAGGTCGTTTGGGACCAAGTCGGCGTCGCCCCGCCGCCCGCCACGCCCCCGGCGTGGAACCCAGAAGGGCAGCCCGGGTGGATCCAGCGCCTCGAGATCAGCGCCGCGCTCGGCTCCAAATCCGTGGGCGTCAACCACAACCCCCCTTACATGTACACGCACGTGAATTTCACGGGGCCTCAAGACAGCGCGCCCGGGTCGCCGGGTCATATCCGCGTCGACACCTTCCGCGCGGGCGGTCTCGAATCACCGGGCTACGCCTTCGAGACCGACTTTGAACTCTACATGACCGCGTTCTACGTCGACGACCGGTGGGCCGAGATTTGCGCAGTCCCGCCAGACCAATGTCCGACCCTGCCCCGCGAACCCAACTAACCACCCGCAGATTGATCGTGTGACACTCGTGCCGGAGTCGCCCAAGGAGGAGCGGGCGAGGGGAGTGTCACGGAATCATCCTGCGCGTGGTTAGTGCGACCTCGACAAGCGGCGACCCAAGCGCTTATATCGGCCCCCGTCGACTCCATTCACGAGGTCGGGGTTGACGAGTCCGGCGGCTACCCCTCGAGCCCGCGGTGTTCGCATCTCAGCGGCGCTCCTGGCCGCCCTCCTGCTGCCCTTGACCGGTTGCTTGGCTTCCGAGGGCGACGCCCTCGACCTGGACGGCGCCTCGGTCGAACCCATCCGGGACTTCGATGAAGACTCGGGCGCGCTTGTGGGCGCCGTCCGCAGCACCGAGCAATTACCCGTGGGCGGGGCCCGCGTGGAGATCCTCGACCGAGGGCGCTTCACCATCACCGACCTCGAGGGCCTCTACAAGTTCATCCTCCTCCCGCCCGGTGCCTACGAGGTCCAAGTCCGCGTGGGGGACAACGCGCCCGTCCAAGCCTCGATCGACGTCGACGCGAACCGCTACAATACGCTGGACTTCACGGTCTCCATCACGAAGCCCACCGAGTATGTCCCGTACAACCGCACCTCCATCGAGCGGGGCTACGTCGCCTGCAACGTCAGAGGCGAGGCTTGCCCCGCGTACCCCGACACGAACGACAAGAGAGAATTCGACCATCCGTTCGAGGGCAAGCCCATCGGGTTCCTCTACGAACTCACCTGGGACCGGCAGGGCCCCCCATGGCTCCTCGACCCCACGTTCCGGGAGGACGGGTTCCCGGGCGGGATCGAACGCTGGACCATGACGGTCACCCTGGGCGACAAGATGTTCACGGTCGCGTCGAGCCCCAGCTACATGTACCTGCAGTTCAACTTCACGACGAAGGACGAGGTGCCCGAGGGTCCGGCGCACGTCCTCGTCAAAACCTATGAGGCGGGCGGCTTCACGCTCCCGGGTTGGGCCCACGAGTCCGACTTCACGCTCTACGAGACCGTGTTCTACGTCGAGGACCAATGGGAACAGTATTGTGCCGCGCCGCCCGAATTCTGCGCTGAGCGCGCCGGCCAAGGGTACTGAGGAGCGCGCGGCGCGAAACGCTTAAGTCGAATGGGGGGGTCCCCGCCGCCAACCGATGCCCGAAGTGCGCGTCGACGGCTGGAAGAAGAACCTCCGGTTCAGCAGCGCCCATGCCACGCTGAACCTCGGCAAGTGCGAGCGTCTCCACGGCCACACGTACGTCATCCACGCCAACGTGTCGGGCGACCTCGAAGAGCGGCGCATCGTCATGGATTTCGTCGAACTCTCGAAGGCGCTCAAGGCCATCGCCGACGAACTCGACCACTACGTCCTCGTGCCGACGCAAGCCCCCGGCATCAAGGTGAAGGCCGACAAGGACGAAGTCGTGATGGACGCGGGCGACCACCACTACGTCTTCCCCCGGGGCGATTGCTTCCTGCTTCCCAAGCCGAGCTCCACCGCGGAGGACCTGGCCGGCTACGTGATGGAGCAGGTCCAGCGCCGCGTCCAATTCCCGCCAACGGTTGAGAGGGTCGAGATTGGCATCGACGAAGGGTTCGGCCAGGGGGCGTGGACCGTTTGGGCCCGCAAGGGGACACGGTGAGCCCATGAGGGGACGACGCGCCGTCGTGCTCATCTCGGGCGGCCTCGACTCGGCGGTCGCCGCCACGCTCGCGAAATGCGAGCGCTTTGACCTCTACGCGCTCACTTTCGACTACGGCCAACGCAACGCGGCGCGCGAGATCGAGGCCGCCAAACAGATTGCCGACGCGCTCCGCGTGAAGGAACACAAGGTCATCAAGATCCCCCTCGACCTCTGGGGCGGCTCCGCCCTCACCGACAAGAAGATCGACGTGCCGAAAAACCGGACACGAGCAGAGATCGGGAAAGGCATCCCGACCACGTACGTGCCCGGCCGCAACACGATCTTCCTCGCCTTCGCCCTCTCGTACGCCGAGGCCGTGCAAGCCAACTCCATCTTCATCGGCGCACACGCCGTCGACTACTCGGGTTACCCCGATTGCCGCCCGGAGTACTTCGAGAAGTTCGACGAACTCGCCAGGCTGGCGACCAAGACGGGCGTCGAAGGCGAACCCATCAACGTGGCGGCGCCCCTCGTCGCCTGGGACAAAGCGAAGATCATCGAGACCGGGCTCGACCTCAAGGCGCCGCTGAAGTTCACGTGGTCTTGTTACGAGGACGGGTCGACGCCCTGTGGCACCTGCGACGCGTGCCAGATCCGGCGCGACGCGTTCGCCCGTGTCGGCGTGTCCGATCCGGCGGCCCCTTCGAAGGCGCACGCGGCATGACGACTCCCCGAGCGCTCCGACAGGTTCCGCGCGACCGCGAACCGGGCCAACGGCCGCCCCGGCTCGCTCCGGGCCAGATATCCATCAACGAAATCTACGCCTCGATCCAGGGAGAATGCGGCTGGATGGGGGCGCCAACCACGTTTGTCCGAACAAGCCATTGCCCCCTGCGCTGCGTTTGGTGCGACTCGAAGTACACCTTCCAGGAAGGCGCCACGTGGTCGACGGAAGACGTCGTGACCAAGGTCGAAGCGCTCCGCCCGCGGCATGTCTGCCTGACCGGCGGCGAGCCGTTGGCCCAGCCGGAATCCTTCTTGCTCAGCCGGAGCCTCGTGGGGCGTGGATTCACCGTGGAAGTGGAGACCAGCGGTTCCGAGCCGATTTCGCCCTTCAACCAATGGCCTGCGGACGCCCGCCGCGCGCTTACGGTCAACCTCGATGTCAAATGCCCCGGCAGCGCCATGACAGCATTCAACCGGTGGGAGAACCTTCGCGACCTGCAACCGCACGACCAACTGAAGTTCGTCCTGGCGGGCCGCGCCGACTTCGACTACGCCACCGACGTGCTCACGCGCCACCGACCCGCGTGCCCAGCGTGGCTCAACCCGGTCTGGGGCGTCCTCGACGCGGCGGCCATCGCGGGCTGGGTCGGCGAAAGCGGCCTCGACGCGCGCGTCGGGATCCAGCTCCACAAGTACCTTTGGGGCGAGAAACGCGGGGTCTAGTGCCCCGCGCGGGCCTGCGTCCATCGTGATTGGTAGTCCGCCTGGAACCATTCGCTTGTTCGCGTCTTGCCCGGCCCCGCCTGCGGCAGCTCGGCGACGAGCACCACGTCGTGCACATGGGAGAGGAGGGGGTTGAGGTCGGACTTGATGCGTTGAGCGAATTCCTTCTTGAGGCGCTCCCGCAGCCCCGAGTCCGCGACTTGAGACCGGTCGCGGGGGACGGCGTAGACCACGAGCGCCTGTTGCCCCGAGCCGTCCACGTCCACGCCGATGGGTTTCGCGTCGTCGATGAGTTCGTGGGGCTTGAGGACGTTGCGGATCTCCTCGCTCGACGTCTTCACGCCGTTGAGGTTGATCGTGTCCTTCGACCGGCCCAGATGCCGGTAGTAGGGCCCTCGACGCTCGAGTTGGTCGCCGTGGCGCCGAAGGATCTCGCCGTGGGGGCCGCGGTGGAAGCCTTGGTAGTATTCCTCGAAGTGGTCGTAGTTGAGCAGGGTGTTCGACAAGCCGATGGAGGGGGGGACGATGCCCACCTCTCCCCGGTCGCTTGGCCGCCCGGCGGCGTCCAACACGTGGAAGTCGAGACCCATGGAGGGCGTCGTGAAGGTGCCTGGCGCCGCGGGCCGCACGACGGTGCCGGTGATGTAGCCGCCGCCAATCTCCGTGCCGCCGCAGTACTCGATGATGGGCTTGTAGCCTGCGAGGTGCATGAGGTACAGCATGTCGTCGGGGTTGCTGGTCTCGCCGGTGCTGCTGAAGGCGCGGACCCGGTGCCAGTCGAGGCCCTCCATGGTCCGGTCGGCGCGCCACGCGGCCACGAGCTTCGGCACCACGCCCAACATCGTGACGCCCGCGTCTTGCACGAAGCGCCCGAAATCGCCGCTTCGGGGGTCGCCGTTGTAGAGGGCCATCGTGGCGTGGTTCACGAGGCTCGCGTACGTAAGCCACGGTCCCATCATCCACCCGAAACTGGTCGGCCAAGCCAGGACGTCGCCGGGCCGCACGTCGTGGTGGCACCAGCCGTCGACGACGCTCTTGAGCGGCGTGGTTTGCGTCCACGGAATCGCTTTGGGATCCTTCGTCGTCCCTGAAGAGAAGAGGATGTTGGTGATGTCGTCGGGGCCTCGAACCTTCGAGGCGTACGCTCCGCCAGGGCCGAGAAAGTCGCTCCATACCTGGTCTCCGGGGCGGAGCTGCAGGGACAAATCGCCAGTCGTGGAAGGCGCTAGGATGGCGGGCGGAGCCTTCGCGTCAACGACCTTTGGAAAAATCGGGATTTCCTTGCCGCCGCGACGGTAGCCAGCGGTCGTGATGATCAGCTTAGCCTGACTGATGCGGATCTTGTTGGCCAAGTCAGGCGGCGCTGACGTGTCCGCGATGCCGACGACGGGTCGCCCGCTGCGAATAACCCCAAGGTAGGCGGCCACCGACTCGGGTGTCATCGGGAGGTAGAGGGCCACCGC
>CAYVGY010000008.1:24538-36283 GCA_964451065.1 uncultured Halobacteriales archaeon
GATCGAGGCCTTGCGCGACTCGGTTCGTGAGATCCTCAAGCTCGGCGTACGTGACGCGTCGGATAGCGGCGTCGCCCTCGCTGGCATAGAGAATCGCCGGCGTTCTGCCGTCGGTTTGGAAACAGCTATCCACGATGTTGAACCGTGCCCCGGGAAGCCAACTTGGCGCCGTCACGTCGCTGGGTGAGTCGCGGATCCTGGTGGGCCTCTGATGAAACCGGATCCGGAGCTCGTCCACCATGTAGGACCAGAACCGGTCTCGGTCCGCGATCGACCACCCGTGAAGCGCGGCGTAGTCGGACAGGTTGAGTCGCTTCATCATCCGGCCCAGGTTCGAGGCCTCAATCTGCGCCGGCGATGGACTCCACGCGGGACCGGGTCCTTCGGCGGCGCTTCGTCCCTCGTAGGCCAATGCATACAGGAACGCGTGAACCGGAAACGGAAGAGGGGGTCGGGCGGAGTCCAAGACATGCGCCCGAAGTTCACTCCAGAGTCGCTCCTGAGCTGCCGCGTCTCGTGCAGTCGCCGGATAACGGTGCAATGCTTCGTTGATCCGCGAGGTGAGCGTCGTGCCTTCGCCCTGCGACAGCCCCAGTGGTTCGAGTTCGGCGACGTTCACCCTGTCGCGCACGTTTCCCCAATTGGCGGAACTTTCATAAACGTGCGGGGGCGCACCGCCGAGCCCCGCGGTGGCCGGCGGTGGTGGCCAGGGTAAGCGGCGGCGGCAACGATTAATGCCTGCGGCCTGCTCAACGCAGCGTGGGCGACGCGCAGCGCACGAATCCTCGACTGGCCAACCAAGGCTCGGCCTACCTGCGCGGCGCCGCTCACCAACCCGTCGAATGGCACCCCTGGGGCAAGGAGGCCTTCGACGAGGCCCGGCGCCAGGACAAGCCCATCCTGCTCGACGTTGGCGCCGTCTGGTGCCACTGGTGCCACGTGATGGACGGCGAATCCTACGAGGATCCGGACCTCGCCCGCCTCATCAACGAGCGGTTCGTCCCGGTCAAGGTCGACCGCGACGAACGCCCCGACGTGGACGCGCGCTACCAGCGGATGGTGTCGACGCTGACCGGCCAGGGGGGGTGGCCCCTCACTGGTTTCCTGACGCCCGATGGTGACGTGTTCTTCGGCGGGACCTATTTTCCGCCCAGCGACCAGTTCGGAAGGCCGTCGTTCCGCTCCGTGCTCGAATCGGTGGCTGACACCTACGCCACTCGGAGGGCTGATGTGCTCGACCAAGCCTCGAAGATCGCGACCGCCCTGCGCCACGCGGCGCAGCACAAGCCGAAGGCGGCGGGGGCCTTTTCTCCCGAATTCCCGGACCAGGCCGTCGCCGCGGTGCAGCGGCACCACGACGTGGTGAACGGAGGGTGGGGTCATGCGCCGAAATTCCCGCACCCGTCGGCCGTCGAATTCCTCATCGCGGCATCGCGGCATGGCGCGGACGCCGGAATCCGCGACCTGGTGATGCTCACGCTGGAACGGATGGGCGCGGGCGGCGTCTACGACCATGTGGGCGGCGGTTTCCATCGCTACGGCACGGACGCGGCGTGGCAAGTGCCCCATTTCGAAAAGATGCTCTACGACAACGCCGAACTCATGCGCAACTACGTCCATGCCTGGCGGCGGTGGCGGTCGGCCGAGCACAAGGTCAAGGCCGCCGACATCGTCCGGTTCCTCGACGAGGTCCTGAGCGATCGCGCCCACGGCGGATTCTACGGGTCGCAGGACGCCGACGTCACGTTCGGCGACGACGGAGACTACTTCACGTGGACGCGCAGCGAACTCGAAGACACGCTGGGGGCTCCGGGCCAGCAGGCGCGAATCCTGGAACTCCACTTCGGCGTGGAAGACGTCGGGCCGATGCACCACAACCGGGCGAAAAACGTACTTCACGTCGCCGCCGAGCCCGACGAGATCGCCGCGGCGCTCAAGCTGCCTCTCGACTTCGTGAGGCGGGAGATCACGGGCGGCCTGGAGAGCTTGCGCACCGCGCGACGCGCAAGGAAAGCCCCCTTCGTCGACCCTGTATTGTACACCAACTGGAACGCGATGGCTATCCGTGCTTACTTGGAGTTCGCGGCATCCTTCGATCGACCGGATGCGGCGCGGTTCGCGCTCCTTACCCTCGACCGATTCCTGCGCGAGGCCTACGACGAGGATTCGGGCTTCGCCCATTCCATCGGCGGCGCCCGAGTGCGGGGACTCCTCGATGACAATGCGCAGATGCTCGTGGCCTTGATCGCAGCGTTCAACGAAACGCAGGACGCCTCCCATCTCGAGCGGGCCAGGGCCGTGGGGGACCTCTTGCTGCGGGAGTTCTGGCGCGAGGATCTCGGCGCATTCGTCGACGTGGGGCAAACCGTCCACGAAAGCGAAGGGCTCAAGCCGTTCTCGGCGCCCGAAAGGCCCGTGCAGGACGCACCCGGCCCCAGCGCGAACGCGCGCGCCGCGGAGGGCCTCCTGCTCTTGCACGATCTGACCGGCGACGCGCGCTATCGGGATGTCGTCGACCGACTCCTCGCCAGCACGGGCCCGGAGGCGCTCGAGAACGGTGCGTTCGGCGCCGGCCTGCTCCTCGCCGGCCTGCTTCGGCTGCGCGGCACAACGCAGGTCGTCGTCGCCGGGCCGGCCGGCGACGAGAGACTGGCGGAGCTTCGCCGCGCCGCCCTGGCCCATGGACCCGCCGGCATGACCGTCCTGCAGGCGACGAAGGCCGAATTGCCCCCCACTCTCCCTCCGGAGGCGATTGCCTTCGCCGAAGGGCCGGGCGGCAGGCGGCCGGCGGCCCTCGTCTGCTTCGGGAACCGCTGCTTGGCGCCGGCGTCCGACCCGGCGGCGCTTGCGAGCCAGTTGCGAGGATTGTAACCTCGTCATCCACCCAGCAATAGGATGATGCCGGAGATGGCGCCCCCCAAGAGGACAAGGGCGAAGCCCGTGAGGAAGCGGCTGCGGCCCGCGTAGGCGCCCCATTCGGCGCCAATGAGGAACAGGAGCAGGATGCCGACACCGTGGGAGATGCGGATTGCCCGCTCCACCTCATTCACAAGGACCAGCGGCAGCAGCATGAGGGCGGCAACGGCCGGAACGAGGAGACCTGCACCAAGGGCGCCGAGGTAGTCGGTGGCGCGCATGCGGGGCTCGGGGCCGGGCCGTTGCTGTTGGGCCTTCCAGAGATATTCGAGGAGTCTTTCGCGGGTGCGCGAATCGAGGAGACCAATCGCGGTCCCTTCCAGGGAGTTCTCGATGGTCTCGAGGGCGCGGCCGCGGCTCTTGGTGTAACGGAGGAAGGTCTGGAGTTCGGCTTTCCGGGAGACCTCCATGTGGCGGTTGAGGAGGTGCACGACGGTGTCGACGACGCCCCACGCGATGGCGGCGCCGAGTCCGGCGGTGATGACCGCGCGCGCCGTCACGTCCTCTTCGAGGGCCAGTTCGACGGAGCCCGTGATGCTGACGAGGATGAAGACGCCGAACATCATCTCCGAGAGGCGTTCGGGCGGCGTGAGGTGGTCCAGCGCGAGCCGTTCCAGCCACCGGAACCACCGGGGGAAGACCGCCATCGCAGCGCCTGAGTCCCACGCTTAGAGGAGTTCGAGGTAGACGACACCGAAGAGGAAGATCCAGACGACGTCGACGAAGTGCCAGTACATGGCGGCGGTCTCGAGGGCGACGTGGTGTTCCTTCGTCTGGCCGCGCTTGAGGCTGCGGGCGAAGACGATGGTGAGGAAGAGGAGGCCGCCGGCGACGTGGGCGCCGTGGGTGCCGGTGAGCATGAAGAAGGCGCTCCCGTAGAGGTGGGGCACGTCCTTGTAGCCGCTGATGGTGAGGCCCTGTTCGTGGATGAGTTCGAGGTATTCGCGAATCTGCTGGATGAGAAAGGTGGCGCCCAGGATGAGGGTGAGGAAGAGTCCGGTGAGGTAGCCCTTGTAGCGGTCGCGTTTGAGTTGGATCATGCCCCAGTGCAGGGTGGCGCCGGACGAGACGAGGACGGCGGTGTTGATGGCGGTGGCGGTGATGGGGAGTTCGAGGCCTTGGGGCCGGAAGCTGCCCACGGCGTGGTGGGAGCCCATGAACCAGATGGCGAAGAGGCTGCCGAAGATGAGGACTTCCGTGGCGATGAAGAGCGCCATGCCCCACCAGGGTCCGGGTCGTCCGTGTTCTTCCTGGGGGAGGTGGGAGATCTGGCGGAAGCGGATGATGTCTTCGCGGATCCACCAGCCGATGCCGAGGATGGCGAGGGGGACGCCGATGGGGAGCATGTACATGGGCCAGAGGAGTGCGAGGTAGAGGAAGCCGACGCTGGACGCGATGATGATGGGGGCCCAGCTGCCGTGGTGGCCGGCGGGTCCGTGACCGTAGAGGGCGGGGTCGGGCGTGTGGTGGTCCTGGGGCGCGTCGGGCGTGGGGTGGGCGGCAGTCATGGGCGGCACCGTTCAGAGGAGGATTCCGTCGAGCCAGACCTTGTCGATGGCCATGGAGAGGAACAGGAGGCCGAGGTAGAGGATGCTGTAGCGGCAGACGCGCTGGGCCCCGCGCGGGCCTGGGTGGAGGCGGAGGGCGAACGCGAGGCGAATGAACAGGGCGCCCAGCACGCTGCTGACGACGAGGTACGCGAGGGAGAGGAGGTCGAAGAGCCAGAGGCTGAGGGTGCACGCGACGAGCGCAAGCGTGTAGCGCAGGATCTGCTGGCGCGTGTTGGAGTCGCCGCGGACGACGGGCAGCATGGGGACGCCGGCGCGGGCATAATCGTCCTTGTAGAGGAGGGCGAAGGACCAGAAGTGGGGTGGGGTCCAGAGGAAGACGACGAAGCCGAGGATTAGGGCGGGGAGGGTCACTTGGCCGGTGGCGGCGGCCCAGCCGACCAACACGGGGAAGCTGCCCGCGGCGCCGCCGATCACGATGTTCTGGGGCGTCGAGCGCTTGAGCCAAATGGTGTAGACGACGACGTAGAAGAGGGCCCCGGCCAGGGCGAGGGACGCGGCCAGAAGGTTGACGAAGACAGCAAGGACCATGAAGCTGCCCAGGGCCATGCTTGCGGAGAAGGCGAGGACGTGGTGTTCGGGGATGCGGCCGGAGGCGACCGGGCGCGTGGCCGTGCGGCTCATCATGCCGTCGAGGTCGCGTTCCCACCACTGGTTGAAGGCGCTCCCGGAGCCGCTGGCCATGGCGCCGCCTAGGACGGTGGCGACGATGGTCCAGGGGTCGAGGTGGGGGCCGACGGCGATGAGCATGCTGGTTACGGCGGCGAGGAGGAGGAGAATGAGGACGCGGGGCTTCATGAGGGTCAGGTAGTCGCCCAGGACCTGCAAGGCGTTCCGACGGGGCTCCGGGTTCTTGGCGGGGGTGAGCCTGGCCGAGGGGGCGGTCGTGGCCGGCGTCGATTCGCGCCTCCATGCAAGTGTGAGGAGGGCGACGAGGACGCCGAAGAAAGCGACGGCGAGGGCCTGGTGGACGGCGACGCTCCAGGGTGCGTTGCCGAGCCGGACCGTGGCTGCGCCCATGAGGATCTGGGCGAAGAGGAGGCCCGTTGCGCTCACGCCGAGCGTGAGAAGGTCGGACTGGTCGCGGTACCGGCGGAACGTGACGACCACGAGGCCGAGCGTGAAAAGACCCGTGACGGCGGCGAGCAACCTGTGGGTGTACTCGCTCAGAATCTGATTCTGGGTGAAGAGGTCGTCGCCTTGGGCGTCCTTGGGGCTTGGGAAGGGCGGAGTCCATTGGCCGTTGCATTGGGGCCAGTCGGGGCAGCTGAGGCCGGCGCCGGTCTTGACGACGACGGCTCCCACGACCATGAGGAGGAACGTGGTGAGGGTCGCCAGGAGGGCCCACGTGCGGAGCTTCATGCCTTCACCGGGGGCTCCTGGGCCTGGATGGCGTCGACCTCGTAGGGCATGGGCGTCTTGGGGGCCACGACGCGCGGCATGGTGGCCCATTCGAGGACCTTGGGGCCGGCGCGCCAGGGGTCGAAGGGTGCGACGGGACCGCGCTTGAGGGACCACCAGAGGTTGATGAAGAAGAGGAGCGTGCTGAAGCCGAGGATGAACGAGCCAATGGAGGCGATGACGTTCATCTGTTCGAAGGCGGGGTCGTACGTGGCGTAGCGGCGAGGCATCCCTTCGAGGCCGAGGAAGTGCATGGTGAAGAACACCATGTTGAGACCGATCATGGCCAGCGCGAAATGCCACAAGGCGAGGGTCTCGCTGTACATGCGTCCGGAGAGACGGGGCCACCAGTAGTAGGTGCCCGCGAAGATGGCGAGGGCGCTGCCTCCAAAGAGGACGTAGTGGAGGTGGCTGACGACCCAGTAGGTGTCGTGGAGGTTGTAGTCGATGGGAATCGAGGCGGTGAAGACGCCGTTGATGCCGCCGATGACGAACATGCTGAGGAAGCCCACGGCGAACAGGAGCGGCGCCTTGAACTGGATCTGGCCGTGCCAGAGCGTCGCGAGCCAGTTGAAGATCTTGACGCCGGTGGGGACGCCGATGGCGAACGTCATCGCCATGAAGAAGGAACGGAAGTACGGACTACTTCCGGTCGTGAACATATGGTGGACCCAGACGCCGAACCCGAAGACGCCGATGGCGACGGTGGAGTACGCGATGGCGCGGTAACCGAAGATGGGTTTGCGGACCATCCGCGGGAGGACTTCGCTGATCATGCCCATGCCGGGCAGGATGAGTATGTAGACCTCGGGGTGGCCGAAGAACCAGAAGAGGTGTTGCCACATGATGGGGTCGCCGCCGGCGGAGGTGACGAAGAAGTTGGTGGCGAAGTTGCGATCCATGAAGAGCATGGTGAGGGCCGCGGTGAGGGTGGGCGTGGCGAACGCGAGGAGGATCGCCATCGTGAGGATGCTCCAGCTGAAGAGGCTGATGTCGTGCATCCGCATCCCGGGCTTGCGTTCCTTGAAGATGGTCACCATGAAGTTGATGGCGCCCAGGATCGAGGAAACGCCCACAATGAGAAGCCCGCCCACGAGGAAATCGGTGCCGTAGCCGCTTTGGCAGATGGTGAGACCGTCGGTGCCGCAGCCGACGCCGTTGAGGGGCGCGTACAGCGTCCACCCGCCGGAGGCCGGGCGGACGTCCGGTAGGAAGCTGCTGGCGCTCGCGATGAAGCCGAGTTTGGCGCCCCACGTGGCGAACAGCTGGACGAACATGGGCATCCAAATGAAGAAGGCGGCGGGAATGAGGAGCCAAAAGCCAAGGGCGTTGATGCGGGGGAACGCCATGTCCTTGGCGCCAATCTGGAGCGGGACGATGTAGTTCCCGAACCCCGCGAAGATGGGCATGACGAAGAGGAAGATCATCGAGAGGGCGTGAAGCGTGAAGGCGGCGTTGTAGGTTTCATCGTGAACGAACGTCGTCTCGGGCGTCATGAGCTCGAGGCGGACAAGCATCGCCAGGAGGCCGCCGACGATGAGGCCGACGAAGGCGAACACGATGTACATGATGCCGATCTCCTTGTGATCGGTCGAGGTCAACCACCGTTTCATGCCGGACGGCTTGGCGTGATAATCCACGGGGGGTCCCTTCCAGGAAGGCGCCCAAAAGTGGGCTCCGGACGCGCGGCCAATCAAGGCCTTCTCCAAATACTTTGCGACCTTTTGATTTCCGAATTCCTCCCGTTGGCGCCCGGCGCACGCTTCGTGAAAGGTTTTTATGACAACCCTTGTATCGCGACGCGTCCGGATGCGCCGCGTCCTCGTTCTCGTTCTGTTGCTTGGCCTCCCGTTGCTTGTCGCGGTTTCTGCGTCCGCCGTCGCCCAAGAGGCGGCGTCGCCGACCTATGCCGCTTGGCGTGACCTCTTCATGACCGTGCTGTGGGTCGCCATCGTGGTCTCGATTATCGTCTACGGGGCCCTGATTTACGCCCTCATCCGGTTCCGCGCCCGAAAGGGCGGCCCCAAGGAGGGCCCCCACATCCACGGCAACACCCGGCTCGAAATCATGTGGTCGATTGCGCCCGCCGTCGTGATGGGTTGGCTCCTGTTCATCTCGTTCGACGGCCTCTTCATGGTCGACGACCATCCGGATGACGACATCGATTTCTGGGTCGATGTCACCGCGTCCCAGTTCAGGTTCGATTTCTCGTTCCCCGACGGCTCGGAATCCATCAACGGCTCCTTCGCCGTCGAGGAGAACGCCGTCGTGGGACTTCGCCTCACCTCGACGGACGTCATCCATGCGTTCTCCGTGCATGACTTGGCCGTGATGATCGACGTGATGCCGAACACGACCACGGAGACGTGGTTCCAGGCCACGCTGCCAGGCGATTACGGCATCCGCTGCCGCGAACTCTGCGGGGTCGGTCACAGCTACATGGGGCGCGGCACGTTCGTCTCCGTATTCCCCGACGACCACGACGGCATCCCAGAGTACGGCTATCCTCCAGCGATGCCCGCCGGTGGAACCGGCACAGAAGGCGGCAACGGAACGACCCCGCCCGCGCAGGAGAATGAAACGATTCCCCAGGACGCCACCAGCATCGACGTCACCATCGGCCCTGGATTCACGTTCACCACCAAGGAGATTAAGGGCATCGAACCCGGAAAGCCTGTCGTGTTCCGCGTCAAGAACCTCGATGCGGTCACGCACGACTTCTCCATCGGCCCCAACTACGATGCCGGGGCGGCCGACCACGGCGTGAAGAACCAGACCCGGCGCCTGAGCAAGGACGCCACGCAGAACCTCGTCGTGACGTTCGACGCCGACGCCACGCTCGAGTTCTGGTGCGACCAGCCCGGCCACTACTCGGCAATGAACGGACAACTCGTGGTCGGGACGGGCGCCGGTGGCCTCTCGAAGAAGGAGCCCCTGCTTCCCGGATTCGACGTCCTCTTCCTCCTCGGCGGTCTCGTTGTTGCGGGCGCCTTCCTCAAGCGGCGCTAACCCCGGCAATTGCTTTTTCCGGCGCCGCGGTTTCCGGACGGGATGAGGAACGCCACCGCCGTGATCGTCGTCGTGGGCGATGAGATCCTCGCCGGTCACACGCAGGACACCAACAGCCATTGGCTCGCCCAACGCCTCCGTGGCCTCGGGGTCCGCCTTCTCCGGATTGAGGCCATCCCGGACCAGGTGGCGGAGATCGCCGCGACGCTGGGGCGCTCGCTGGTACGGGAAGAGCCGTCCTTCTTGTTCGTGATCGGCGGCATCGGCCCGACGCCTGACGACCGGACCTGCGCGGGCGTCGCCCGGGCGCTCGGGGGGGAACTCGTGGCGAGGAAGCGGGACCTGGATGCGCTCCGCCGGCTGGCCCGCGAACGCGGGTACGGAAACGAGGCCTGGGCCGATCCGACACGCTCCCAAGGGATGCGCCGGATGGTGTCCGTACCGACGGGTAGCAAACCTCTGGCCAACCCCGTGGGCGCCGCGTTGGGGTGTGTCGCCGCGATGGGCACGACGCGCGTCGTCGTGTTCCCCGGGGTCCCGCGCGAATTCTATGCCATGTTCGACCGGTCGTTCGCGCCGGTATACGCGCGCAACGCACGCTCGCGCGAGGTGACCCACGAGGTCGAGGTGTGGGGCGCCGAAGCGAGCCTGTGGGAACGCTTGAGCCGCCTCGAGGAGCAATTTCCGGCCTTGCGGATCGGGTCGTACCCGCAAGACGACCTGGGGCGGATCATCCTCCGAATCACCGGCGGCAAGAAATCGGCCGATCGGGCGCTGAGAAGTTTACAAGACCTCGTGGCCGTGATGACGAAGAAGAATCTCCGGATTCGTCGAAGAAAAGTGGGGAAAAAAACCCGGTGAAACGCTCGGGACGTTCCCGAGCGTCCCCGGGGGCTGGTGGTGGGTTGGTTGGTGGTGGCTGGTTGAAAGGAGGAAGAGGCCGCAGACAGCGACGGCCTCTTAGATCCTTAGACGGCGCCCTTGTTGCGGGGCTCCAGCGGCAGCGACTGGGCCGTGAAGAACTCCGTCAGGGCCTGCGTGACGACGTCGCTGATGCCTTGTGACTGCGTGAGTTTGAGGTAGTGTAAATTGATCAGGTACTGCACGGGCAGTTTGACCTTGATCTCCTTGAGTTCACTCATGTCCTTTTTTCGAATACCCATCAATTGGTCGTCCGTCAGCATTGCTCTCCTCTCCCTCTCTACTGGTCGATTCCGACCCTCCCAGGTCGGAACCCGTCGGGGCGAACCCCGTTGCCGGGCAACACTAGGTTTCCACTCGATGGTATGTATACATCCCCGTGTCCCCCGCGGGTACAACAGGCACCCCACGCCTAGAATTGTACAGCGTTGGGGCTTATTTTCGACCAAACCGCGGTCTGGTGCCGCGAATTAGGCACTAGCGTGCGCGGGCCGCGCGCGACGGAAGGTTCGGACCTTGCGCCAGCCGAACCAGAGGGCCGCCAGGAGCAGGCCGAGTTCCGCGAGGCCCATCGAGAAGACGACCGGTTCGAAGTCGCTGCGGCCGGAGACGGACACATCGGTGCTGGTGCCCCGGTCCAAGTGGACGTGGAACCCTTCGCGCTGGCCCATCTCGATATGCTCTACGAGGCCGGCGCTGTCCTCGACGTCGATGTGGACGCCGGGCGGGTAGGCCACGGTGTAGTCCGCGTTCCACATGCCGTCGTTGGAGAGTTCGAAGCCGCCGTTCATGCCGACCGTCATGGAGAAGAGGCGCCCGAGGCTGGAAGCCACGAACATCTTGCTGGATTCGATGGGGAGCCAGGCGGTGGCGCGGACGACGATGGGCTCCACGGTGGAGCCGGCGGCGCCGCCGGGAGGCGAAGCCAGGGAACGTTCGAAGGTGGCCCAGTCGAAGGTGAGATCCACGTCGGGGCCGAACCCGTTCTCGAGGCTGCGGCGGATGAGGCCGTCGAAGAAGTCCTGGACGTCGGCGCGCTGGACGAGCTTCTCCGTCATGGCGATCCGGAGAAGGTCGGCGCTAATCTGGGGAAGGCCCATCTGTCGAGGCAGCGGGTAGTTGCCGAAGAGGTCGGCGCCGAGACTGTTGACCTGGATCTCGAGGTCGAGCTGGCCGACGTACTCCCCCTTCATGAAGGGCACGGCCTGTTGCCAAAGGGGCGTGACGTCGTCCACCACGAAGACGGCCTTGACGAGGGGCCCGTCCAGGACGTTGCGGGGGACGCCGCCTTCCCGGAGTCGGACGGTGAAGTCCAGACGGACGGGGGCGGGTTGGGGCGATTCGAAGTTGTTCTTGCGGAACTCGAGTTGCAACTGGCCGGCGCGGCCCGGGCCCTCGAGTTCCAGGAAGCGAGGGACGCCGACGATGTGGACGACGTCGTACCCGGCGGGGACCTGGAGGTCCTTGGTCAGCGAGTAGACGCCGCCGGAGTAGAGGAAGGCACGGGCGAGGTCGCGGGGCGCGGTCTGGGTGGATGGTGGTAGGCCGAAGAAGGCGGCGGTGAAGTCGGCCCGGAGGACGGCGTCGATGCGGAGGGCGGGTCGGTACGGGTCCGCGTCCAGGTCGTCCGTTCCGTAGTCGAACGAGAGGTCGGTGAGGCGGATCTCGGTGTCGGGGAGGACGCTGGAGGCCTCCTGGGTGAGAACCTGGCGGACGGTGGCCTCAAAAAGGTCCTTGACGGGGGCTGGAGCGGCGCGGAGCTCCGCGGCGGCGTGGGGCCCCACGTTGGGAATCTCGAACTCGAACACGTCGAGCCCGACATGGATCTCGAAGCCCTCCAGGGTGTCGAGGCCACGCCAGGCGAAGACGGCGCGGAGGGCGTTGCTGGCAGAGGGAGCCGCGTCGCCGCGGACCGGGTCGTGGCGCGGTC
>CAYVGY010000009.1:0-13591 GCA_964451065.1 uncultured Halobacteriales archaeon
TTCTTGAAGCTACTTAGCATTACTCCCCCGGTTTACCAATCCGTGTTCCTCCGCATCACGTAGCCTGCGACCCGTTCGGCGTCGGGACGTTGGAGGCCTTGGTCCTCGATGAGGCCGATGGTGAGCGAGGCGAGCGCGACCTGGCGCAGGGTCTCGGGCAGCGTCGGAAGCGGGCCCGGGTTCGAGGGTCGGGCGCGTTGTTGGCACAGGTAGGCGTACGCGAGCAGCACCATGCTGGCGTGGTGGTTCCACCCGGTCCACGTGCGCCCTTCGAGCCGGTCGAGGCCCAGGAGTCCCTTCGCTTCTCGGTGAAACTGTTCGATGGCTCAACGCAGATGCGCCCGGGCCACGAGCTGTTCCAGCGAGTCGTCCTCGAGGCCCCAGCAGAGGTACGCCTTCAACTCGTGGTCCCGTTGCTCCAGGAGAAGCCAGACGACCTCGTCGGTGGCCCAGCGGTTCTCCTTCGGGCCTTCCACGACGCGCACCTTGAGTCGGTGGAAGCGGCCCGAGAGCTTACCCTTGGTTCCCTGGCTCCACTCGACCCTCGTCCAACGCTGGACCCCTTTCGCAATCTCCTTAGGGCTTCGGCGGGGCGCGCCCTCCGCGTGGCCCAAGCGGGTCGGCGGCCGTCCCCCCTCGGGATGGGCCGGGGGCGTGTGGACGGGTTCGCTCGCGTCGATGACGCGCACGACGCTTGGGTTGACGCCCAGGATGTAGGGTTCCTTGCGTTCGCGCAGGGCGCGTCGAAACTCCCCATCGTCCCCGTAGCCGGCGTCGCCGAGGGTGACGGCGTGGGGCACGCCGGCCCTGCGGGCTTCGTCGATCATGGCGAGCGCGATCTGGGGTTTGGTCTGGAACGAGACGTCCGCGGGTAGGCCGACCTCGGCTCGAAGGTCGGCGAACTCCTGGGCTTCGACCCAGTCCCGGCTCAGGTAGAGGCGGATGCCGAGCGGCCACGTCTTCTGGTCGGCGTTCCGCTTCTGGTTTGGGGCGGCGTAGACGAGGTCGACGGCGACCTGGCAGTTGTCGAGTTTGCCGGCGGCGCCCGAGTATTGGTGGGCGACGCCCACCGAGTGGCGGCCCTTCTTGCCGCCGGCCACGTCGTCGATGATGAACGCCCCTTGGGGACTCCGGATCGAGTCCGGGATGTGGGCCACGAGGTGGGCCTGGAGGCCCTTGCCGCTCCAGGGGCTTTCCCGGACGAACCGTTCGACCTGGCCGATGGGCACGTCCATGCCCCGAGCGATGCGGTCCATGTTCTTGCCGCTTCCCGGCAGGAGCAAGCCATCGAAGTAGTGTCGCATCGTCTTGGCGGTCTCCATCCACCGCGGCCATTGGGACCCGTCCTCACGATGCGTGAACACGTCCCGCGTGGGCGCGAGAAATTTCAGTCGGTCAACGTGGTCGTGGCCTGGCTTCCGCTGAGCAAGTTGCACCATCATGTGCATCCCGGCCAGGCTGAGGGTGGTGCCGGCGTTTCATTCTGCCGAAATAAACCGGGGGAGTAATGTTAGAAGAGGTTTCATAACCCGGCTTGCTCAAAAACAAACCTTGGGAAATCTGAGGTTGCGAAACATCCTCCAGACCCGTTTTCGGGCGTGCCTAGCAAAGTTCCTCTCCAAGGCGAACCGAGCCCTTTCCCTGCGAGGTGGGTGTCGAAAGTCCGAGCTGAGCCGCTGTCTCTTCTAGCACGCCATCCGGGGCAAATGGACTCCTCGACGAAACAATGAACATGACGGAATCCGTGTTATTCACTGTGATAGAGATATCGCGCGTTCGATTCGGCGCCAACTCGTTAATGGCACTCTTTATTGTTCCTTCCTTCGCCAGCTCGCGCCAATGTACTGCAAAATCCCCACGATGGCCTGCGGCAGGAAAATCCACGTACCACCCCGGCTCTACCCATTCCAGGATCGCGGTGTCGCAAACGGGCCCCGAAACACAACCCGAAGTCGCGAGGGCAGCGACCATCAACGCCGCGCCGCTAGTCGAACCGTGCCTTGACCCTGTCTCCGCGGCAAAAGACGGAACCTTCATCGACGCTAGTAGAACGGCCCCGGGGTTATAATTGACTTGCGAGCCCCAGGGTGGCGATGGGAAGGGTAAATACAATTCCAACAAGACTCTAGTACATCGAACAACCCAGCCGCAACGATTCCATGATGGCTTCGGTGGCTGGCCGTTCCCCAACGCCAATCGTTGGTCTCGCCGTGGCCTCTTTCGCCGCCGGTCTACTCGCGCCGGCGTTTCAAGCCGACGCCACGCCCGTCGCTGGCGGGTGTTCACTGTCCTCAATAGATTGGTCCCTTCCTTTCGAATCGGCTCAAGGTATTGAACCCGTGGGGTTCCACTGCTCCGCCATCGACTATCTCGATGCCGCGTTGGGCTTTCACAACGCGAATTCGCCATGGCCCGCGAACACCACGAATCCCGACTACATAGTGGAAATTAGCGCGCAAGGCTCGGTGAACGCAACTGGCGGGCTAGGCGAAGCGCATGTCGTCGTAACCGACATCACGACCAACCAGCAGTTACTGTTCCTGGTCGCGGGATCCGCCGCCCAGTCATCCTTCCTGCTGGTTTCTGGCTCTGCATCAGCGCCAACCAGCTACAACGAGCCCGAATTCGTCTTCTCGAACGCGGACTACCTCCTGAAGGGCGCAGGGACGCACACTGCAGGCGAGCTAACCGCAACCGTTCCGGCCTGCAAACTCTCGGATGGATCCGCAGACGCATCCTCTCTACTCGATTTGAGACTCGGAAAGGCGACGGATCCGAAATTCGCGGACGCCATGGGCCTACTCCCCATTCAAGTTCCCGGCGAGCCATGGGGGAGCGGCAGCTGCACGGGCATCGCGGATGCCGTTTTCGCCCATCTCCACACATCATCTTCGCTGTCCCTAGCGTATCCCCTCGCCATGCAAGACCGCACACCAATCCATTATGAAGAAACCAACTGCCGAGTCGGATACGTCGGTGAGCCCCTATGGCCCACCATCTCGGCAAACGAGCTACTTGACTACTTCACACCATTTTGCGAAGCTCTCACGTTGGTGCACGAAGTTGAAGCGATGGTGCCAACCGAGATCACCTTGCCAGACCATTTTCAGGCTTATGGGGATATTTCTGCGGGTCTTCCACCAGCGAGCTGGGATTGCGGAAATCCCGATCGCCTTGACAATCAAGCCTGCACCGTCCTCATGACACACGGCCTGGTATTAACAGGAAGCTGCTATGTTTGCCCGGGCAGCCCCTCAAACCCGTCAATGACCACCTGGAACGACCTTCGGAATCTCTATTCTTCGACCTATTCGAACGTCGTCCGCGTGGGACAGTATGGGGGAGACTGCGGCGTTGAAGAGAGCGCCATGTGGTACGGCGGTCATGACAAGTATTGGCCCAACAACCATCACGATGACGCGAGCTGTACGGGCGAGGAGCCCGCTGTCCACGCCAACAGCGTCAGCTGGCGACACATGGCCTACCATTTTGCGTGGTTCATCTACGAGAAGTATTCGCAGGACGGGACCCTGGTCGACGTGGTTGCTCATAGCGCCGGCGGCCTCGTGATCCGTTACGCGCTGTGGCGCGTCCACGAAGAAGACCCGCTGTTTCCGCCCAACCTGTTGATTGAGGACGTAGTTACCCTTGCAACACCGCACAACGGCGGCACGAACGCCTGCTACCTTCCCTGGAACTATCCGTATGCAGGGTACCGGCAAATGCGCGAGCTGTGCATTAACGACCAGTTTATGTGGCGGATAAAGGAGGGCAACGTGCAAAGCGTGGGGACCCAGGATTGGACGCTCCTTTCCTCCTCCGAGGACGATTGGGTGACCGCCTATTCCGGAATTGATATGACCGCAAACCACCAATTCTCTTGGGTTTTCGAGTGTGCAGCCTACGAGCATGATGATTTTTACAAGGAGGTAGACAGCACGACAACCCAGTGCCACTACCATGCGCAGGGGGCACCCCAGGGCGCCGCCAAGACAATGAGCAAGCACAACGGTGGCTACGAACCAGGTTACCTGAGCCTGTTTGCGGCCTTGTTTGGTTCGGCCTAGTCTCCGCTCGGTTCGACGCCTCCCACCCGTGCAACCGGGACATCGCGAAAAGCGTCGACCAAGCTATTTCACCGCCCAGTCACCGCCCGACGCCGTCGTTCTGAGGCCGGAGCGGCCCCAAAGGCTCATAACAGAGCCGGGTCTCTGCGGCTTTTCGCCGACCCGCATGAAGCTCTACGAGTACCAAGGCAAGGAAATCCTGGCGCGCGCGGGCATCCCCGCGCCGCCCGGCCGCGTCGTGTCCTCGCTGCAGGAACTGGAAGCGATCCAGTCGACGCTCCGCTACCCCGTCGTCATCAAGGCCCAGGTGCTCGTGGGCGGCCGAGGCAAGGCCGGCGGCATCCAGTTCGCCAACACCTGGCAAGAGGCACGCGCGCACGCGGAGAAGATCCTCGGCATGACGATCAAGGGCCTCCGCGTCCAGAAGGTCCTCGTGGTCGAGAAGGTCGAATTCGCCAAGGAGCTCTACGCGGCGGTCCTCGTCGACCGGTCCAGCCGCCAGACCCTCATGATGGTGAGCGCTGAAGGCGGCGTCGAGATTGAAGCCGTCGACGACGCCAAGATCCACCGGCACGTCATCAACCCCTTGGCCGGCCTTTCGGGCTATATCACGCGGGAGCTCACGGCCAAGCTCGGCCTCGCGCCGGAGGTTCGCAAACAGGTGGAGACGATTCTCATCCAGCTCTACAAGGCGTACCGCGAACTCGACTGCGAGCTCCTCGAGATCAACCCCTTGGCCGTCACGCCCGAAGGAGAAGTCCTCGCCGGCGACGCGAAGGCCATCATCAACGACGGCGCCCTCTTCCGCCACAAGGACCTCGACCCCGTTGAGGAAGAATACACGCCCCTCGAACAAGAGGCGCGGGCCCAGAACATTGCCTTCGTCCAACTCGAAGGACGCATCGGCGTGATCGCCAACGGCGCCGGCCTCACCATGGCGACCCTCGACGCTCTCAACGAGTTCGGCGGGCAAGCCGGCATCTTCCTCGACCTCGGCGGCACCGACAACCCCGAACAGGTCACCCGAGCGTTCCAACTCATGAAGAAGGCGAACCCGAGCGTCGTCCTCCTCAACCTCTTCGGCGGCATCACCAAGTGCGACACCGTCGCGCGCGGCATCATGGCCGTCCTCGAGAAGGAGCCCGCCATGTTTCCCATCGTGACCCGGATCAAGGGCACGAACGCCAAGGAAGCCAACGAAATCTTCCGCAATGCGGGCCTCCTGACCTCGAGCACGCTCCAGGAAGCGGCGGAGAAGGCGGTCGCCCTTGAGAAGACGAAGGCGGCTCCTCCCAAGGCGACGGTCGCCACCAAAGGAGGCAAGCGCTGATGGCCGTCGTCCTCACCAGGACCTCCAAGGTGGTCGTCCAAGGCATCACGGGGCATCAAGGCCAGTTCCATACGCAGCAGATGCTCGCGTTCGGGACGCAGGTCGTGGGCGGCGTCACCCCCGGAAAGCAGGGCGACCAGATCCACGGCGTCCCCGTCTTCAACACGGTGGCGGGCGCCGTTGCGAAGACGGGCGCGGACACCAGCCTGGTCTTCGTCCCGGCGGCGTTCACCAAGGATGCGGTGATGGAAGCGCTGGACGCGGGGATGCGGACCGTGATCGTGATCACCGAACACGTCCCCGTCCACGACGCGCTGGACTTCGTCCACTACGGGAAGTATAAGCGGGCCACCGTCATCGGGCCCAACTGCCCCGGCGCCGCGAGCCCCGGCGAGAAGGCCAAGGTCGGCATCCTTCCGAACATGATCTTCAAGCCGGGCGACGTCGCGATCGCCAGCCGCAGCGGCACCTTGACTTATGAGATCGTAAACGCGCTGAGCGAGGCCGGCATCGGCCAATCCACTTGCCTCGGGCTCGGAGGCGACCCCGTGCCCGGCACGAACTTCGTGGAGGCGCTCGAGCTGTTCGAGGCGGACCCGGCGACCAAGAAGATCGTGCTCGTGGGCGAGATCGGCGGCACGGCCGAGGAGGAAGCGGCGGCCTATGCCGAAAAGCACGTTTCCAAGCCGGTCTTCGCCTACATCGCGGGCCGCACGGCGCCCGAAGGGAAGAGGATGGGGCACGCCGGCGCCATCGTCACGCGCGGCCTCGGGACGGCGCAGAGCAAGATGAAGGCGTTCGAGCGCGCGGGGGCCAAGGTCGCCAAGTTCCCGACGGACATCCCGGACCTCATCCGGGCCGGGCCGTGACCGGTCGCCCTATGGGGCGGCGCAGACGTACGATTCGAGCGTGAGCGTCGTCTCCGTCCCGTTCGTCGTCTGGGTCGTCTTGGCCGGCGTGCATGCCTCGGCCGCGTACCACTGCGTGCCCGTGGTGGAACCGCTGGTGAAGGTGATCTTGTAAGTGTCGAATGTCCCGGCGGGCACCGTCACGGACTCCATCGAGACGACCTCGTAGGTCTCGGTCTTGGTGCCCGTGCTCGGCGTGTTCCCGTAGCTCGTCTCGGTCTGGGTCGAGAAGCCGCACGTCGTCGTCCAACTCTTCCCCACGGCGATCGGCCAGTCCGTCGCGCAGGGAGTCTCGTAGGTCGTGGTGACCTTCGCGTACTGGCTCTCGGTGTAGGTCTTGACGGCGGCCAGGTCGGACATCCGCAGCCACTGGGACGTGGTGCTTCCCGCGGACGTGACCTCGAGCTTGTACGTCGTGTGCGTCGTCGAGCCGACGACGAGCGAGACGTCCTTTTCCAGGACCTTGCGCGTCGTGGTCACGTCGGAGGGGTAGGGGCCGCCGGTCACGGTCCGTTCCACCCACTGGTCGCCGACGGAGAGGGCGGGCGAATCCACGCCGGGTCCCGGAAGGTCAGCGGTGGTCGTCGTTCCGGTCGCCCCGTCGCCGGTGGGGGCGCCCGACGCATTCGCGTCTTCCCCCCCTGCGCCCTCCTTGGGGGCACCGGTGCACCCGGCAAGAATCAGGGCGGCGGTCATGAGGCCTGCGAGGCGGGGGAGGTTGACAATCATGGGGCTGTCCTTCTGTGCTCGTGGCTTTGCCGGCCGTCGGATCCGGCACGGGGCCGAGGCGGCCCGCGCGGGCGGCGCCACGCGAAGCGACCACGGACGGGGGGGATGATAAGGGGGTGCAGGCAAGAACCGGCACCCGCGGCACTTGCCTGCGCGTGGTTATGAGACGCGTGAGGAGTCGCGGACGCCATGCACGGGCCCCACAAGCTCGCACGCCTGCTCCCGGGACTGTTCGCGACTTCCATGTTCTTCCTTGCCGGCTGCGCGGGCACCAGCGACGACGCCGGCGACGAGGCGCGCCAATCCCAAGACGACCTGGCCGGCATGTCGGACGCCCCGGACGGCTCCAGCGAGAACGACGGAACGGATTGCAAGGCGACGGACGGCGAATGGGTCGGGACCAACAACTCGAGGGTCGAGTGTACCGAAGGGACGGGCCAATTCTCGCACTCCCGCGCGTGCAACAAGACGGAGGACACCAACGAAACGGGGTTCTCCGTCTCTGTTTACTACGGGGCCAGCGGTACCCTGGGACGCGCCACCCTCCAGGACGAGAACGGGACCGCCCTGGCAGAACCCATCGAGTTCTCTTCTACCGGCGGGCCCTTTGAGGTGCGGGTGCCGGCCAAGCCGTCCTACACCATGCTCTTCGAGCTTGAGGACTGGCACGGCAGGTTCGAGGCGCTCCTCAACTGCGCCGACCGATACTAGGCGACGCGGGTCGTCCGGGGCCGGCCGATCCGGCCCCTTCCTCTCCCGCTTGAGCGTCCTGGCCCTTGGCCAATAGTTATTACTAGGGCCGTCCTGGATTGGTCGGACGGATGGACGCACCCGGCCTCATCGACTATGGACAATTGGGAGACATCCTCCGCGTCCTCAGCACCCCAAACCGACTGGAACTGTTGAGGAAGCTCCAGGTTCCCCGTACGTCGCGGGAGATTTCGCTCACCCCCTTCCGACGCGACCCGGGCCGCAGACCCGACCGGCCCCTGTCCCGGCAGACCGTCGAGGAGCACGTGGCGCGGCTCCAAGACATCGGGCTCGTCCAGGAGCGTGCCACGACCCGCGAGGCCCGCCCCGTCATCGAGTACGAAGTGAACCAGGCGCGCCTCTTCCTCATCGTGGAGGAGCTGCGACGGCTCTGCCTGCTCCAGACGACGACGGGTCGCACGGCGGCGACGGTGCGCGTCCGGACCTCCGACGACGCGCCCGAACCACACGCTGCGGTCAAGGGTCCCTGTTTCGTGCTCGTCAATGGCGTCCGCGAAGGAGAGGTCTTCACGCTGGCGGGCGACGGCCCTTGGTCCATCGGGCGCGGGACGGCGAGCGTCGTCTCGATTCCCTACGATCCCTTCTTGGGCCGTGAGCACGCCACGGTCAGGCGCAGCCGGTCCCGGTTCGAGCTGGAGCCTTCCTCCAGCGCGGCCAACCCCGTCCGCGTGAACTGGTCGCCCCCCCTGGCCGGTGTCACATCCCTCCAGGCGGGGGACGTGGTGGGCCTCGGACGAAGCCTCCTCGTCTTCCGTTCCGAGTAGGTGAGCGGTGGCCGCCCCCGAGTTGTGGCTCGCGCTCGGCTTCGCTCTGCTCAATACGGGCCTCGCCGTCCTCTCCTTTCGGATCCGGCCGACACGCCTCGCCCATGTCCTCCTCGGAGTCCTGTTCCTTTCCAACGCTGCCACGACTGCCCGGGACGCCGTCTCGCTCGCCACAGGATGGGAGGCCGGCGGCGCCGCCCTGGCCGGGTCGCTCGACGCGCCGAGCCTCGTGGCGCTGGCCTTCCTGCCCTGGTTTTTCCCGGACCGACGGCTCGGGCCGCGGGCGGAACGATCCCTCCTGCTGGGCGGAGGCGTCTACGTCCTCGGCCTCGTTGCGTTCCTGTATTCGCCCGCCCCCGCCACGAATCCGGGCCAGTTGGGCAGTTCCCTTCTGCGCGGACTCGTGCCATACGCCGCATTCGCCGTCGGCGTTCGGCTCCTCGCCTCGTCCTACACGGCCGGCGGGTCCTGGGTCACGCGAGAACAGGCGCGGATCGTCTTGGCGGCGTACGTCCTCAAGACCGCGTCGTCCCTTTCCGCCCTGGTCACCGCGGTCGCCCCGGGACCGCATCGCCTCGCCGACCTGTGGACATCTTGGCCCGGATTCCTCTCGATCGGTGCGCTCGCCTACGGCCTCACCGCCGCGGCCGCCCTCATTGCATCGTCTCAGCCAAAGCGGCGCCGCCTGGCCGGACCCGCGGCGCGACGCGCAGACTTGTTCCTCTTGAGCTTCCTGCTGCTCGGGCTCACCCTGGGCCTCGGCGCCGCCGTCGATCAAAGCGTCCGGTCCACGTTCCGACTCGAACACCTCATCGTCCGCCCCCTCCTCCTTGCCTACGGAATCCTCCGCCTCCAGATCCTCGAGACCGACCTGCGCGCCCATGCCCCTCTCATCGGCGCCACCCTGGCCGCGGGCGCCTTCGTGACCGGCCTCGCGCTCTTTGACGTCTTCTCCACTTGGCTGTCGCCCGTCGTCGCGGTCTCGGCGGCCGTCGTCGTGCTGGCAGTCCTGGTGGCTCCCGCCGCCGCGTCCGCGTGGCGGCTCCTCCGTCGCCACCACTCCCCCTGGGACGCCCAGGGGCGGCTCGTGCGACGCGGCCAGTACGTGGACTGGATGGGTTCCGCCACCCCCCCTCCGGACGTCGCCGCAGTCGTCACCCAACTTCGCCGCAGACTCGGCACGCTCGAACCCGACCCGGCGACACCCCTCGCCCACGACCGCCGCGCGCTGGTGGCCGGTCGCTACCGGGTCCAGGCGCTCCTCGGGGCCGGAGTCCAAGGCCACGCCATTCTCGCGCGGGACGAGGCCGACGGGTCGCCCGTCGTCCTCAAGATCATCCCCGCCCGGTCTGCCAAAACGGCTCGACGAGCAGCCGACGAAGCCCTCCACCTCTCCCTCGCCTCCCATTCCAAGGTCCTCCGAATCCGGGACGTGCAGGCCGTGGGGGACCACGTTGCCCTCGTGACCGAGTATGCAGCCGGTGGCAGCCTCGAGCAGCAACTGGCCGAAGGCCCCTTGCCTGTGGAGCGCGCCGTCGCCATTGTCTCCGACGTCCTGGAAGGCCTGCAAGCGGCCCACGTGGCGGGTCTCGTGCATGGCGACGTGAAGCCCTCGAACATCCTCCTTACAGGCCAGGACGAGGCGCGCCTGGCTGACTTCGGGCTGGCAATGCTCTCAGAAACGGGCGCCGTCCGGTCCTACGCCGGAAGTCTCCCCTACATGTCGCCAGAGCAGGTCCGCGGTGGCCACGTTGACGTGCGAAGCGACCTATACTCCGCGGGGGCCGTCCTCTACGAGTGCCTAACGGGGAGCCATCACCTCCGTTCCCTGCGCGAAGGGCACTCCGATCCCCGCCGCGCCATCACGGTGGAACGTCCCGACCTCCCCATTGCCAACTTGCCGCAGGCCCTCAACAGCCTCCTCGCCTCCGCTCTCGCGAAAGATCCCGCGTTCCGGCCACCGGACGCGGCAACCTTCCAGGCCCGGCTCCTGGAAGCCGCGAATACCGAGGCGCTTGCCCCCGGCGCCACCGACACTTCCATGGAAGCCGGCGTGAAGACGTTTGGCACGGCAATTCTTTAATATACGGGGCCAGAATAGGCGCGCCACTCGGCGCCCTTCTCGTGACCGCCCA
Organism: uncultured Halobacteriales archaeon; assembly: GCA_964451065.1. Taxonomy (GTDB): domain Archaea; phylum Thermoplasmatota; class E2; order JACPAO01; family JACPAO01; genus CAYVGY01. The sequence continues at coordinate 10,705 of CAYVGY010000009.1, forward strand.
TGCCTGAGGACTCTACTGACATTGAACGCAAGTTAAACGGGCTCCAGAAGGAAGCGAACAGACTGCGGGCCCAGCGGGACGACCTCAATTCTCAGGGTCGGCAACAGGCGGACAACCGCGACGAACAGAACGCGAAAGTGCGCACGCTCGTCAATCAGGCCAATGAGCACAAGAAACGCCGCGACGCGCTCAACGAACAAGTGCAGCACATGAAGAAGCTGCGCGACGAGTTCAACCAGGCCGCGGAGGAGTCGGCGCACAGCCTGGAGGACCTCAAGCGCCGTCGCCTGCCGAAACAGGGCCAATCCATCCCGTTCCTCCGGCGCGAAATCAAGCGCCTCGAATTCGAGCACATGACCAAGGTGCTGACGGCGGGCAAGGAGAAGGCCCTCATCGAGGCCCTGACGAAGCTCCGCAAGGAACTCCAAGGCAAGGAGAAGGAGCTCTCGGCTGACGCCGATCTCAAGACGGCCCTCGAGGCGGCGACGCAAGCCAAGGAGCGTGCCGAGAAGCAGCACGAGAAGGTCGGGGAGCTGGCCAAGCGCGCCCAGGAAGAGCACGAGTCGATGGTGAAGCTGTTCGAGGAGTCGGACCGGATCCGCAAGATCGCGGACGGCATCCAACAGAAATTCCTGGAGACTAAGGGCGAAGCCGACAAGGTCCACAAGTCCTACGTCGAGATGGTGGAAAAAATCCACCAGATGGAGGACGAACTCAAGGCGCTTCGTAGCGGCGTTTCCGTCACCGAGCAGAAGGCGGCCGTGGCCGCCGAGCACGCGATGGCCACCGAGATCTTCGAGCGGTTCAAGAAGGGCGAAAAACTCTCGACGGAGGACCTGATGAGCCTCCAGAAGGCGGGTCTCCTCTAGGCCGCCGCCCTTGACCCCAAGAATGCGAAAGCGTTACGCAGACTATTGCCGCGTCGGATTCTCCATTTGAAGGGGAGACCTCCGAAAACGATACGAATATCTAGCGCCCAAGGGGTGAGTGGACCGCCTAATGCGCCTCCTCGTCCTCAATGTCGACCGCGACAACGACCTGGGCCGTAAAACCGGCATCCAGGGCCCGTGCATCGGGCGCGACGCGGTCCTGCGCGGCGCGACGGCCTTGGCCGTCGCGGATCCGGAAGAGGCGGACGCCAACGGCATGTTCGCCGCCGTGAAGGAGTTCGACGAGATCGCGGCGGAGCCGTCCGCGTACGGCGCCGACACCGTGTTCGTGGCGGCCGTCACCGGCCACATCCGTGAAGGCACGCAAGCGGACGCAGCGATGGCGCATCAGATCGACCAGATCCTGGCGGCCACGGGTGCCGACCACTGCATCCTCGTCTCCGACGGGGCGGAGGACGAGCACGTCATGCCCATCCTCCAGACCCGCCTCAAGGTGGACGGGGTCAAACGCGTCGTCATCAAGCAGTCCCGCAACATCGAAGGCACGCTCGCCCTCTTCCAGCGACTCCTCCACGACGAAAAGCTCCAACGGCGCTTCTTCCTCCCCCTCGCCTTCCTCCTTATCGCGGCCGGCGTCTCCATCGGCTATGAACAACCCGCCATCTTCATCATGGCCCTCCTCTTCCTCGGCGCCTTCTACATCTTCGTCCAGGTCTTCAAATGGCAGGAGCCGATCGGGGGCGTCTTCAGCCGGATCGGCCACGAACTCCAAGCCGGCAAGCTCAGCTTCTTCTCCAGCCTGGTCGGCCTCGTCGTCGTCGTGTGGGGCGGCATCCGCACCCTCGAAGAGATCGCCGTGTGGCAGAGTGCCAACGAGCGCGACTTCGACCCACTCACCTATAGTCTCCTCTTCGCTCACTTCGTCTATTGGTGGGTCGTGGCCGCCATCGCGCTCATCGTGGCGGGCCGCGCCCTGGACGAACTCGTGCGCGAGCACCACATCCGCCCCCTCTACTGGAAATCCCTCGCGTTCATCTTGGCCGCCGCCGTCCTCGTGAACCCGCTCCTGCGGGCGGCGCGCCAGCATTGGATCGAGGACCAGGCGTTCCAGGACCTCGTGACCGCCCACTTCCTCACGCAACTCTTCTTCGGCGGATTCCTCTTCATGGTCGGCCTTATCATGCGCAGGTACTTCCAACAGGTGGCGGCCCTGACGGCTGTGGCCGCCGGTGGCGGAAAGTGATCCCGAACATCCTTCCCCGGTGGCCCCTTGCCTTCGAAGAGATCCGCCGCGACTTGGGCTATTCCCGGAGCGCCGACGACGCCGTCACCCGGCAACTCGCCGCGCGGCTCGCCGGCCCGGAGTACGACGCCGCCGCGGTGCTACGCCACGTGAAGGAACAGGCTCGCCACCGAACCGTGCACGTGGTCGGCGCAGGCGACTCGGCGCTCGACGCCGTCAAGCGGCTTCCCCGGGAGGAAACCCTCTGGGTCGCGGACGGCGTCGCGACCGCCTGCCGCGAGGCTCGGCGCTGGCCGAGCCTCGTTGTGACCGACCTCGACGGGCCCATCCAAGACCAGCTTGAGGGCGCCCGGAAGGGCGCCTTCGTCCTCGTCCACGCCCACGGCGACAATGGGCCCTCCATCGACGCCTACCTGTCCCTCTTCCCCGCCAAGAAGATCGCGGGGAGCTGCCAGGTTCGGCCGGTGGCGCCGCTCATCAACCCCGGCGGCTTCACCGACGGCGACCGCGCCGTCCACCTCGCCCTCCATTATGGGGCCAAGGAAGTCATCCTGCACGGCTTCGAGTACGCCAAGGCGGGAAGGTACTCGGGCTCCTTTGACCCTGCGACCAAACCGCGCAAGTTGGAATGGGCCAGGAAGCTCATCGCTCGACTCATCGACGCCGGCGCGCCGGTCCGTTACGCTTGAACCGCGTCGCGGAATCCATCCAGCGCGCGTACGCCGCGCTCCGCACCTTCAATGGAAACGTCGCC
>CAYVGY010000009.1:13601-30743 GCA_964451065.1 uncultured Halobacteriales archaeon
AGCGAACCAGGGCCGGGGCACGGCGCGCTGAAGACTTGAAACTCACGAGGGTCTCATCCTCGCGCTCCAGCCGCCCCTTCCACCAATAGACCGAGCGCACCCCCCGGATGAGGTTGCCGCACGCGGCCAATCTCTGGCCGACGGCGCGAGCGGCGAATTCCCCAGCGCCGGCCTTCGGTTTCGAGGGAAACGTCGTCTCCACGAGGACATGACGTGTGCTCGGACGATGGCCGGCCGCCACAGTCCCGCGGATGGAAGGGCCACGTTAATATGTGCCTCCCCTTTCGCCGCGCCGGCCATGGCCGCCCTCAGCCCGTGGATCATTTTCCTCCTTGTCCTCAACGCATACTTCCTCCTGTTGTTCGCGCTGGTCAAGTCTGGCTGGCTCAACCGCCTCGGCATGGGGCTCATGGGCCCCGTCCTTATGCTCAAGACCGAGCGCGGCCGCGGCCTCCTCGATTTCTTCGCCCGGGCGCGCGGCTTCTTCAACGGCGCAGTCGCCCTCGGCACCGCCCTCACCTACTTCTTCATGGTGAGCGTGAGCCTCCTCATCATCGTCCAGGTCTGGTTCATCGCCCAGATCCCGGCCGACCAGGCGCCGAGTCCCCGGCTTCTTCTGGGCATCCCGGGCGTGAACCCCATCATCCACGTCTGGTACGGCACGCTCGCCCTCATCATCGCCGTCGTCGTCCACGAGTTCGGCCATGGCATCTTGGCGCGCGTCCACCAGATCCGCGTCAAGACCATGGGCATCCTCTTCCTCGTGGTCCCCATCGGCGCCTTCGTCGAACCCGACGAAGAGGAACTCAAAAAGGCGCCCCGAAAGCAGCGCATCCGCGTCTTCGGCGCCGGACCCACGATGAACCTCCTGTTCGCGTTGCTCTTCGCCTTCATCTTCAGCCCGCTCCTCATGGCGCAGGCCGAACCCGTCGAGGGCGTACCCGTCCTCGCCGTGGACAAAGACGGCCCCGCGTGCGCGTCCGGCATCCTCCCGGGGGGGGTCCTCACCCATGTCGCCGACTCGGCCGCCGGCGCCAACCGCACGAAGCTCGGAGGACGACGGGATTTCCTTGACTTCCTGCAGGGCGCCCAACCGAACCGTACGATCTACTTCAACGTCCGCGACGGGTCCGTCTCATCCGAAGACGCGGACCAACCGTGCTTCAACGGAACGAACACCGCCGCCGGCGTCTTCCCGGTCACGCTGGTGGCCTGCGTCGCCATCTACGAGCCGGCGGCGTGTTGGGCCTCCGGCAATGCCACCGGCCATCCTGACCCACCCAACCGGCCCGTCATGGGCGTCGAACTCTATCCCCACGACGAACACCGCGCCGTCTTGGCCAACCCCTTCTCCACGTTCGGCAACCCGGGGGACCGCGAATCCTGGCGCGGCCTCCTGGTCTACATCAGCCTGCCCTTCGACGCGTTGAGCGGCCAGTTCCCGCTCGAGGGCACCTTCCAGGACTTCTACGACGTCCCCTTCAACCCCGCCGTCTTCTGGCTCCTCGCCAACGCCGCGTACTGGATCTTCTGGCTCAACCTCATGGTGGGCCTCACCAACGCGCTCCCCATCCTCCCGCTGGACGGCGGCCACATGTTCCGCGACGCCGTCGGCGGCTGGATCCAGAAGCGGAACCCGCAGCTGCCCGAGGAGCGCCGCGACGCCATCGTCCGAAGAATCAGCATCGTCCTCAGCCTCCTCCTCGTCTTCCTCGTGCTCTTCCAATTCATCGGTCCTCCACTCTTCGAAGCCCTGCGGTGACCGTCCTGCCGCAAACTCGGTCACGACTCGACATTAAACGTTTAAATAGTAGGCCTCACTTTTCCGCATGCTCTCACCGATTTTTTCGGTGGTCTTCCTTATGGAACAGATCCAGGTCGATGATGTGAAGAAGACGGGGACGACGACCGTCGGCATCGTTTGCAAGGATGCCGTCGTGATCGGCACCGAGCGCCGGGCCACCATGGGCACGCTCATCGCCCACAAGGACACCCAGAAGCTCTTCCGCATCGGCAACCATATGGCCCTCACCACGGCGGGCCTCGTGGGCGACGCCCAGATCCTCGCCCGCTACCTCGACGCCGAGGCCAAGCTCTACGAAATGAAGCGCGACAGCCCCATCCCCCTCAAGAGCGCCGCCACCCTCATGGCCAACATCCTCAACGGCCGCAAGTTCTACCCCTACTACGTCCAACTCATCATCGGCGGCTGGGACCGCGAGGGCGGCCACGTCTTCAGCCTCGACGCCGCCGGCGGCAGCATCCCCGACAAGTGGACCACCACCGGCTCCGGTTCCCCGTTCGTCTTCGGCGTCCTCGAAGACGGCTTCCGCGACGCGCTCCCCTGGAGCGAAGGCCTCGACCTCGCCATCCGCGGCATCAGCGCCGCGATGCGTCGCGACTCGGCCAGCGGCAACGGCATGGACATCGCCGTGATTGGGCCCAAGGGCTACAATTCGGTCGAGCGCGACGAGATCGACAAGCGAATGAAGAAACTCGGCCTCCCCCCCATTCCGTCCGCCTAACGCCGCTTTCGATGCGGCCGCCGGCGGCCCCGCTCTTCCCTCTCCTCATCCCGCCTTCCGCGACTGGTTATCATGACCGTCGAAGACGTCCTCCGCGACACCCGCGCCAAGATCCAGCAGGCGCTCCCCCCCAACGTCGACATCAGCGACGTCGAATTCGAGGGCGCCCAACTCGTCATTTACACCAAGCACCCCGAGAAGTTCGCCGACCTCGGGGAAGACATCCGTCGACTCGCCAAACAGCTCCAGAAACGGATCAACGTCCGCCCTGACCCCAGCGTCCTGCGACCGATCGAGGAGGCCGAGAAGAAGATCCGCGACCTCCTACCTGAGGAGGTCGAACTCACCAACATCTACTGGGAGCCCGACATCGGGGAGGTCACCATCGAGGTCGCCAAGCCCGGCCTCGCCGTGGGCCCCGGCGGCAGCGTCCTCAACGACATCAAGCGTGCCGTCGGTTGGGCCCCGAAGATTATTCGGACGCCGCCCATCGCGTCGAAGACCGTCGCCGAGATCCGCGGCTACATCCGCCAGATGGCCGAGGAGCGCAAGCGCATCCTGCGCGCCGTCGGACGACGCCTGCACCGGGGCACCACGCCCAACGGAAAGCCCTGGGTTCGCCTCGTGGGGCTGGGCGCGTTCCGCGAGGTGGGTCGAAGCTGCAGCCTTCTCCAGACCAACGAATCCAAGGTCCTCATCGACTGCGGGGTGAAGTTCAACCAGGACGACCCCGAGACCCCCTACGTCCATGTGGGCGAAGTCATGCCGTTCAACTCCATCGACGCGGTCATTGTCACGCACGCCCACCTGGACCACCACGGTCTGGTTCCGCTCCTCTTCCGGCTCGGTTACGACGGCCCCGTGTATTGCACACCGCCCACGCGCGACCTCATGACCTTGATGCAGATCGACTACCTCAAGGTCGCCGCCGCCAACGGCGCCAAGCCCCCGTACAACTCCGACCACATCCGGGAATGCATCAAACACACCGTGACGCTCAACTACGGCGACACGACCGACATCACGCCCGACATGCGCCTCACGCTCTACAACGCGGGGCACATCCTGGGAAGCTCCGTCGCGCATTTCCATGTGGGGGACGGCCTCTACAACATCGCCTTCACGGGCGACATCAAGTACGAGCGGACGTGGCTCTTCAACCCCGCACAGAACCGGTTCCCGCGGTGCGAAGCCGTCGTCCTCGAGTCGACGTACGGCGGAAGCCAAGACTTCCAGCCGGCCCGCAAGAACTGCACGCAAGGCCTCGTGGACATCTGCAACCGCACGTTCAAGCGCGGCGGACGCGTCATCATCCCCGCGTTCGCCGTCGGCCGGAGCCAGGAAGTCATGATCGTCCTCGAGTACCTCATGCGGACCGAACAGATCCCGCGCGTACCCGTCTACCTCGACGGCATGATCTGGGAAGCCACCGCCATCCACACCGCCTACCCCGAATACCTCAACAACCAGCTGCGCGCCCAGATCTTCCAGATGGGCGAGAACCCGCTCCTGTCCGACATCTTCCAACGCGTCGACAGCTACGACAAGCGCCAAGAGGTCCTGGACTCTGCCGACCCCTGCATCGTGGTCGCCACGAGCGGCATGCTCACCGGCGGCCCCATCATGGAGTACGTGCGCGGGTGGGGCCCCAACCCCAAGAACAGCCTCGTCTTCGTCGGGTTCCAGGCCGAAGGGACGCTCGGCCGCCGCATGCAGCGCGGCCAGGTCGAAATCCCGGTGCGGGAAGGCCCCAGCCCGGGCGATGTGAAGTCCGTCCGTCTCCAGATGGACGTCGAGACCGTGGACGGGTTCTCCGGCCACAGCGACCGGCGCCAACTCATGAACTACATCGCCAACATGGACCCGCGCCCGGAACGCGTCCTGGTGGGCCACGGCGAAGAGACCAAGTGCATCGATCTGGCTTCGAGTCTGCATAAGAAGTTCGGCATCCAGACCCAAGCCCTTGCCAACCTTGAGGCCGTCCGGTTCCGGTGAGCAGTTGGCCAGGCGTGGGTTTGTGGTTCCCCTCCAGACCCCGGTACTCATGAGGAACCTCGCTCCAATCTTCCTTTAGTACCTGCCTTCGTGGAAGGGCTGGGAACGACCATGCAAACCCTGCTTGGTGCCAAACTGGGGTTCCTCCTGTTCGCCGGGGCCGCGTTCTCCGGCTGCATCGAGGACAACGGCTGGGATGATGAACGCTACAAGGACCACGAATATGGAAACTACCGCGGTTCCGCCGAGGTCCACGCGACGGTCTCCATCGAAGATGAGTACGAGGAGGTCGACTGCTCCGCGCGACCCGAAGCTCTCGACCTCGCCGAGTCCAGGGACGTCGCTGGTTACTCGAGCAAGCACTGGGATTGGAGCATCGAATCCTGTCAGGTGGAGAAGTTCACCGTGGATTTCGCGGTCTCGGGCATCAATGACTTGGAGCGCGCGGCCTCCGTCTGCTTCCGGGTGGAACTGATGAACGCCGAGGGCGAGGTCGTCGCCGAGGTGTACGACGTGGCCGTCCTCTCCGAGAGCCAGACGGTCCTCCACTACGAGATTGGAGCCAACGATACGCTCCAGCCCGGAGACTGGATGCTCATGTTCCACGGGCAAGGCGCGTTCCACTACGACGTGGGCGTCCACGTGGACTACTGAGCGACCGATTTCGCCGCGCCGGGGCGCACCAACCCGCCCCGGGCGTCTTTCCTTCCTGGTTCTCGGAGGTTCGAGGCGCGTTTCCCGTCGTCTTAAGAACCCGTCAAGCGTTGCCGGGAACCCGTGGTGACGCCGCTCGAGTTCTACGGGCCCGTCGCGCCGACGCTCCAGACGCAGAAGCCGGTCAAGTTCCTCTTCATCGGCGACTGGGGGCTTAGCCTCGACCTGGCCTGGCAGGTCTCGCGCGAAGGCCACCAGGCGAAGCTGTTCATCAAGGACGCCGACTGCAAGGACATCGGCGACAATATCATCGCCAAATCCGAGAACTGGGAAACGGACGTGGCTTGGGCCGACGTCGTCGTGTTCGGAGACACCGGGGACGGCCGCCACGAGGTCCTCCTGCGCAATGAGGGGAAACCCGTGCTGGGCGGCGCGGAGATCGGCGACCGCCTCGAGGACGATCGCGAGTTCGGGCAACAGACGCTGCGGCAGCTCGGGATCCCCACCCTCGAGTTCCGGGACTTCACGGAATTCAGTGAAGCCCGCGCTTGGATCGAAAAGAATCCCGGCCGTTACGTCCTCAAGCCGAACGGGCCCGCCGCCGACTACAAGGGCCTCGCCTACGCCGCCCGACGCCGCGACTCCACGGACCTCCTGGAACGGATGGACAACCTCCAGGTCAAGTGGCCTAAGAACCTCAAACCAGATTTCCAGCTCCAGAAGTTCGTCCAAGGCGTCGAGGTCGCCGTGGGGTGCTTCTTCAATGGCGTCGATTGGGTGCCGCCGCTCTGCATCAACTTCGAGCACAAACGTCTCATGACGGGGAGCATCGGACCGATGACGGGCGAGATGGGCACCAGCATGATCTGGGAGCCCAACCTCCAAAACCGCTTCTTTTCGGAGACGCTGGCCAAGGTCAAGCCGCTCTTGGCGGAACAAGGGTACCACGGCTACGTCGACCTCAACTGCATCGTAAACGAGAACGGGCCGTGGCCCCTGGAGTTCACCTGCCGCTTCGGCTATCCTCTTCTCCAGATCCAGCTGGATGCGCTCCGCATGAACGCCGGCCACTTCATGGAGGGCCTGGCCACGGGCCGGGCCACGCACGCGCGGATCGATGGCCGGTTCAGCGTGGGCGTCGTCTGCGCCGTCCCCCCCTTCCCCTTCGCGTCCAAGCCGGAATACGACCGGTACTCGCGCGACCTGCCGATCTTCGGCGTGAGCAAGGAACGCATCGACCACGTCCGGCTGGCCGAGGTGAAATGGGAGCCGGAGCAGAACCAGTTCCTGACCGCCAACGAGTCGGGTTACACGTTGGTTGTCACCGGCACGGCCGACACCATGGAGGACGCCAAGCGCCGAGCCTACTCCCTGCTTGCGGACCAGTACGGGTCCGCGGGCGTGTACATCCCCAACATGATGTACCGGATCGACATCAGCGACCGCTGGATCAACGACGAGCCCCAGCTGCGGAAGTGGGGCTACCTCGAGGAGCCGAAAGAAGTCCAACCGCCCGCGACCAGTCGTTGAACTTCTTCCCGTTCGGCATCCGGGCGGCGGGGTGATGCGTGGCCACGGCCGGCAACGAGGCGAGGTCACCGTTGTCGCGCGCCACGCGTCGCCATCGGTCGGCAGCGTAGGATCCGAGCACGAGAACGCCGGTGGGGTTGATTGCTCGGACGAGGAGCGCCGCGTGTTCTTCATGGAAGGCATCGGCGGCTCGCCGGAACCTGGAGGGGAGGTTCGCCAGGGGCACGTTGAGGAGCTGCGGCCCCTTGAGGACCGCGACCGGGCACGCGATGGGGAAGAGGGCGCACCCGTAGAGTTGGGTCAATCCGCCTAGGTCCCGCTTGGCCCACATCTGGAGCTTCTGCCCGCTCATCTCCGCGCGTTCGGTGGCAAGGTTCTGGGGACGCGCCACCAATCCGTCGAAGTCCGGCAGGATGCGCCGAGCCGTGGGGGCATCCGTGAACGCGATTCCGGTCTGGACGGCCCCGTTTCGGGCGGGGTTCATCGAAAGCGCCGCGATGCGGCTCTTCCCATCCGCATAGTAGCGGCGAACGAACGCCGCGTGCGCCGGCCACGCATACGAGTGCACGTTCACGGCGATGCTGGAGGGGACGTGACCAAGCTCGTTGGCCAGGGCATCCGCGTCGCGTGCCACCTGACGCGCGGTGCTGAGGTAGCCCTCAATCCAGTCGGGCACGAACGGCCGAACCGTCGTCGCCGTTTCACAGTTCCGCCGCGTGGCGCTGGTGTTGTTCGGCGAGGCTTCGCTCCCGGTCGCGGGAAGCCAGGAGCCACCTCAAGAGGAAGAAGAGGAGGACGAGGTAGACGACGCTGAAGACGGCGTACACGAGGACTTTGTTGGTGAAGAACCACGCCGCGCCGGTCAGACCGCCCAGCGCAGCGGCCAAGAACGCGAACGTGAGGGGGAGGTGGCAGGGACAGAAGAACAGCGCGCCGACGAAGAGGAGCGGGGCCTTCCAGCGCGGGACGGGGGCGACGCCGGCCTCGGAAGCGCAGGTCGTGCAATCGCGCATGACGCGGATTTCATGGAGCCGGGCGTCTTAAGTAGTTTGGGTTGGACACAGAACGGGCCAGATAAAGGCTCATAAGCGGGCCGGGAGTGACGCGCCGCGTGGCCCGGAAACGGAAGCCGCTCACGTACGCGGCGGCCGGCGTGGACACGGCGAAACAAAAAGCGGCGATCAAGGCCCTGACGGGCGCGGTCCGCTTTCGCCGGGAAGGCCGCGGCGCCTCGCTGGGGGGCCTCACCCATTTTGCGGGCCTCATCGACTTCGATGCGCACACGGCGTTGGCCCTCTGCACGGACGGTGTTGGGACCAAGTTGCAAGTCGCCGCGGCGTTGGGCCGGTGGGACACCGTCGGCATCGACTGCATCGCGATGAACGTCAACGATTGCATCTGCGTCGGCGCGGAGCCGTTGGCCTTCGTCGACTACATCGCGACGCGCCAACCCGACGAGGCCGTGGCCCGGGCCCTGGGCGTCGGACTCAACCGGGGCGCGGAACTCGCCAACGTGACCTTGGCCGGCGGGGAGACCGCGATCCTTCCGGACCTTGTGAACGGCCTCGACCTGGCCGGGACGTGCGTCGGTTGGGTGCGCAAAGACCGCGTCCTGGACGGTGCCCGCGTACGGGCCGGCGACCTCCTCGTCGGGCTTGCATCGAGCGGCCTCCACAGCAATGGCTACACGCTGGCCCGGCGCATCCTGCGCGACGCCGAGGTCGACCTCCACGACCCCTTCTCGGGGGACTCGAAACGGAGCGTGGGCCACGTCTTGCTCGAACCCACGCAGATCTACGTGCGCGAGGTCCTTGAGCTTCTGGACCGCGCCGAGGTCCACGGCTTGGCGAACATCACCGGTGGCGGCCTCAAGAACATCCCCCGCATCAACCCTGCGTGGCGCTACATGATCGAGGAGCCCATGCCGGTGCCGCACCTCTTCGATTGGTTGCAGGCGATGGGCCGCGTGGAGGAACGGGAAATGTACCAGACGTTCAACATGGGGATGGGATTCCTCGCGGTCGTCCCGCCCGACATGGAAGCGATGTCCCGAAAGGTGCTCCGGGCGTTCCATCCGAAAGTGGTGGGGCGCGTGGCAAAGGGTCGGGGTTGCGTCTTGCAGCCGGCGGATCTAGAATTCGAGAGCAAAACGTGACAAGGAGGCCGCGGCACGGGTGCGGTCCACCGCGGGGAAAAGAGGGAGAGCCCCGCGCCCGGAGGGCCGGGCGCGGGCGGGTCCTTGGGATTCCGCTAAACGCTCGCGACGGCGACGCGGTGGGCGCCCCAGTAGTCGAGTTGGTCAGCCTGGTCGAAGTCGCCGCGGTCGATGAGGCGGTTCTTGAGGAGGCTGTGGTGGCTCGTCGGGACGCTGCCCGTGTTGGCGTCCACGCCGAGGTCGCTGAAGGTCACGAACACGTCCGCGATGGACGGAGAGCCGTCGGACGTCGCGAGGGCGGACGCTGGGACGTTCACCGTCACGGCGCCGGAGGGGGCCGACGTGAATCCGACCGAGGCGCGGTCGAAGTCGTCCACGGTGACGCTGGCGGAGACCGAGGCGGAGGCGCCGGTCGTGTCAGCCGAGTGCGTCTCGGTGACGGCGTGGTCGGTGAAGGTGAACACGCGGAGCGTGGAACCGATGGAGGACCAGGTCCAGGTGCCGTCCCCCTGCTTCTGGAACACTTCGACGAAGACGAAGTAATCGCCGCTGGGGCCCGGGCGCCAGACGGCGCTGCCCGTCCCGCTGAGGGTGATCTTCGCCGTGACGCCGTCCGCGTAGCCGGGTTCCGGCTGCGAGGAGACGTTGGCTGGGACCAGCCCGATGCTCACAATAGCAAGCGCTGCACCGAACACCACCATGGGTTTCATGGGTATCTGGAAGACGCACGCGAAGGTCCCGGTTTAACGGTTTTGGATACATTTGGATGAAGCCGGACCGCACACATGAAGGGCAGCGCCGGCAGGGGCGGGTAAAGGGTGTTGGACCCCGGGGCTCGAGTTGGGCGGGCCCCGGGGCCCGGTGGGTGGAGGGACGAATGGGTCTGTGACGCCTAGGCCGACTGGATGACTACGGCCTGCGACACGGTGCCGTCGACGCGGTCGGCCTGGTCGTAGCGGCTGCCGCCCACGAGTTGGTTCTTCGCGATGCTGTGGTGGCTGTACTTGCCGAGGTCGGTCAACTCGATGTAGACGTAGGCGAGGCGGCTCTCGCCAGCCGGCACGAGGCTGCCGGCGGGAATCTTGACCACGACGGAGCCGGACGCCGCCGTGACGAAGTCAACCGTGGCCAGCGTGATGCCGTTCGTGGCGTCCACGACGTGGAGCGTGGCGTTGGTGGCAAGCTGGGGCCAGAAGGCGCCGCTCTTGGCGAAGAGCGTTACGAACGCTTGGTACTCGCCGTTGATGGGGCGAAAAACGCTGCTGCCCGTTCCGCTCAGGGTAATCTGGCTGGCGATCCCGTCGGCGTCGCCCGGGGCGGAGGCGCCGGGCGAGGCGAGGAGACCGACAGCGATCACGGACAGGCCTGCAGTAAACAGTAGGAGCTTCATGTTCGCACCCATGCCTCCGGGTGGGTTGGCGTATCTTAACCGTTCTGGAGAGATTTGCAGGAGAGTTGTGAATACTGTGTCCCAAAGAGCGCATTCGTGCCCGCCGGCGTCGGCCGTGCGAACGGCTCGCAGGCTCGCTTCGGCTCAGATGATCCGCTTGCCGAGGGCGCTCGCGATGAGCCCAACCGCGAGCTCGCCTGTCTTGTTCTTGTCGTCGAGCAACGGGTTCACTTCGACGATCTCCATGGACTGGAGCTGCCCGGAGTCGGCGACCATCTCCATGGCGAGGTGCGCCTCGCGGTAGGTCAGGCCGCCGGGGCTCGGTGTGCCCGTGCCCATGGCGTATTCCGGATCCATCACGTCCACATCGAAGCTCAGGTGGATGCGTTTGCCGCCCTTGCCGGCGATGCCGATCGCGTCGTCCATGACCTTGCGGACGCCCTTCTCGTCGATGTCGCGCATCGTGGAATACGAGATGCCGGAATCGTTGATCAGTTTTCGTTCGCCCGGATCAACATCCCGGATGCCGACGAGCGCCACTCGCTTGGGATCGACCTTGGGCTTGACACCGCCTAGGGTTGCGAGGCGTTCGTCGCCGTAGCCGCAAATGGCGGCCAGTGGCATGCCGTGGATGTTTCCGGACGGCGTCGTGGCGTCCGTGTTGAAGTCGCCGTGGGCATCGATCCAGATGAGGCCCTCGTTGCGGCCGACCGACGCGAGGCCCGACCACGTTCCCATGGCCAGGCTATGGTCCCCGCCCAGGATGAGGGGAAAGTCGCCGGCGCTCATGACCTTCGTGACCTTCTGGGAGAGCCGTTTGCAGACGAGGAGAACCTCGTCGAGGTAGCGCAGCTTCGGGTCCTTGGGTTTACGCTCTTCCGGTTCGATGCCGGTGATGTTCCCGAGGTCGTCCACATCGTGGCCGAGGCCTTGGAGCGTGGAATGGAGCTTGGCGGCCCGCATGGCGCTGGGGCCCATGTCGACGCCGCGACGGCCCGCGCCAAGGTCCAGCGGGACCCCGATGACCTTCACTTTCATGGGGGGCCGCGAAGCCGCCGAGGATAAAAAGGGGCCCGGTCGCCTTCGCGTCGGCGGGGCGCGGCCTGGACAGGAAAAGAAGTTGGGAGCGGTTTGGGGCCCGCCCCAACTCCTGGGTGGTTGCGATCAGTGGAACTACGCCGCCTGCGCGGGCCCGTCCCGGCGGCAGGCGCGTACCCGACCAGCCATGACGGCATTGGGAGGAAGGAAAAGAATTCGTCGATTCGACACGTCGCACGGAGTTCCGGTGGACCTAGTGAAATCCGGTTCACGCTAAACAAGGGCAAACCAGTGTCGAGACGGGCTGACCGGGGAAGCCCCGGGCGTGAGGACCGCCATTCTCATCTCGACGTTTCATCCCGAAAGGGTTTTGCTTCAGTCCCGTCGTAATGGCCCGGATGGCCCAAGAGATCAACACGACGCTCATCGCTGTGGGCCTCATGATCGTGGCCGCCTTCGCCGGCTCCCTCTTCTTCCGACGCTTCCGGTTCCCCGACATCGTGTTCCTCATCGGGTTGGGCGTCCTCCTCGGACCGGTATTCGGGTACGTCGACGTCGAGGGCTTCCGCGACGCCGCCCCACTCGTGGGCACCATCGCGATCATCATCATCCTCTTCGACGGCGGTCTCGAGATCAAGATCAAGGAACTCCGGTCGAGCGTCGCCTCGGGAGCGACCCTCGCCCTGCTGGTCTTCCTGGCTACCGCCCTGCTCTGCACGTTCGTGCTCACAACGCTCCAGGTCCTACCGCCGACGCGCGCCCTCCTGCTCGGCATGTGCTTCGGCGGGGCCGGCGTCGTCATCGTCATTCCCCTCATCCAACACCTGGGCGTCCAATCCCGCACCCGCACCATCGTGAGCGTGGAGAGCGCGGTGAGCGACGTCCTCGTCGTGGCCGGCGTCTTCGGGCTATCCACGGCTGTGGCGCTGCGCCAATCCGACCCGCAGGACTTCGTCCGCACCCTGTTCGCCCACTTCGCCATCGGCATCTTCGCCGGCGCCGCCGGCGGCTAGTTCTGGGCCCAGGCCCTGCGCCGATTCCTCGAACGAAGCTACGAATACGTCCTGACCCTGGCTATCCTGTTCCTCTCGTACGCCGCCACCGAACTCCTCCATGGGTCCGGGCCCATCGCCGTCCTCGTCGCGGGTCTGGTCATCGGCAACAGCCGCAAGGTGGCCCGGGTCGACACGCCGCCCGACGCCCCCCGGACCCGGCGACGCCGGTGGGAATATGCTCCCGTCTTCGGCGTCGACCTCCAACACTTCCACCAGGAGATGGTGTTCTTCATCCGGGCCTTCTTCTTCGTCGCGTTGGGCGTGACGCTACACGTCAATGTCTTTGCGGATCCCAAGTTCTTGGGCGTCGGAGCCCTGCTGACGGTCGCCGTCGTGGCGGCGCGTTACTGGGGCGTCATGCTGCTCTTTTGGAAGGGCCAGGAAATGGAGGCTTGGGACCGGACCGCCATCGTGCTCATGTTCCCGTTGGGACTCGCCGCGGCGGCGCTGAGCCTCGTTCCGTGGACCCGGTTCGGCATCGAGGGAACCGAGAACTTTGGAGACTATGCGGCGGTCGTGATCGTGCTGACCAACCTTGCCGCGGCCTTTCTCGTCTACGTGGCGGCCCGCGGCCGGGCCCCCGTCCATGCATCGCGGGCCATGCCGGCCGCCGACTGATCACGTGCGCGGTTTGGGCGGGGTCCGGACGCGCCCCAGCGGCGCGATCGTCTTGCCCGATGGCGTGGCCGCTGGTGGGGCCTCGGCCGGCCGTGCGGGCGTCTTGCCGGCGGGGATCTCCGATTGGACGAAGAATTCTAGCAGGACGCCGGCTCCGAGATAGATGAGGCCAAGGACGAGCGCCACCGGCAACGGCGGGCGCATGCGGGACGGGCGGGGGTCTTTGAGGAAGAAGAGGAAGTATCCCGGGTACGCGTTCACCAGGAGCGCAACGCCGCCCACAAGGAAGAACCGCTCCCGGACCGCCGGGTTGTACGGCTCGTCGGGACCGCTCACGCCGAGGACCAGGACCAGCGCCACCGCCACGAGGAGCATGACGAGGATGGCGAGAAGTTGCCAAAGGGGCGCGTTGTCGATGTTGGCGGCACCCGCCAGGAGGAAGGGAACGAGCGTGAGCGCGAACAAGCCCCCGTAGGAAGCGCCCCGCGCTGCTCCCTCGAAGGGAAGGTGAGGCCGGACGATGGCGTACACGCCTCCCGCCAACCCGCCCCCGATCACGGCGACGGCGGCCGCGCGAACGTAGACGTCGAACCGGTCCCAGAGCGGCGTGATGAGGATGGCATGAAGGACGAGGAAGACGACGGCGCCGCCCAGACCCGCGATGATGCCGAATTGCGCCCCGGTCTTGGCTTGGGCTCGGTCCATGTCCATGGCGGGTGGCAAGCGGGCAGGCGGCCATAGACGCTTTGGTTTGGCGCGGTCGGGACCGGAACAGCTTCGTATGGCGGCTTCCTGGGGTGGGGCGGCCATGGGCCGCGACTACGAAGCGGAACTGCGGCGCGAGACGGAGAAGTGGGGCGCGCGCTTGGAGGAGGCGTTGGGGGCCACGCGGCCCAGGCGCCCCGGGGCCGAAGCTTATGTGGCCAACGTCCGCGCGTACCAGCGGGACGCCAAACATTTCCAGTCCGTCGGCGACCTAGTGCGGTCGTTCGAGAGCGTCGTCTGGGCGTGGGCCTGGCTCGAGATCGGCCGTGACCAAGGCCTTCTGGAGGTGCCGCATCTCGACGAAAAGGCTGGCCGCGACTAGCGCGGTTTGCCCCGTTGCGGGGCCGGGGCGCGCGATGCTCGATGTATCTCCACGTTGTCGTCGGCGCACGGTTTATTTCTAAGCCGGGGCTTGACGCCGTGGCGCCTGGCGTGCGGTGGCAACTCGCGGTCGCTGCGGTGATTCTGACGTCGTCTGCCGCGAGCGCCAGCTGGGAAGGGCTCGGCGGGAACGCGCGCCATGACGGCGCCTCGGGCCTGGGCGGGGGGCTCCTCGACGTCTACACGTCGGGAGATCTCGTCGCCGGGGGCGGCTCGCTCCTCCTTGACCAGAGCCCCGGACTCGTGGTCACCAAGCACGGCATCGTGGGGATCGTCTCGTCCACCGCCGACGGTTCGTGCGAGGCCGTAATCCTTCCATCAAGCACAGCCGACACGGGCACGCGGCGCCCCCTGGCCTCCTGCAACCGCGGAACGCTTGTGGGGTACGACGCCGCGAACGATGCCTTGCTCGCGTGCGGCCGCGGCCCCGTGGACGGACCCATTCTCTCCGCGTTCGACTTGGGAACCGGTCGACCGCGTTGGAGCATCGTGCCGGCGACGGCCCTGGATGCTCCCCGCGGGGTCGCGGACGAGTGGTCCTGCGGGGGCGGCGCCGTGTCCTTGACGACCGTGGCCATCGGGTTCACGGGCTGGAAGAGCCAAGAGGGGGACCTCAAGCCGCGCGCGGTCGCCCACCGGCTCGCCGTCATCCGCCTTCCGGATGGCTCCGTCTACTGGAGCCGCACCCTCGTTGATTCACCGTTCCTCACACCCATCGGAATCCAGGGAGCCGACCCGACGCGGGCAAGCGCCTTCGCCCCCCTGAGCACGACGGCCTTCCACGAAGGGTATGTCTTCGCGGGCGAATTCGCTTGTCCCGCCGTCCGCGTCTTCGACGTGGGCCCCTGCGAGTGGGGGTTCGCCTGGTACTCGTCCGGAGGCGAACCGCAAGAAGTGGCCGGGGCACACCAGCGGCAAAACGCCCTCGATGCTTACCCGCCCCCAATCGCGGGCTCGGCATGGGCGGCGGCGCAAGACGGACGGTCCGCGGTCGTCCTGGGACACGACCTCTTACTTCACCACGGGGGTCACTTCGAACGCGCCCTCGATGTCGCGTACGCGTTCGACGAGTCCACGACCGAGCTTCGGACGCAGTTGGCGGCCCCCGCCTGGATGGGCGACCTCGTGTTCGCGCCGAGCTTCCGGACCATCCATGCCATCAACGTCCAGACGTATTCCGAGGTCTGGGAATGGGACGCGGAAGCGCTGGGGTACGTGGAAGCCGTCGCGGCCGACGAGGCGGGGCTTTGGGTGCTCTCGACCAGCGGCTACGGCGCGCCGGTCAACCTCAACCTTGTCCGTTTGGCGTCGGACGACGGCAGGATCGTGCAGGTCATCCCTCTTCCTCGACCCCTTTCCGAACCCGACGCGCCGAGTCGACGAGCCCGACTCGTCCCCGTCAACGAATCCTCGGTCATCGTGCTGGACCGCGCCGGGTCCGTGACGTGGCTTGGTCCCGGTCGCGGAGCCGACCGGTTGAGCCTCGCGACGCCGGAGACGATCCTCTCGTCCACCGGCGAGTTCGTGATGCGCGTCAAGAGCCTCGCCTCGCCTCCTCCCTCACGCCTCCTGGTCCACTGGGGGGATGGCGTGGTCGAAGAAGGCCTCCTTGACGCGGATCAACGACACATTTATGCCGCGCCCGGACCGCATCGCGTCGTCGTGACGGGCGTCTACGCCGACGGGACGACGGCCTCCACGATGATGGAAGTGGGAAGACTGCCGGCCCTGGACGGGGGCCCGCTCGCGGCGCCGGATTCGTCTCCGCTCCCGACGTGGCTCCTCCTGCTCGTGGTCGTGGGCGCGGCCGGCACCGGGTCGGGGGCCGCGCTCGCCCTCCGGCGGAGGCGCCAAGCGGCCGCGAGGGGAGTCCCGGGACCCGTTCCCAAGCAGCGGTTCCTCGGCCGGTACGAGGTTCTTCGCGAACTCGGCGAGGGAAGCTTCGCCCGCGCGTGGCTCGCCCTTCGCGTGGGCGACCGGCGAAGCGTCGTCATCAAGGAGCTCCACGCATCTCTGACCGTGCACGAAACGGCCCGACGAAGATTCGAGCGCGAGGCCAAGATCCTGGCGAGCGCGGTGCACCCACGCATCACGCGCCTCTTGGCCGTGGAGAACGTCGATGACCGACGGTTCCTTGTGCTGGAGTTCGAGGAGGGCGGAAGCCTCGAGGCCCGCCTCGCCACCGGTCGCCTCGACGTTGGGGAGGCCGTGCGGATGGCCGCCCAGGTCCTGGAGGGCCTCGCCTACGTCCACGGCAAGGGCATCCTTCACCGCGACATCAAGCCCAGCAATATCCTCTTCACCGCGGCCGGCGATGCCAAGATCATCGACTTCGGCATCTCGACCGAAGCGGCTGCTACGCAAGGCCTGACCCAGGGGGCCTTGCCGCTGGGGACCGTGGGCTTCATGTCGCCCGAACAGGCGCGCGGCCACGCGCTCGACGCTCGCACCGACCTGTACGCGGTGGCCGCGACCTTCGTCCGGGCAGTCGTCGGGCCGGCGGGGGCCCAAGGGGCCGACGCGATCCAAGTGCCCCACGCGACGTTGGCCGATTGGGCGGCGCGTGGCATGGCGGTCCGGCCCCAGGACCGGTTCGGCGACGCGGACGAGATGCGGGCAGCTCTCCTAGCGGCGGCCGCATCCGACGCGCCCCCGACTCACCCTTGGAAGACCAGCGTGGTGCGGCCCACGATGAGGGCGTCCCCGGATCGCAGGTCGTGAGTCCCGCCTTTGGGCAACCGCGCCCAGTTGACCCACGTGCCGTTGCGGCTTTGCCCGAGGTCTTCCAGCACGAAACCGGCGCCTTGGCGGCTTATGCGCGTGTTGGCGGCCGAGACGAAAGGGTCGTAGTCGAGCCGGATGGCGCAGTCGGCGGCCCGACCAATCGTCCAAGAGGCGCCCTCGGGTCCGGCCAGCGAAAAGGCCTCTCCGTCTTCCCGGCCGTAGGCGACGACGAGGCGGGGCGGGTCCGGCATGCGGCGGGCATCGGCGTCGGCGCGGCCCATCGTGGCCCCGGGGGGCAGGGGCCGCCCCACC
>CAYVGY010000009.1:30753-31146 GCA_964451065.1 uncultured Halobacteriales archaeon
GACGGCGGCAAACAGGCGCTCGTGGTTGAGGACAAAGCGTTCACGTCGCCCGTCTTGCTCGTCGGGCAGTCGGAGGATGAGGCCGTGTCGCTCCAACTGTTCGAGATGGTGCGTGACGGTTTGGCGGGACAGCGGCCGGCCAGGGTCCAGGTCTCCGCCGGCGGTGGCGGGCCGGATGTGAATCTCATGGAGCGCCTTGGGCGCACGCAGGGCGTGCAACAGCTCCAGGCGCGCGTCGGACGCCAGGAGCGCCAGTTGGGAGGCGAGGCCGCCGAACCGGTCGCGGTGGGGGCGTTCCACGGTCCCGGAACGGTCCACGCGGAGAAAAAGGCGATGGGGGAAAGAGGAGGCGGCGCGCGCCGCGTGGCGCCGCCCGAGGATGGCCCGGCTAGG
>CAYVGY010000009.1:31156-34264 GCA_964451065.1 uncultured Halobacteriales archaeon
CTAGGCGGAAAAGGACACTTCGTAGTCCACGTAGAGCGTGGACGAACTGAAGTAGCTGACCTCGACCTTGTGGGGCCGGGCGGCGCTCGTGGAGCACGTGTCCACGGTCGTCCCGCCGGCTGCGGAGGAGCAGAGGAGCGACGAGCAGTTGTTGTTCCACACGTAGAGGTCGGCGTCGCCGCCGAAGGGTTCGAGCCTGTAGGTGGCCACCGTGCCGGCCGGCTCGGCCTTGTAGTAGTCGGAGGGGTTGGCCAGGGAGTAGACGCGTCCGCTGGAACTGCCGCCCCACCAGGATCCGAGGTAGAAGGAGTCGAAGCACGTGTCGGTGAAGGAGGTAAGGGGCGTCGCGTTCGAGGTCGGCGTCCAGGCCAAGACGCCGAGGATCATCGTCATTCCTGCAACCAGCATCAGGGTTCGCTTCATGGGGTCACCAATCTCGCCCACCGTGGGGCGGGCCGGCGACGGCCACGGACGCTTCCAGGAAAAGGGTTGGCAGACGCGCGTCTGCCGCACTACGCACGTCGCGTTTCGGTCGCATCCAGGCAAACACAACTCACCGGAAACCTCGTCTAGCCGACGCCCCTCACCGGGGGCCATGCGAGCCCTCCTGCCGTCGCTCTTGTTGGCCGCCGCATTCATCGCCGTGGTTCCGGCGGTCCACGGCGTCCCGCCGCTCGTGACCGCGATCCAGCCCGGCGCCCAAGTGAGCACGCCGGTGGGCTCCTGCACGCTCAACTTCGTCTTCACCGACGCCACGAACACCTACATCGGCACGGCGGGCCATTGCGCGGATGCCGGCGACCGCGTCTCCAACGCCGCCGCCGGCTTGTTCGGGACCGTCGTCTTCGACGAAGACGGCGTCACGGACTTCGCCCTCATCCGCGTCGATGCCGGCAAGGTCGGGCTCGTGAGCGCCGGCGTCCGGCAATGGGGCGGCCCCACGGGCGTGGCGTCGACCTCGACGGCCGCGGCCGGCGACACCTTGGCCCTCTACGGTTTCGGGATCGGATTCGGTTCCGCCGCCCAGACGCGGCCCCGCGAAGGCGTGCTATTGTCCTACAACGGCGTGGAATACCGCGCCGAGACGGCGGCTGTCAACGGTGACAGCGGCGCGCCCCTCTTGGACCTGGACGACGGCAAGGCCGTCGGCATCATCAGCCACTTCGATCTCGTGGCCGCGCCCCCGGCCACCGATGAAGGGCCCACCGTGGATCGGATCCAGGCCCGACTGGCGGCTGCGGGCTTCGCGGTCACCCTCCAGACGGCGGCGTTCCACGGGTCGCCGATCTAGAAAGGGTCTGGAGGCTCGCGCGCCGCGCCTGACGAAGGAAAAGTCGCTGACAGCGGATCTTAACAACCGACCACGAGTTATGGGCCAGATTGGAGTCGAGGCTGGAGGACCGGTCAAACCCGGATCGGCCCCCA
Source organism: uncultured Halobacteriales archaeon (assembly GCA_964451065.1). GTDB lineage: Archaea > Thermoplasmatota > E2 > JACPAO01 > JACPAO01 > CAYVGY01. The sequence goes on from CAYVGY010000009.1 coordinate 32,582, forward strand.
TCGTTTCGGGCGACATCGGCGAACATCATCAGGCGAATCTACCAAAAGGCGCGTTAAGAGGAAGGGAAACGTACCAATCGTGACTTTGCGCCCCGCCCTTGCAGCTGTCCTGCTCATTCCCGCGATGTACCCGACCGCGATGGCGTCGGAGTCATTTGTTGGGCTCCTAGATTGGACGATTTCCAGGCCCATCGGTGATACGGTGATTTCGCTCAACATCTCCGCGCCGGATGGCGCGCTCTGCAATGGGTGGTACGAGTTCTGGGGTCGACACCCGCAAGACCCGGGCGAGTCGGATTTTGGAATGATCGTCGAAACCGCCCAAGGCGGGCGTCATGCGTTCGTATCCAGCGGTGCCCGCCCGCAGGAGGTTTTCGTTGGCGACTTGGTGTTCTTGAATCTGATCGCCGTCGCGGAAGGCGCCGCGGGCGGCGCGGGAATTGTAGTGAGCCCATACTGGGGGGCCTTCGGCTGGTTCTCACAGATGCCTGTCGATGGTTGGACCCGCTTGACGTTTGCCGCTCGAAACTTGGAACCGTGGGATGCGCCCTTCGAAGGTGCCGGCGAGGAGTCGCTCAAGATTCAAATCCAATGCAAAGGCGTGGCCGCGGTTGCGGCGACCGGCTCGCACGAAATGCACCTGGCCGGGGCAAACGTGCTCCAAGGCGCGTTGGGCGCAGGAGCCATCGACGCCGATCTCTACGTGGGTGGATCCGTCCGCCACGCGGTTCAAGGGCCTGCGGTCGAATTCTGGTCCGGTGAGGAGGACTGCAATCTTCGGCGACTGCGACTCTTTGCTCCCGGTGCCGTCAGAGAATGGCTCATGTCGCCCGTTTCTTCGTGGGCTACCTACTCGGGCCAGGCTGGCGGCTACACCCTGGCATTGGATGGCGTCGCCGCCTGCCAGACGCAGGCACAGAAGGACGGCTGGTGGTATCTGCTGGCCAGCCTTGGGCCTCTCTCCTCCTCAGAAAGTCTATAGCTTGGGGACGCCAACGCTTGGAACCGCCGCCTTCGGGCCGGGGAGAGAGGCTTGGGCGGCGACCGGGCCACCAAGAATTGGGATAGCGGGGAGTGGATTTGAACCACTGATCTACGGGTTATGAGCCCGTCGTGATTTCCTGACTACCCCACCCCGCTGTGTTGTGGGAAGGCGCGAGGATGCGGGGGTCTCATTTTAAGGTTTTGAGTGGCGAGTCGCCGGTCTCTAGGCGTGTACGTACGCCTCGTCCAAGACGACGGCGGGGCTTGGGCCGAGTCGGATTCCGGCGTCGAAGCCCTCCCAGAGCATCGCCGCGGTCTGGCCGTACGCGCCCGGAAAGGGCGAATGGTCCTCCGTGCGCTGGTGCGTGAACGTCGCGGGTCCCTGGGCGACGAAGTGTTCGGCGGGCCCGTTCGTGATTTCGAGGGCGACGGGCGAGGATGTGCCGTTCGCGTTCTCGCGTTGGAACCATAGGCGCGTGACTCCGACCGGGAGCTGGGAATAGAGGGCGGGCCGGAAGTAGGTCTCGTAGACGCCGTGGTGTTCGGTGTCAAGGATCGTGTGGACGGCGGCGACGTCGGCGTCGAGGCCGCCGGTGCCGACGGTGGCGTGGATGCCGGCGGCGTGGAGCGCGTTGACTTTCTCTGGGAGGTCGGCCGCGACCACCGTGACGATGTAGTCATGGTGAGCGTCGGCGGGGG
>CAYVGY010000010.1:0-25851 GCA_964451065.1 uncultured Halobacteriales archaeon
AGGCTTCCCGCGAGGAGAAGGAAGCGGCTGACGTATTTCATGCGCAGGACAAGCGCCATCGGGAGAACTGTCGGTTCGTATCCTAGCCGCGACTTAAAAGGGTATACCATTTCGGAACCCGAGGCAGGGCGATTCACGTCGGCCAAACGACGGGGCCCGCCCGCGACGTGTCGAGGCGGACCTCCGCGCCCACGGCAAGACCGTCCGCGGCGTCTTGCTCCGCCACGACGCGGGCGCCGGGGCGCTCGGCCACAATCCGGTGGCGTCGACCAAGGAACTCGACGGATGAGACCTTGAGATTCGCGCCGGGGGGGGCAGGAACGATTCGAATCTCCTCCTCGCGAAGCATGAGCGTCCCCTGGGGTGGCGCGCCCGGGGGGAGCGAGAGCATCAGGTCGCCCAGGGGGGTTCGGGTACTCGATTCGTCCCGTTCGTACGCGTAGATGTTCTGGCGGCCCAGCAGCCGGGCGGCATGGTCGTTGGCGGGGCTGTCGTGGACCCGGCGCGGGGTCCCATGGTCGATCACCCGTCCCGCGTCCAAGAGGATCAGCTGGTCCCCCATGGCGAGGGCTTCTTCGCGGTCGTGCGTGACGTAGCAGACCGTGGCGCCTGCCGCGTGCAGGATTCGGCGAAGTTCGCCCCGGAGGCTGACGCGTCGGGGCTCGTCGACGTGGCTGAGGGGTTCATCCAAGAGGAGGACCCGAGGATTAACGGCCAAGGCGCGCGCGAGCGCTACGCGCTGCCGTTGCCCGCCGCTTAAGGTGTCGACGTGGCGGGCATCCAAACCTTCGAGGCCGACCTGGCGCAGGAGGTCGGCAGCGCGGGCGCGGCGGTCGCCCCCGGAAGTCCCGTGGAAGCGCAGTCCGAACGCGACATTGTCGGCCACGTTGAGGTGGGGGAAAAGGGTGTTCTCTTGGTGGAGCAGGACGATGCCGCGGCGTTCGGGCGGGTCGCGCGTCACGTCGTGGCCGTCGAGGAGGATGCGGCCGGCGTCCGGCTCCTTGAGGCCGGCGATGCAGCGAAGGAGCGTGGTCTTGCCGCACCCACTGGGACCCAGAATGGCGTGGAGTCCACCCGCGCCGAGGTCGAGGTCGAGGCCGTGGAGGACCTCGTGGGGGCCAAAGGACGCAGTAAGTTGGTCTACGCGGAGGCCCGTCAGGCGAATTCCCCCCAAGCCTTGCGCCGCAGCCGTTCAAGGATGAGGAACGAGAGGATCGCGATGCCGAGGAGCAGCGCGGCGAGCGCGTTGGCTTGCGCGTGGAAGGGCGCCCCGACCTTGCCAAACCCCAGGAAGATGGCCACGGGAATGGTGGCCGTCTCGGGCGTGCGGAGGAAGAGTGTGGCGCCAAACTCGCCGAGGCTCGCCCCGAAGGCATAGACGGCAGCCACGCCGAGCGCGGGGTAACTGAGCGGGAGGTCGACGAGGCGCACGACGGCCCACCGGGAGGCGCCGAGGGTGCGTGCGGTCTCGCGGAGGGAGGGCGAGATGGTGTCGAGGGTGGGCGAGAGGACGCGGGAGGCGAAGGGGAACGCGACGAGGACGTGGGCGAGCACGATGCCGGTGGATGTGGCGCGGAGGTCGGGGAGGTCGACGCCGTCCCAGGAGAGGAATAGGCCGAGGCCGATGACGACGCTGGAGACGCCGAGCGGGAGGAGCAGGAGGCCTTCAGCCCAAGCGGCGTGGCGGGCCCGGTGGACGGCGAGGGCGGCCAGCCAGCCGAGGGCGAGGGCGACGATGAGGGTCGCGGTCGCGTACAGGAGGCTGTTCTCCATCACCCGAGGCAGGTCGAGTCCGTAACCCGTTTCGGGCGAGGTCAGGAGTCGCCATGCTTGGGTGGACCATTCGCCCTCGTACCGGAAACTTAGGGCGACAAGCGCGAGGGGTGGACCCAGGAGGAGCAGGGACGCGGCCGCGATGACCGCAGCGCCCCCGGCGGGCAGTCGCGGGCGTTGAAGGTCGGTCCTTGGGATGAGGCCGAAGCGCTGTCGGCGTTGGAGGACGACGAAGGCCGTGAGGGCGAGGTAGGTCGTGAGGAGTTGGAGAAGGGCGAGGGCGGCGGCGAGGCTGTACCGGGGCGGGTAGCCGAGCCGGGCCTCGTAGATGGTCGTCTCGATCGTTCCCAGGGCAGCGTCGCCCCTCAGGAGGAGGACGATGCCGAAGCTGGTGAAGCAGAACATGAAGACGAGGAGGCTGGCGGCGATGATGCTGGGGCGTAGAAGGGGCAGGTCCACGTGGAGGAGGGTACGGAGGGGGCCGAGGCCCAGCGTGCGGGCAGCTTCGCCGTAGCCCGTCGGGAGGCGTTCCCATTGGTTTCCGACGAGTCGAAGGACGAGGCTCGCATTGTAGAAGACGTGGGCCAGGAGAATGGCGCCCAAGGGCCCCAGGGGCGTAAGGAGATCGAGGCCGAGGAGGCCGCGGGGTCCCACGTAGGCGTGGAGGGCAAGGGCGACGACGACGGCGGGGAGGATGAAGGGGGCCGTGAAGGCGGCGCGCAGGAGCCGACGGCCGGGGAACTCGTAGTGGCTGAAGAGGTAGGCCAGAGGGAGGCCGACGGCAAGCGTAAGGAGCGTGGAGAATGTGGCCTGCGTGAACGTGAACGCGATGCGGTTGTTGTAGTACTCCTTGTCCCACAGTTCGAGCAGGGCGTCGCCGAGAGCCGTGAGAGGTTCGCGGGGGGACTTCACGAGTTGGATAAGGCCCCCGAGGCCGTGGCCGCCCAAACCGAGGGCTTGGAGGAGAATGGTAGCGAGGGGCACGACGAAGAACAGGAGGAGGAAGAGTGCGGGGAGTGCCGCGTAGAGGGCCGCTTCCCAGCGTGCGCGCATGCGGGTCCTCAAGCGCGTTCCGTTTCGTAGAGGTCAGTCCAGGCCTCGACCCACCGGGGGACGCCGTCTTCGAGCTGGCCGGAGCTGCAGCTCGCGGGCTCGAGGTCGGCGGGGTCGGTGGCGAAATTCTGGTAGGCTTCGGGAATCGGGAGCCCGTCCACGACGGGGTAGACGGCCATGGTCGCCAGCGTCTGGTTCTGGAAGGGTTCTGTCAGGACAAAGTCGATGAAGGCAGCGGCCAGGTCGTAGTGGCGGGTTCCGTCGAGGATGGCGACGGTCTCCACTTGGTGGAAGACGCCGGCGGGCGGCTCCAGGCTCACGCTGGGCGGGGCGGCGAGGTCGGCGAAGAAGACCTCGGCGGCGGGACTCGTGACGTAGCTCACCACCACGGACTTGTCTCCGATGAAGCCTTCCTCGTATTGGCCGTACCCGGCGCTGAAGTGGACCACGTAGGCGTTGGTCCAGTCGTCCGCGACCATGACGCCGCCCTCGAACAGGTCGGTCCAATAGTCGAGGTAGTCGTATTCGTCGTTCTCGCCAAAGGTCGCGACCGTGGCAATCAGGAACCCGAGTCCCGGGCTGGAAAGACGGGGGTTCTCGACCACCAACTCGCCGGCCCACTGTGGGTCGGCGAGGTCTGCCAGGGTGTCGGGAAGCTCGGCCGGCCGGAATTCGTCCCGGAGCGCGGCATCGTAGTTCACCGAGATGTAGCCGTGGTCGGCCGGGGTGGCGACGACGCGTCCGTTTTGCCGGAAATCGTCGAGGTCGATGACGTCGTCGTCGAGGTTGGAGAGGCGCGGGCTCTCGTAGGCTTCGAAGACGTCGGCCTCGATCGCCTGGTGGATGAGGGCGTTGTCGACGCCATAGAGCACGTCGGCGATGGGGTTGCCGCGGCTTTCGATGGCTTGGCGCAGCGCGTCGCCCGCGTCTTGGCCGATGACGCGCTTGAGCTGGGCGCAGGTCTCCTGTTCGAAGAGGGGTTGGATGGCTTCGAAGGCGAAGTCGAATGCGCCGTGGTCGAGGATGGTGAGCGTCTCGCCGTCGAAGTCGCGGGGTCCGGATGTGGTGCAGTCCTTGGATTCCTCCACTTGGACGCAACCGGGCAGCGCGAACGAAGCGGTCAGGAACAGGCACAGGCGAGGGGAGGGGTTCATGCGGTCACGCTTCTCTCAGGGGGGGAGGTGCTTCCGGATGCGGTCGGCCTTGTCTACGACTTCGATGGCGGTTTCGCCGAGCAGGTACGTGATGGGTTCGATGCCGAAGGCGCCCGGGTCGATGATGGCGTCGGGCTGTTCGCCGGGGCGCAGGGTGATGTTGAGCTCGCCCCGGATGCGGCGGAGAAGGCGGTGCTGGAAGCCGGCCGCCCGTAGGGCGCGGCGTGTCGGTTCGGAGTCCTTGATGCACATGATGGCGCGCGCCTTGGGGAACGTCTTTCGCACGCGCAGCAACAGCAGGGAGAGGTGCTGGCTGACCCCAAACTCGGGCGGCGCCAACGCGACGAGCTCGCCCTTGGCCTCCACGATGCGGCCGGGGAAGGCCGCCACACCGCGGGAGTCCCGCGCTTGGGGGACCGCCATGGCCAAGTTCACGTTGACTTGGGGAGCCAAGACCGCGAAGCCCGGCCCTTGAAGCTGGCGCGCAGCGATGTTGAGGTTCTCGAGGACGGCTTGGTTCTCGTCGCGACGAGGCAGGCGGTCTGCCCGCATGCATTCCTCAAGCTCCGCGGTGCGGGTCTCCCGGTCACGCGCCGTCAGGCAGAGGGGGCACCATTCGGGGAGGCGTCCCTTGGTTTCTTGGTCGAGGACGGTTTGGACCGCGCGGCCAATCAACTGCTCCAGGGTCGGCGGAGATAGGCCTTCGGGCGGGCGGATCGTGGCCCGGCGGTACTTGCTCACCATCGCCTGCGATACGCCGAGGTGTTCCGCGATGCGGCCCTGCCGCAGGCCTTGGCGGGCCAAGCGTTTGGCCACCTCCGAACGCAGGTGCGGCATGAGGCGCTCCTGGAAATTGTAGCATGCGAACGCGTTCATGCCCAAGGACGCCAAGAATGACCCGGTTATCCGAAAAATGAGCCATTCTTAAACCTTCAGCCTCCGGCGACCGCGAGCACGAACTGGTTGTCCGGCGCGTCGCGGCTGGCGATCTGAGACAACCAAGCCCGTTCCACACGGAATCCCGCCTGGGTCAGTTCCTGCCGGAGCTCATCCTCCGTGTAGAGGTGAATGAACCGAAGGACATCCAGGCCGTGTTGCGTCCATCGCAACCACGCGTCCCCCGGCTCGGGGTCCGAGGCAACACCGGCCGTCGGCTTCTGGAGGTCCGCCTCGCCGAACCGGGGCTGGTCGCGGTTCCATGCCGAAGCCAACAAGGGCGCGCCGGGCGAGAGAACTCGACGTAGTTCCCCCCAGGTCTCCAGGCGGTGCGACCGGCCGCGGACGTGGTGGACGCTTGCGATGGCGAGGGCGGCCTGGAAACTGGCGGGCCGGAACGGGGGGCGCTCGAGAAGGCCCTGTACGGTGGCCACTCGTGGCTCCACCCTCCGCGCGATCCCTAGAAGTCGGCGACTTGCGTCCAACCCGACCACGCGAAGCCCTCGTGCGACGCCGAGGATGGCGTGCCGTCCGTTTCCTGTTCCGGCGTCCAACAACCGGGTCCCCACCGGAAGGGCCTCCAGAAACGATTCCACCGGCGGCCACGTCTTCGTGCGCGTCTTGGCGAAGCTTTCGGCGATGGCGTCCCAAACGCGCCGGTTCTCTTTCGCGTGCGTGACGTCCACGCGGCGGCAGGGCGCCGGCGCATTAACCTTTTAGCGCTCAACGCGTCCTCACATCGTGGCCGCCTTGCCTGTCCCCATCGACCGGGAACTCTTGATTTTTTCCGGCAAGGGCGGCGTCGGGAAGACGACGACCTCCGCCGTCGCGGCCTTGGCCGCCGCCCAGGCGGGCCGACGAACGCTCCTCGTCACAATAGATCCGGCGCGTCGCCTCGGTGACGCCCTTGGAGTCCCCGTGGGCCACCGGGTGAAGCCGGTCAGGGGAAAGCTCCACGCCATGATGCTGGACTCCGAAAAGGTCCTCGGGGAGACATTGCGCCTTCATTATCCCGGCCATGACCTCACCAAGCATCCGTTCTACAAGTACATCTCGAACTACATGCCAGGCCTCAACGAAGTGATGGCCATCGGCCAGCTTAGCCAACTGCGCCGCGAACGCGATTTCGAAACGATTGTCGTCGACACGCCCCCCACGGGCGACGCGCTGAGCTTCCTCACCACGCCGATGAAGGTCCGGGACCTGCTCCGAGAGAATCTCTTCGTCCGCGCGGCGGTCCGCGGCTACGGCCTGGTGCAGACACTATCCCGTGGCGGCCGCGCCATCAAGGGCCTCCTGGGCGGCAAGGAGGAGATTCCCCCCGTGCCCGAACTGGACTTCGAAAAACTTCTGCGCGACCTCGGCCAGCACGTGGGCGAGATCCACGAACTCCTCCAGGATCCCCAACGCACGGCCTTGATGCTTGTCACGAATCCGGAACGGCTCGCCATCGCGGAAACGCTCGAACTCCACCACTACATCACGAACACGCTTCGGATTCAGGTGCCCGCCCTGGTCGTGAACAAGGTCGCTCCCGACGCGCTCGGCGCCACCGCCAAGGCCTTCGACCGGTTCCTGGTCGACGCAGACGCCCGCCAAGCCGTCGCCGCAACCCTCAGCCGCTAAGGCTATCCCGCCGCTCTTCTACAGGGCCTCGTGGACGCCGCGCAGTACGCCGCCGAGCGTCGGCTCAGCCACATCGAACACCTCGTGGGCCTCGATCGCCTTCTGCCAGAGACGTCCAAGGTCCCCCTTCCGCTCATGCGGCAGGATGTCCAAGGCCTCGATGCCCTAGGCGAACTGGTCCCCCCGCTCTTGCAGGGCCTCCAACGCCACGTCGCGGTGGAGGCCTGACGTGCGGCGCCCCTTCACCGTCGCCTTCCTGTGCTTTAACGCCCTGTGGAGCATCGCACTCCTGGCCGCCCCCTGGCTTGCGTCCCCCGGGGCCGTGCGCGACCTCGACGGGTCCGCCAACCTCATCGACCACCCTGACCGATGGGCGGCCCTCCCCGTCGCCCCCGCCTTGGCGTACGCCGCGGGCGACCTCATGTGCCACCAGATGGAGACCCGAAGCCTACATGCGAACGACAACCAGTACCCGGTGGATGCCCGCATGTTGGCCATGTTCGTGGCGGGCAATCTGGGCTTCCTTCTGGCATGGCGGACCCGGTCGCGTCTCCTGGCCCGAGACGCATTCGTCGACCGCCTTCCGGCCGCCTGGGCGCGCCGCCTCGGAACGCCGCACCAGCGACTGTGGGGGCTGACCGCCTTCGTCCTGAGCGGCCTCGTGCCGGTCGCGCTTGATGGTTTCGTTCAGCTCCTCACTAGCTACGAGAGCACCAATCCCCTCCGCGTCGTCACTGGCGTCTGGCTTGGTTTCACCGGTGCGGCCTGGCTGGGACTTGTTTTCGACGCCCTTTGGCACCCCGCGGGGCCCTCATCGTTCAACCTCCCGAATACCGGCGGAGACGAAACGCCGGCCAAGTCGCAAGCCTCCATTCGCCCACAATTTCTCCCTTCGCGGCGACGTTACGAATAAATACCTGGTCCCTATCGGCGGGCCGGCAACGCCCCAAATCGGCCCTTTGGGCGTCTTGGGAGGCCCGTTGTGAAGCAGGAAATCCTGGTTAAGCTCAAGACCGCCGAAGAGGAAACCGCCCAGCGCGTCGAAAAAGCGAAAGAACGCGCCGCCGAGATCCTCAAGGGTGCCCGCGGCCAAGCCGACGAGATCCGCCGCAAGGCCCTCGAAGAGGCCAAACGAGACCAGGACGCCCAAATCAAGGCGGAGCGGACCAAGCTCGAGCAGGAACGCGACAAGGTCTTGGGCGAGGGCCACGCCCGCGAAGAGAAACTCCGGGCCCGCTACCAGAAGGAAGTCGACGCCGCCGTCAAGAAGGCCATGACCGTGTTCTCGAGGTCTGTGGATGCTTAAACCGGTCCCGATGGCCAAAGTCGCCGTCGTCGGCCCCAAGACCCAGCTCGAGCCCACCATCGACGCCCTCCACGACCTTGGACTCCTCCATATCGAAGATTTCTCGCCCGGCGACCCCGGCTTCGATCTCGGGAACCCACTGCCCGAGGGCGCCAAAGTCAGCGAACGGCTCCTGCGCATCCGCGGCCTCCTCAAAGGTGCCCGGTTCCAACCCCCGCCCACTCGGCTGCGGTTCTCCGCCGAAAACCTGCGCGCGCTGCAAGACAACCTGGGCGAAGCCGAGCAAGAACTGAGCCACCTCATCGACGAACGCAACAAGACGCTCGACGCCCTGAAGACCCTCGAGGAGGAAGAACAACTCCTACGTCGCATCCGGGGCTTCAGCCTACCGCTCGAGTTTGTCTCGGGGTACCGTTCGCTTGCAACCATCGCGGGCTTCCTGCCTCCGGGAACGGACATCACGCCCCTCCAAGCCGTCCATCCCAATCTCGAATACACCACTTCCGAGGAGGTCGAGGGCACGTTCGTCTTCGCGGCTGGACCCCGCTCCGCCGAGAAGGCGCTCCAGGAAGCCGTCAACAAGCTCCGCCTCCAAACCCTCGAACTGCCGCCAACCGCCAAGGGAACGCCGGCGTCGCGCCTCGTCGCCATCGCCCAGGAACGCGAAACGTTGCAAAGCCGCGCCGCCGACCTCGACGCCAAGACGGCCGCGATCCGCGAACGCCACGCCGGCGCCTTCTACGCCCTCGACGAATACCTCAGCATCCAAGCGGACAAGACGACGGCGCCAGTCCGATTCCGCACCACTCGCAACGCGTTCATGGTCGAGGGCTGGGTTCCACGCGGCGACCTCGCCCGCCTCAAGGTCGCTCTCAATAACGCGTCCCACGGACGCGTCTTCGTCACCGAACTCCCGACCATGGTCACCCAACCCTGGAAACACGGCCGCGCCGCCGGCGCCCCGCCAGAAGGTCACGGCGAACCGCACGGCGAACACCCGGTCGCGCATGTCCACGCTGAGGAGCCGCCCGTCATGCTCCACAACCGTGGCCCCCCCGGCGTTTACGAACTCCTCACCGACACGTATAGCCGGCCCAAGTACACCGAGGTCGACCCCACCCTCTTCTTCTACTTCGGCTTCCCGTTCTTCTACGGCCTCATGCTGGGCGACATCGCCTACGGCCTCCTGTTGGCGCTGATGGTCTGGACCGGCCTCTTCAACAAGGCCTTCGACTTCTTCGGATTCAAGAGCAAGTACCACCTCAACAAGATCATCCTGCACTCCTCCTTCATGAGCATCCTCTTCGGGTTCCTCTACTCCGAGTTCTTCGGTCTCGAACTTTTCGGCCACAAAGGAATCATCAACCACTCGAGCGCCAGCTGGGGCGACTTCAACTACCCCCTCTCACGACTCGACGGCCACAACGTCAAGCTCCTCCTCCTCGTGAGCCTCACGCTGGCCGCCATCCACATGATGATCGGACTCGTCGTCGGCCTGCGCAACGCGGCCGCCGCCCACGGCTGGTCCCAGGCCATGAAACACCGCGGAAGCTGGATCTTCATCCTTTCCGCCCTGGCGCTCGCCGGCGCCGCCGCCATCCCCCCGGTCCTTGGCTTCACGAGCCTCACCGTGCCCGCGCCCCACGTCTTCAACTACGCAGCCATCGCATTCATCGGCATCGGCGTCGTCCTCCTCGTGGCCGGTGAGGGCGCCACCGCTCTCCTCGAACTCCCCACCATCCTCAGCAACCTCCTCAGCTACACCCGCCTCGTCGCCATCGGCCTCTCCTCCGCAGGCATTGCCTTGGCTGGCAACGAAGTGGCCAAGCTCATCTTCGGCCTCGGCGGCGCCGTCGGCCTCGTCTCCGGAATCGTCGTCCTCGTCTTCTTCCACTCCCTCAATCTCGCCCTCGGCGTGATTGGGCCGGCGCTCCACAGCCTCCGGCTCCACTACGTCGAGTTCTTCACCAAGTTCTACGAAGGGGGCGGCGAGCCGTACCAACCCTTCGGGACGCAACGCAAGTACACCGTAAAGGAGGCAAAGCAAGCATGAACATTGCACGCGTAGGACTGTATGGATACGCCAGCCTGTTGGCCCTCGTGTTCGCGGCCGGAATCGCATCCGCCCAAGAGGTCGACAATGACAAGACCGTCGAGGCGGCCGAAAAGGGCGCGCTCGGCATGAAGGCCATCGGCGCCGGCATCGCCGTCGGCTTGGCCGGCCTCGGCGCAGGCATTGGTGAACAGGGCATCGGCGCGGCCGCCGTGGGCGCCATGGCCGAGGACCCCAAGTTCTTCGGCAAAGGCCTGCTCATGACCGTCATCCCTGAAACCATCGTCATCTTCGGTCTCGTCGTCGCCCTCATCATCCTCTTCGTCTAAGGGGAAGGGCCCCCAAGGAGTGGAACCCATGGGCCTCGATGTCGTCCTCAACGAGATCCTCACGCGCGGCGCGGACGAAGCGCAGAAGGTGGTCCGCAACGCCGAAGCGGAGCGCCAACGCGTCCTAGACGCCGCGGAAGGGGAAGCCGACGAGCAGCGTGCGCGCACCCTCCAGGAAACGCGCCTCCAGCTCGATGCCATGCGCCGGGAGCATCAGAGCGCCAGCGAGTTCGAAGTGCGTCGACGCCTCCTGACGACGCAACGCGAGCTCAACGAGGATTTCCGTCGCCGCGTCCTCGAGGCCCTACGGTCCCTCCCCAAGAACGATCGCGAGAAGACGCTGTCCAAGCTCGTCAAGCTGGCCCAACTGGATGCGCCCAAGGGCACCGTCCACGCCAACCGCGAGGACCTGGCGTTCCTAACGTCCGCGTCCGGCTACAAGCGCGGCCAGGACCTGCAGATTGTCGGCGGGTTCCAAGTCGAGAGCGAGGACGGTACGGTCCTCCTCGACTACCGGTTCGAGACCCTCCTGGAGAACGCCTGGAAGGACATGTTGGCCGAGTCGCAGAAGTTATTCGAGGCGTAGGAGAACGCACGCATGGCGGCAAAAGGACGAAGCGGCGTGTTCGGACGGATGGTCCAGCGCAGCCACTACGCGTACACGAATGCCCGCGTCCGTGTCCGCAAGTCCCAACTCCTGCCCCACGACACCTACCCCAAACTCCTCAAGATGGAGATCCCGGAAATCACCCGCTTTATCGAAGGAACGGGCTACGGCAAGGAGATCGACGAACTCGCCAGCCTCTTCAGTGGCGGCGACCTCCTCGAGAACAGCCTCAACGTGAACGAGGAACGCAACTACGCCGAAGTCCGCGGCTTCGCGCGTGGCGAGGTCGGCGAGTTGGTTCTTCGCTACCTGGAACGGTTCACGACGTGGAACGTCAAGACTATCCTACGCGGCCGGTTCTGGGGCGCCAAGCCGGAAGAGATCCAGCGCGAACTGCTCATCCAGAACCGGGACGAGTTCGACTTCTACCGGGCCCTCATCGAGGTCGAAGGGACCGGGCTCCGTCCCGTCGTCGACGCCCTCGGCGCCGACCCCCGCGGCGCGCCTTACCAAAAGGCGCTCAAGGACGTCGAGGCCAAGGAGGACGATCCCATGCTCCTCCAGCGCTACGAGGACGCCCTCGACCGCGCCTACTACGCGAACCTGCTGGAGACCGTGGGACCCAACACGCCCGACAACGTCCTCTTCCTGCATTTCATCCGCAAGGAGATCGACACGGTCAACCTCAGCACCCTCCTTCGCTTCGAATGGCGCAGCGACCCCTCCACGCGCGTCCTCGACTTCACCATCCCCGGCGGACTCGAGCTTCGCGACGCAGAACTCCGGCGCCTGGCCGAAGCGAACACGCGCGACGAACTCGTGGAACGCGTCAAGGAGTTCGCGATCTACCAAGAGATCAAAGACGCGCTCGACGAGGCCCAACGCACCGGGTCCCTCAGCACGGTCCAGTTCGCCCTCACCCGCAGCCTCGCCGACTATGCGCAGAAGTTCAGCTACCGGAACCCGCTGAGCGTCCTCCCCGTGATCAACTACCTCCTCCGGAAGCATCTGGAGGTCCGCAACCTGCGCGCCATCGCCCGCGGCAAGGCCACGGGACTGGCCGAGACCGAGATCGAACCTCTCCTCGTGGTGATCTGATGGAGCTCGCGATCATCGGAACGCCCACCTTCACCCTCGGCTTCAAGCTCGCCGGCGTCCGCAAGACCCGCGAGGCCGAGACGCCCCAGGCCCTGGGCGATGCCGTCCGTGCCGTCATGGCCGACCCCGACATCGGAATCCTCGTCATGGAAACGGGCGACCTGCGCCGCGTCGACGCCCATCTGCGGCGCGAACTCGAGAGGAGCGTCCGGCCCACGCTCGTCACGATCGGTATCGAGGAAGACACCGACCTGCGCGAGAAACTCAAGCAGGCCGTAGGCGTCGACCTCTGGAAGTAGTTACGAATCCCAAGGAGCGAACCCCAATGACAACCAACCAAAACGGCGAAGTCTTCCGCGTATCCGGCCCCGTCGTGACGGCCGTCGGCATCCACCCTCGGATGTACGACATCGTGCGCGTCGGGAACGAACGCCTCATGGGCGAGGTCATCGAGATCTCCGGCGACAAGTCCATCATCCAGGTCTACGAGGACACGTCCGGCATCAAGCCCGGCGAGCCCGTGGAGAACACCGGCCTCCCCCTCACCGTCGAGCTTGGGCCCGGCCTCCTCACCTCCATCTACGACGGGATCCAGCGCCCCCTCGAGGTGCTCCAGAAAGAGATGGGCGACTTCATCAAGCGCGGCGTCGACGTCCCCGGCCTCGACCACAAGAAGAAATGGGAGTTCAAGCCCACGGCCAAGACCGGCGACCCGGCCGGGCCCGGCACGCTCCTGGGCGAGATCCAAGAGACCAAGTCCATCCTCCATCGCGTCCTCGTCCCACCCAACGCAAAACCCGGGAAGGTCAAGACGATCAAGGCCGGAGCCTTCACGGTCGACGAGGTCGTCGCCACGCTGGACAATGGCGAAGAACTCCGCCTGGCCCACAAGTGGCCGGTCCGGCAACCCCGCCCCTTCAGCAAGAAACTCCTCCCCGATGTCCCCCTCAACACGGGCCAGCGCATCCTTGACGGGCTCTTCCCGCTCGCCAAAGGAGGCACCGCTGCCATCCCCGGCCCCTTCGGTTCCGGCAAGACCGTCACGCAGCAACAACTCGCCAAATGGTCCGACGCCCAGGTGGTCGTCTACATCGGCTGCGGCGAACGCGGCAACGAGATGACCGAGGTCTTGACCGAGTTCCCGCACCTCCAGGACCCCAAGTCCGGCAACCCCCTCATGCACCGGACCGTCCTCATCGCCAACACCAGCAACATGCCGGTGGCGGCGCGCGAAGCCTCCGTGTACACGGGCATCACGATCGCCGAGTACTACCGAGACATGGGCTACGACGTGTCCCTTATGGCCGACTCCACGAGCCGATGGGCCGAAGCCATGCGCGAGATCTCGAGCCGCCTCGAAGAAATGCCCGGCGAGGAAGGCTATCCCGCGTACCTCGCCGCGCGCCTCTCCCAGTTCTACGAGCGTGCCGGCCGCTGCGTGACCCGCTACGGGAAAGAGGGATCCGTCTCCGTCATTGGTGCGGTCTCCCCCCCCGGCGGCGACTTCTCCGAACCCGTCACCCAGAACACGCTGCGCATCGTGAAGGTCTTCTGGGCCCTTGACGCGAAGCTGGCCCAACGGCGGCACTTCCCGGCCATCAACTGGCTCCAATCCTACAGCCTCTACAGCAACCTCCTGGCGCCCTGGTACACCCAGAACGTGGCGCCGGACTGGAACGACGTGCGCGCCAAGGCCATGGACATCCTCCAAAAGGAGGCCGAACTCCAGGACATCGTGCAGCTCGTCGGCAGTGACGCCCTCCCAGAAGAGGAGCAGGTGACGCTCGAGGTCGCGCGGTTGATTCGAGAGATCTTCCTCCAACAGAACGCGTACCACGACGTCGACACCTACGCGGGCCTTCCCAAGCAATACCGCATGCTCCAGGCCATCCTGCAGTTCTCCGAATGGGCCCGCAAGGCCTTGGCCGCCGGCGCCACGGTCAAGGACATCACGACGGTCCCGGGCCGCGAGGACCTGGCGCGCGCCAAGTTCGAGAAGGATTTCGACCAACGCATGGATGGAATCCTTTCCCGCATCAAGCAAGAATTCGAAAAGATGGCCCGGCCCAAACTGGAGGTGGCCGCATGACCAAGGAGTACCGCACGATCCAGGAAATCGCGGGCCCACTCGTCTTCGTCAACAAGACCGACCCCATCGGGTACGGAGAGATTGTCACCATCCAGATGCCCGACGGCAAGCGAAAACGCGGCCAGGTCCTCGACAGCAGCAAGGACGCGGTCGCCGTCCAGGTGTTCGAGGGCACCGAGGGCATCAACCGAGCCTCGACCGTCCGCTTCCTCGGCGAGACGCTCAAGTTCGCCGTGAGTCCCGACCTCTTGGGACGCGTCTTCTCCGGTTCCGGTGAACCGCTCGATGGAGGGCCCGAAATCGTCTCCACCGATCGGCGGGAGATCATCGGCGCCGCCATCAACCCCTATTCGCGGCAACAACCCAAGGACTTCATCCAGACCGGCATCGCCACGATCGACGGCAACAACACTCTCGTCCGCGGGCAGAAGCTCCCCATCTTCTCCGGCTCGGGTCTCCCCCACAACGACATCGCGCTCCAGATCGCCCGGCAGGCCAAGGTGCGCGGCGAAGGCGAAGAGTTCGCCGTCGTCTTCTGCGCCATGGGCATTACGAACGAGGAGTACGAGTACTTCCGCCGCGACTTCGAGCGCACCGGCGCCCTCAAGCGAGCCGTGCTCTTCGTGAACCTGGCCGATGACCCCGCCATCGAGCGTCTGATCACGCCGCGCCTCGCCCTCACCACGGCCGAATACCTCGCCTACGACCTCAACATGCACGTCCTCGTCATCCTCACGGACATGACGAACTACTGCGAGGCGCTGCGGCAGATCGGCGCGGCGCGGGAAGAGGTGCCGGGCCGCCGCGGCTACCCCGGCTACATGTACACGGACCTGGCGATGCTCTACGAACGCGCCGGCGTCATCAAGGGCCGCAAAGGCTCGGTCACGCAGTTCCCGATCCTGACCATGCCGGGCGACGACATCACGCACCCCATCCCCGACCTCTCCGGCTACATCACGGAGGGGCAGATCGTCATCTCGCGCGAGCTCCACCGCAAGGGCATCTACCCCCCCATCAACATCCTGCCCTCCCTGTCGCGGCTCATGAACCTCGGCATCGGAAAGGCCAAGACGCGCGAGGACCACAAGGCCGTCTCGGACCAGTGCTACGCGCTCTACGCCGAGGGTCGCGACCTTCGCGGCCTCGTCGCCATCGTCGGCAAGGGCGCCTTGTCCGAGCGTGACGTCAAGACCCTCGAGTTCGCGGAAGCCTTCGAGGACCGCTACGTCCGCCAGGGCCGCAACGAGGACCGCGCCATCGAGCAGAGCCTGGACCTCGGTTGGGAACTATTGACCAAGGTGCCCGAGTCCGTCCTCACCCGGATCGACCAGAAGCTGCTCGACAAGTACCACCCCGCCCGCAAGGGCCGAACCGTGGAGGCGCCCGTCGCCGCCCGGTAAGGAAAGTCGCCATGCCCGAACAGGTCACCCCCACCCGCAGCGAGCTCATCAAGCTCAAGCTGAAGATCGCGCTGAGTCAGCGCGGGCACAAGCTTCTCAAGATGAAGCGGGACGGCCTCATGTATGAACTCTTCCAGGTGCTTCCCAAGGTCAAGGACATCCGGTCCAACCTTGCCAAGGACTACCGCCAGTGCCTCAACAAGATGAGCCGGGCCCAGGCGGTCGAGGGCGTCGTGAACATCAAGTCGATCGCCTACACGCGGAAAGACCCGCCGCGGACCAAGATGGGCCGCAAGAACATCATGGGCGTCGTCGTCCCCACCGTAGAGGCGGACCGCGTGGCCCGGCCGCTGTCCGAGCGTGGTTACGGGGTCCTAGGCACGTCCCCCCTGGTGGATGAGACCATCGACGCCTACGAAGCCCTCATCGACGAGATCGTCCGAGCAGCCGAACTCGAAACCACGCTCAAGCGAATCCTCGAGGAGGTCGAAAAGACCAAGCGGCGCGTGAACGCCCTCGAGTTCAAGGTGATCCCGGACCTCATCGAGGTCCGAAACTTCATCACCATGCGCCTTGAGGAGATCGAGCGCGAGAACATCTTCCGGCTCAAGAAGATCAAGGCGAAGGGAGAGGCCGCGAAGGCCGAGTCGACCGGGACGGCCCACCATGAAGGAAACCACGAGGACCCGAGGCCTCGCCAATCCCCGAAATCCCGCGTGTCCGTCGAGGCCGCCGCATGACCTTCAACAAGTGGTTTCCTGGCCGCGTCGAAACGCGTCCGCCGGCGTTGACACAAGCCGGACGCGCCTGGGCTCTGCGCGGCGCCTGGTACACGAGCACAGCCATGCTAGTCGTGGGCTACGTCCTGCTTGCCATCGTGGTGACGCGCTAAGGGAGTCTCCTTCCGCCCAGGGATTGGGGCGCCACCCTCCAACCAACCCCGTCGGCCGGTTTTCTTTCCCCCGTGGGTGAGGGCAAAACGAAACGAAGCGGTCCGAAGGGAGGTTCGTGGCTCCCGGGAACCTCGCAGAGCCGGGCGGAGTTTACAAGCCGGCAGCCGGCGTCGACCGTTCGACGGCCCCAAGCGTCGGCGACGATGACGGGACCGGGTCTGGCCGTGGCTCGTCCGGGAACCGAGCCGCCAAGCGTGGGTCGGGATAATACCGCTGGAACTGGCTGTCCCGGCGCTCGACCACGAGGCCCGCGGAGGTGAGCATGTCCACATACGTTCGGATGATCTTGCGGGTCATGTTCACGCGGGCGCACAGTTCCTTTTGCGAGGCGCCCGGCGACTGCGCGATTGCCTTGGCTAGGCTCGCCGCACGGCCTCGCCGGAGCACCTCGGTGACCGGCAGTTCGTCCCGGGGATACTCCTGGGGAAAGAGGAGGCAGTCGCGGCCGGGGCTGCGGGAGACCACGAGGCCGGCCCGCTGGAGGATCTGAAGGTGGTACTTGACGGTCCCCCAACCTGCCTCGGTGCGCCGGCAAAGGTTGCTGATGGTAATGCCGGGTTCGCGGCGGATGGTCTCCAGGATCCGCCGACGCGTGGGCTGTTCCTCGACGCCCCGGGCGCTGCGGTCGAGGCTGCGGAAGGACGTGCTCGTGGCGGGCGCAGGCGGGACGTGGCTGGATTCAAGCATACGCGTCGGTCCCCCAGACTTGATCGAGTTCCCGTTGGACGAGTGGGTGTTCCCGGATGGGCCCAAATGCCGGGTTGTAACGGAGCTGGTCAAGGAATTCGGGATAGAGTCGGGTGGCGACCACAGCCCACTCGGCGGCCTCGTCGAGTCGTTCGAGTTTGAGGCACGCCAGCCCGATTAGGTAGGCCTTGACGGGGGCCAACGGTTCGGCCTGGTCGAACGAGGGTTGGAGGCTGCGTAGGACATGCCCGGGCCGCTCCGCGTTGAGTTCTTCGATTGCGCGAGTGATGACCGATTCGCCCGCGCCCAGCGTCGCCAACGATTCCGTGGCCAGGCTGGGCCTTCCGGATGTGGCGGCGCGATGCGGGCGCGTCGGGAAGCCGATGACGGACGCGCCACCCAGGCCGACGACGGAGATTCCGAGCGCGAAGAGTCCCCACGGGAAGCCGAAGGCGGGGCCTTCCAACGCGCCGGGCAGCGCCAGGGGCGCGGAGGACGCGGCCACGGCCGAGGCCTCACCACCCCACATGGAGACCAAGGCACCATCCTCCTGGGCGCCGAGCCCGACGGCGGTGAACTGGCCTTCGATGCGGAGGTGTTCTTGGACGAGATTCTGGGAGGCGCCGTCCCAGGAGATACTCCCGGAGGTCCGGGGGAGATCCATGCTACCGTCCGTCGTGAGTTGGTGCGCGGCGGGGTGCAGGTAGTACCGTGCACCATGGCCTGGCATGGTGAACGTCAGCGTTCCCTCCCGGACATCGATGCGCAGCAATTGGTGCCGGGCGCTGTAGACGGCTCCGTTTGGCGTAAGGGTCGTGGCGCCGGGCCCGGGCTCACGTAGCGTGCCAGACTGGTACCGCGTGCCGTCGTCGCTCGCGTGAAGATCGATGTCCCAGAGGATGACCGTAAAGTCGCCGCTGATTCTCGTCGGCTGATGGTTCGAGCGGGTTTGAAGGAGAAGCGCGGGGTCAGGATTCTCGAAGGACACGTCGAGCTCGGGCGGAGGACGACTGGCGGGCGGGCTCTCGAAGAAGCGGACGGCGGTGTATGGCGGCGTATCGAGGAACGCATCTTGGGAGGCCCCGTCGGCGATGAAGGAATCGCCGTCGGCCGGGGGAATCACGAGAAGTTGTGCCTGGGCCCGCATTTCGAGGAGTTCCAATGCGCCCCCGCTGAGTCGGTCTTCCCGTTCTTGGGGCGTTGTCTCGGGCGAGACGAGCGCCGCCGGAGTGCCCGCGTAGTCCCGATAGAGTTCCGTGAGCGAGACGTCGCGGCCGACTAGTGTGAAGCCTCGGTCCTCCGTGGGGGCCGCGGCGTCGTCCAGGGGAACAAAGACGGCCACGGCCTTCCCTTCCCACTGGAGCGCTCCATCGACGAGGGCCACGCGCCAACTCGTCTGGCCGCTCAGCGGCGCCGAGGTCTCACCCACGGCGCCGGGTACGAAGGCGAGGCCAACGGCGAGGACGAGGGCGGTTCGCTTCATGGCAGTATGCATTCGGGGCGAACCCAAAGGCTCGGCTCTACGGGAGGCCACGACTCGGGGTTCCAGGTGAGGGCGAAGTTGACGGGTTCGCAATCCTCCACGTGCCCCGGAATGTGGTGGGCAGCGGAGGCCGGCGCGGCCGAGGCCGCGAACGCGCAGCCGACGAGGATGACGAGCACGAAGCGGCGCATCAAGACAACGTTCCGGACGTGGATGGAAGCGACACGTTTGGCTATGGGCTTATTGGATAGATGTGGTGCGCCTGTGTCCGTCCCGAAAGCCGCGGGGGGCGTTCAAGGAAACCTTACCGTGGGAACGGCGGCGACGTTTTTTCGACCTTGCCGCCCCGGCGTTTGAACAGCATATACGCAACCATCGCGGCAATCAGGCTCATTGCGAGAGCCAGTCCGCCTGTGCTTCCAAGAAAGACGAGCGTCGCGCGATCGCGGAAGAACGCCAGGTTCCAGAGGACGAGGAATAGGCATGCCAAAACGAGGCGACTCGTTCCAAGAGCCACGAACCGGAACAACCGGTAATCGGCATGCGACTCCGCTGGCCGTCTCGGTTCGTCCATGGGGCGTCCTCACGCGTTCTTGAGCACGGGAGGCGATGCCTTGGCCGGCGCGGCGTATTCGTAGACGCCGCGCCCGACCTTCTTCCCCAACCGGCCCGCTTGGACGTATTGCCGGAGGAGGGGGCAAGGCCGGAACTTGGGGTCCTTGAAGCCGTCGTAGAGGACCTCGATGACGTACAGGCTGGTATCTAGGCCGACGAAGTCGGCGAGCTCGAGGGGCCCCATGGGATGGTTGAGGCCCAGTTTGATGGACCGGTCGATGTCCTGGGGGGTGGCGATGCCCTCCATGAGTGCGTAGAAGGCTTCGTTGATGAAGGGGATGAGGAGGCGGTTGACCAGGAAGCCGGGGAAGTCGCGCACCTCGATGGGCGTCTTCCCGAGGCGCTTGGCGACGTCGAAAACCGCTGTCCTCGTGGCGTCGCTCGTCTCGAGGCCGCGGATGACTTCGACGAGCTGCATGAGCGGGACGGGGTTCATGAAATGCATTCCGATGAATCGGTCGGGGCGCTGGGTGGAGGCCGCGAGCTCCGTGATGGGGATGCTGCTCGTGTTGGTCGCGATGATGGCGTGCGCGGGGAGGTGCGCGTCGAGCCTTCGAAAGGCGTCCTTCTTTTCCGGGGCGCGTTCGATGATGGCTTCCACGACGAGGTCGGCCTTGTAGCAGTCCTCGAGCCGGAGAGTCGTCCGGATCCGAGCGATTGTGGCCTCCGCCTCCTTTGGCGAGAGCTTTCCTTTCTCGGCCAGTTTGGTAAGCGAGCGACGGATGGTGTCCATGCCGCGATCGAGGAACCTCTGCTCGATGTCGTGGACGACGACCGTGAAGCCGGCCTGCGCCGAAACCTGCGCGATCCCGGCGCCCATTTGGCCCGCGCCGATGACGGCGATCGTCTGGATTGGCATGCGGGGCCCCAATTCGGGCCACCACTTAAAACCGCGGCGTCGACGGCGGCCTATGCGCGTTCGACCATCATGCTCACGGCGTTGCCGCCACCCAGGCAAAGGGTGGCGACCCCGCGCGACTTACCCGTCTGGCGCAGCGCGTAAAGGAGCGTAGTGAGGACGCGCGTCCCGCTGGCGCCGATGGGGTGGCCGAGGGCGACGGCGCCCCCGTGGATGTTGAACCGTTCCTCCGGGATTTGAAGTTGCGCGCGGACGGCGCACGAGGCGCTGGCGAAGGCTTCGTTATGCTCGACGAGGTCCACGTCGTCGATCTTGTGGCCCGTCTTGGCCAGTAGGCCGCGCACGCCCGGGATGGGGGCCTCCATGACCCACTCTGGCTTCACGCCCGCCGTGTGGTAGCCGGCCACGCGGGCCAGTGGGGACAATCCGCGGCGCTTGGCCTCGGCGGTGGCCATGAGGACGACGGCGCTGGCGCCGTCGCTGATTTGGCTCGAATTGCCCGCCGTCACGATGCCGCCCGGCTGGAAGGCCGGCTTGAGCTTGGCCAGGGCGTCCGTCGACGTCGCCCGGATGCCCTCGTCCTGGGTGACGAACGTTGTCGCGCCGTCTCGATGCGTCACCGGTACGGAGACGATCTCTTCCTTGAACTTCCCCTCCGTCGTCGCTTCTTGGGCCAATCGATGGCTGCGCTCGCTGAACCGGTCGGCCATTTCTCGCGTCACGTGATACCGTTGCGCGACGGTCTCGCCCGTGTTTCCCATGTGGACGCGGCTGTAGATATCGAGGAGTCCGTCGTGGATGAGGCCGTCGACGAGGGTGCCGTCGCCGAGTCGGTACCCGTCGCGCGCCTTGGGCAGGAGGAACGGCGCATTCGTCATGGACTCCTGGCCGCCGGCTACGACGATTTGGGCGTCACCCGCCTTGATGGCTTGCGTCCCCAGCATGGCGGCTTTCAAGCTGCTTCCGCACACTTTGTTGATGGTGACGGCGGGAACCTCGACGGGGAGACCTGCTCCGAGGGCCGCCTGGCGTGCCGGGTTCTGTCCCACGCCGGCCGTGAGCACGTTGCCCATCACGACCTCGTCGACCTCGGCCGGCTGTAGGTGCGCCCGGTGTAGGGCCTCCTTGAGGGCGATGGATCCCAACTGGGGCGCCGTGAAGGACTTGAGGCCCCCCTGGAACTTGCCGATGGGCGTGCGGCAGGCGGCCACGATGACGACGTCTTCGGCCACGTCAGCGGACCCCGAGGTGTTTCGCGATGACCATACGTTGCACTTCGCTGGTGCCTTCGCCAATCTCGCAGAGCTTGGCGTCGCGGTAGAACCGCTCGACCTCGTAATCGGTAATGTAGCCGTTGCCGCCGTGGATTTGGATGGCTTCCCGGGTCGCGAACATCGCTGCTTCGCTGGCAAAGAGCTTCGCGACGGAGGCGTCGAGCCCGAACGGTTTCCCCTCGTCGCGGAGCGTCGCGGCCTTGTGGATCAGGAGGCGGGCCGCATCGAGCCGCGTGGCCATGTCGGCAATCTTCCATTGGATTGCCTGGTGTTGCGCGATGGGGACCGTGAATTGGCGCCGCTCCTTGGCATAGTCGACGGAACGGTCCAGCGCGGCCGTCCCGAGGCCGAGCGCCATGGCCCCGATTCCGATGCGTCCACCGTCCAGGACCACCATTGCCTGCCGAAACCCGTCTCCGACGGGGCCGATGCGTTGCATATCCGGCACGTGGAGGTCCTCGAAGAAGAGTTGCGACGTAGGACTCCCCCGGCAGCCGAGCTTATCTTCCTTGCGACCCAGCGTCAGGCCCTTGGTCCCCCGTTCGACGATGAAAGCGGTGATTCCTCGCGTGCCGTTGGCGGGGTTCGCGTTGGCCAAGATGACGAAGGTCGAGGCCGTATGGCCGTTCGTGATGAATGCCTTCGATCCATCCAGCGTCCAGCCGTCGCCTTCCCGCCGGGCCGTCGTTTGCAGGGCGCCCGCGTCGCTGCCGCTCACAGACTCCGTGAGGCCCCAGGCGGCGATTTTGCGGCCAGAGGCCAGGTCGGGGATGAACCGGCGTTTCTGGTCAGAGCTCGCGTGGAGGAGGATGTGCCCGGTGCCCAGGCTGTTGTGCGCGGCGACGCTGAGGGCGACACCCCCGGAAGCCTTGGCCAGCTCTTCCATGACGATGGCCCAACTCACCGTGTCGAGGCCGGCGCCGCCCAACTCATGGGGGGCAACCACGCCCAGGAGCCCTAGGCGACCCATCTCCGGGACGAGCGTTTCCGGCCACCAATCCTCCTTGTCGATGCGCTTGGCCAGCGGGGCCACTTTCGTCTGCGCGAATTCGCGGACAGTACTCTGGATGAGTTCGTGGTCACTGCGGAGCCGGTAGTCCATGGGGTTTGGCGTCGGATAATGGGAGCAGCATTAATCTTTCCCCCCAAGGGGGCCGGTGCGCCGCAACCGATAGAGTTGAATCGCAACCCCCCATTGGACGGGGTGATGGAGGGTCCCGTCGGCCGTGGCCACCTCTGGCTGGCGGCCATGGCCTACTTCCCGTTCTTGAACCTTCTTCCCTTGGCGGCCCGTCCGAAGCCGCGGTTCTTGCTGTTCCACGCCCGCCAAGGCCTCTACCTGATGAGTCTCTTCTTCCTCGTGGCGGCGATTTTCACGGGCGGGTTCTACCTCGTCCACTTCGTTTTCCAGGTGAGGTACATGGAAAACGTCTTGGCCGTGCTGGCCGTGATGTCCGTCGTCGCCTACGGCCTCATCGTGCCGCTCATGATCATCAGCGTTTTCATGCGCCGCATGGTCATGTTGCCGGTCCTTGGCGAGATGGCCGGCGAACGGTAGGCATGCCGGTCGGTCTACGCCTTGACGGGGGCTTCTTCTTGGTTCGGCGGAGTCTCGAGGACGGTGACGTGTTCGGGGAACGTGGAAAGAAGGACGACGTCGCTGACCGCGGTGACCCACCGGTAGGGGACGGCCACGTCACGCGCGCCATCGACGAGCGCGGGGTTGGTCCGCGTGAGCAGGAGGCTTCCCACCTTCCGGGTGGGCAGGTCGATGACGACGTTGCCGACGGTGCCGACAAACGTTCCCTTGTGGTTGTAGACGGGGCGGCCGATGTAAGACGTGAGTTCCGTAACCAAGTGTGCATCCCTTCCGAGCGCGGACGACTCCGACGCTACGCAAGGAAATCCCCCCCTGGGACTTATAGGACTGCCGGTTTGGCTCCAGGGAGGAACGGACGCCACGCGTCGGTTCGGGAAATTTCCTGCTTCTAGAAGACCTGCTCTCGCAGGCGGCGCGCCCGTTCCTTCGTGGGCGGGTGGGTCGAGAACATGCTGGCGAAGGACATGCCCCGGAAGGGGTTGACGATGAACAGGCTCGACGTCGAGGGGTTCCCCTGCTGCATCGGCCGCGCACGGACGCCATGTTCGAGTTTCTCGAGGGCGCGGGCCAGGGGCTCGCCGTTTCCGATGAGGTGGGCGCCCGAGGAGTCCGCGCCGTATTCGCGGCTGCGGCTGATGGCCAGCTGGATGAGAGTGGCCGCGATGGGCGCCAGGAGGAACACGAGGAGGGCGAGGAGGGGGTTGCCGTTTCGGTCGCGGCTGAAGAGGAGCATGAAACCGATCCATGAAATCGCGGAGGCGATCGCCGAGGCGATGGTCATGATGAGGATGTCGCGGTTCTGGACGTGGCTGACTTCGTGGGCGATGACACCTTCAAGCTCGTCATCCTCGAGGAGTTCCATGATGCCCTCCGTGGCAGCCACGACGGCGTGTTTGGGGTTGCGGCCCGTGGCGAAGGCGTTGGGCGTCTTGGAGGGGATGATGGCGACGGTGGGCTTGGGGATGCCGGCTCGGAGGACGACGCGGTCGATGATGCGGTGGAGGCGGGGCGCCTGTTCGGGCGTGACGACCTTGGCGCGGTACGAGGCGAGGACCATCTTGGCGCTGAAGAAGTAGGAGACGAGGTTGAGGAGGAGGGCGAAGACGAGGAAACCGATCATCATGGCCGTGGGGTCGCCGCCGGTCGTCATTCCGACGATGTAGCCCACGCCCGCCAGGAGGCCCGTGAACACGAGGAACAAAGTGAACGTCCGTAGGTAGCCACGCATGGGATGTTGTCTCGTGTCTTTAGGAGGGGCGCCTCTTCAAAAAGGTTGGGTTTCCCGGATTTGCCCAGACCCGAACACGTTCAGGCCTTCTTTTCGGCGCGTCGTAGGAAGAGGTAGATGCGGGCGAACCGTTCGACGGCGGTGACCGCGCCGCCCAAGGCGATGTACCAGAGGGCGAATCCAAGGATGTGGGAGGGGAAGGGGTCGCCCAGGTCGATGGTGACGCCTTGCATCAGGAGGGCGTGGTCGGCCACGGGCGCCACCATGAGGAGGACGAGGCGGTCGGCGCGGGCGACGATGCCGGTGTACATGCGGCCGGCGCCCACGGCTTGGGCTTGCGTGCCGAGGTAGCTCACGAGGAGGGTGGCCGCGATGGCGGCGACCCCGACGCGGACGTCGCCCCAGGGCGAAAAGGCGATGGCGCCAAGGAGGAGAATATCGGCGACGCGGTCCGCCACATGGTCGAGGAAGTCTCCCAGGGGCGTGGCCTTGTAGAAGGTGCGGGCGACGACGCCGTCGACCATGTCAAGGAGGCCATGGAAGAACACGAGAAATCCGGCGATGACGAGGTAATAGTTCGACAGTTCGTCCTCCGGCGCAGACTGCCAAAGGACGATGGCGGCGGCGATGGCCAAGAGGAGGCCGAAAACGGTGAGTTGGTTCGGCGTGAGGAACCGGAGCCCTCGAGCCAGCGGAAGGATAAGGAAATCCATGAGTTTCCGCTGGCGGTCGAGAACCAAGGCGCGTCCGGGCGCGGGACGGATGGCCCTGCCCTTATGGGTTTCGGCTGACGCGGTGGGGCGGAATGGGGGACCCGACCACTTTTCTTCAGACTTGCTAGCGGAAATTGGGTGCGGGTCCACCATCACTACACGTGGTTGGGGATCCTGGAAGACGACCGGGGTCGGGAAACGCGTACGAGCTGGCCGCTGATAGCTGCCGATCAATGTCGCCCCGCAGGTGGAAATCCTCGCCCGTCAGCTCGAAGTCTGTCGGGATCCAGCGCGACAATTCCTGGATCTCCCACAAACTCATCGCCTGGAAAAAGTAGGAATTTCCCGAACCACCGACCGATTCATCGCCAGAACCGCAGACGCCCGGAGAAAACTCGACGATCCTTGGCCAAGTTCTCGTTGGCGTCATCATCAATACCAACCGAGGATGTCCTGCGACCAGTCCACACGGCCGGGCTTGTAGGATGCCTTGGCGGCCGGGGTGCCCTTGAGGAGGCGGAGGACGTGCCGCTCCACCTCTTCGACCGCCAGGCCGGTCGTGTCGATTTCGAAAACGTTTCGGGCGCCGAGGCGGTGGACGGCTTCCTGCGTGACGACGTCGATGGCTTCGGCTTCGACGTTCTCTTGGATCTTGGCCGGTGGCCACCCCTTGCGGGTCAAACGTGCCTGCAGCTCGGCGGGTTTCAGGCGCAACACGACGGCGGTTTTCACGCCGGGGACGTCGTGCGACCAGTGGCCGTCGAGGAGCAGCAGGTTGTCGATCTGGACGACCTGGCGCAGGACGGGCGCGACACGCTTGGGGTCGACGATGGCGGACGTTCGGGGCCGGTCGAGGCCTTCGACGAGACCGTAGTCGTGGGCGAACCGGCCCAGGTCGACCGTGGGGATGGCTCGTAGGCGGATCCGGTCGGTCACCGTGGATTTACCGACGCCGGGCGTACCGGTGAGTGCGACCCAGCCCGCGAGCATGGCTAGTAGAGCTCCCGGAACT
>CAYVGY010000010.1:25861-30535 GCA_964451065.1 uncultured Halobacteriales archaeon
AGGGCCTTGACTTCGGTCCGGACGCGGGCGGACTCGGCTCCGTGGAGCAGCAATTTGGAGTAGAGGGCGGCGATTTCCCGCATCTGGGGTTCGCGCATTCCGAGGCGGGTGAGTTCTTGCGTGCCGAGGCGGAGTCCGCTGGGAGCCATGGGTTTTGTATCGCCGGGAATCATGTTCATGTTCGTGATGACGTTGGCTTCTTCCAGGCGTTCGGCGGCCCATTTTCCCTGGCCTTGTCCGAGCCCGCCGATCTGGACCAGACACTGGTGGCTGCGCGTGAACCCAAGGCGTTCCCCCAGGACGGCGAAGCCCTGCGAATGAAGGGCCTCGGCGAGGGCGCGGGCGTTCTTCACAGTCTGTTCGGCGTACGCTTTGCCGAACTCGAGGTGTTCAGCGAACGCAATCGCTTTGGCCGCCACGTGATGCAGGTGGTAGCTCGACACGACGCCGGGAAACACGCCGGTGTCGAGTCCGCGCAGGAACTTCTTGTCGTCGTCGGAGTCGCCACGGCGGTCCGTGAGGTTGACGCCGCCTTGGGGGCCCGGCAGCGTCTTGTGGGTCGAGCCGGCCATCACGTCGGCGCCTTCGCGCAGCGGGTCCTGGAACTGGCCGCCCGCGATGAGGCCGAGTACGTGGGCGCCGTCATAGAACACGGGCGCCCCGACGTCGTGGGCGGCCTGCGCAAGGCCGTCCTTGAGCGGCGTGGGAAAGAGGAACGCCGACTGGCCGAACACGCAGAGCTTGGGCCGTTCGGCCTTGATCACGCGGGCGGCCTTGTCGACGTCCACCTGCATGCGGTCGGGGTCCCATGGGTACTCGATCACCTTGAGCCCCCGCAATCCCACGGCGCCCATCTTGGCGTGACTGATGTGACCCCCGTCGGCCGTGGAAACCGCGGTGATCGTGTCCCCCGGCTGCGCGAGCGCCTTGAGCACGGCCATGTTGGCCACGGTGCCGCTCGTGGACTGGACGTTCGCCCATCGGCACCGGAAAAGGCGCTGCGCCAGTTCGATGGCCTTCGATTCGACCTCGTCGAAGTATTTGCAGCCTTGGTAGTAGCGCTTGCCCGGCAGCCCCTCTGCATACCGACCATGGAAGTCCGTCGACAACATCTCGAGCGCGCGCGGGCTCAACACGTTCTCGCTCGCGATCATGGGGAGCGATTCGCCGAACCACTCGTTGTTGCGGCGCGCGAGTTCCCGGACAGCATTGGCCTCGGCCAGCATGGACGTGGACTGCGCGATCGGCATCACCCTGACCCCGGCGGGCAACCCGGAAAGCCGCTTTAAACCTGCGCGGCGCGCTTCGGCTCCAGCGTTGTCCGGCAACCTTCTTATCGAAGCCGAGGCTGTCTTCGCGCGTGGTGCGCGACGACCCTGTGGTGTTGGGCGCCCTCGTCGTCGCCGCGGCTTTCCTTCCGCCCATCGTATACGCTATCTACATTCGGAACGCGGAACGGCTCAACCGGAACCCCTGGAGCGGCGTCTTCCGCGCGTTCTTCTTCGGCGCCGTCGTGAGCATCGTGATCTCCATTGCGTTGGAGGAATTGGCGGCCACCGGCCTCCGGCGGGAGTACCTCCCGACCGCCTTCGCCGCCGAGAACTTCCGGCTCATCATCATTATCGTCATCGCCGCCCCCATCGTTGAAGAGTTCGCCAAAGCGCTCGGCGTTCGCTCCGCTCGGAAAACAATCTTCGAGGTGGAAGACGGAATCATCTACGGCGCCGCCGCCGGCCTCGGCTTCAGCGCCACCGAGAACCTCATCTACGAGCTGGCGGCCCTCCAAGAAAACCCCGGGTACACCTTCGTCATGGTCGCCGCCGTCCGTTCCGTCACCTCCACCTTCCTCCACGCCACCGCGACCGGCATCGTTGGGTATGGGATGGCCCGCGTGTACCTCGAACGCCGCATGTTCATCGAGGTCCTGCCCTTCTACGCCCTAGCCGTCCTCCTCCACGCCGGCTTCAACGGCCTCGCCCTCACGTTCGAGTATCAAGACGTTCCACTCATTGGACTCCTATTCATCGTCTTCGTGAGCGGCGCCGCCATCCGGTGGACGGTGGGACGCATCCGCCGCCTCGACCGCGTGGGCGCACCGAAGGCGACGCTCCGGTGAATCCATGCATGCACTCCTCCTCGGCCGGTTCCAACCCCCCCACCGGGGCCACCTGACGGCCATCCGTGACGCGGCTCGCCGGTTCGAACGCGTTTACGTTGCGGTCGGCAGCTCCCAGCGCAGCCATGAAGCCGCCAACCCCTTTACCGTGGGCGAACGATTCGACCTCTTGCGGGCCGGCTTGCGCGAGGCGCGCGTGCGCAACGTCCACCTCTTCGCGGTCCCGGACATCTACCGCCACGCGGGCTGGGTCCGGCACGTCGAAACCCTCGTCCCGGCGTTCCAGGCCGTCGTCACCAACAATCCCATCACTCGCCGGCTCTTCGCGCAAGCCGGCTACCGGGTGGTTCCCGGCCGCGTTTGGCGGCCCGACGAGTGTTCGGGACGGCGCATTCGATCCCGATGGGCCAAGGGCCAGGACACCGAAAGGTTCGTCACACCCGCTGTCCAGCAGGTTCTGGACCAGATTCGCGGCGTCGAGCGCGTCAAAGAATTGGCGAAGGAGGGCCGAGATGGAACGACCCGACGAGCTCCTTGAAGCGCTTCGTCGGGCCGGCGCGACGCTGGCCGTGGCCGAGTCGTTCACGGGCGGCCGCCTCATGGACGCGTTCACCAACGTCTCCGGCGCCAGCCAAGTCTTCGTGGGCGGCCTCGTTGCCTACTCCGACGCTTCCAAACGAAGCCTGCTCCGAGTCCCGCTCGGGCGCCTCCTGGAGCATGGCGCCGTGAGTGAGTCCACGGTCGTCGACATGGCGCGGGGCGCGCGACGGATCCTGGGCGCCACGTTCGCCGTCGCGACCTCCGGGATTGCCGGCCCCACGGGGGCCACGGTGGCCAAACCTTTGGGGCTTTCCTTCACGGCGGCCGCCGGCCCCACGACCGTGCAAGCGACGCGCCGTGTTCACCCGGGGTCCCGGGATGACGTCAAGGCCGCCGCCTTCGCCCAGGCGCTGGAGGTCCTCGCCCAGGTGTTGCGGCGCGAAGGAATCCTTTAAGGCCGCCTCCGAATCGTTCGACGTGAACGACCCCGTCGCGCTCAACGATCGAGTCCTACTTCTCAGCCCGGACGGCGAGCGATTCGTTGTACGCGTCGAAGGCGCCACCAAGCGGGTTGACGGCCTCGGCGTCGTCCGCCTGGCCGACCTTGTGGGGCGCCCCTGGGGCGACCGCATCCGGCTGGGATCCCAGGACTACACGATGCTTCACCCGGTCCTGGCCGACCACTTGCGCGCCCTCGAACGAAAGGCGCAGATCGTTCTCCCCAAGGACGCCGCCCGCATCCTCCTCGAAACCGGCCTCCACGCCGGCAGCCGCGTCGCCGAAGGCGGCGTCGGCAGCGGCGCCCTGACGCTCGTCCTCGCGCACGCCGTGGCACCCGCCGGCCGCGTCTACGCGTACGAAAAACGCGACGACCACCTTCGCATCGGCCGCGCCAACCTCGAACGCGCCGGCCTGTCGGACATCGTGGAGTGGAATCTCGGCGATATCATCAACGATCTCAAGACGCGCGACCTCGACGCCTTCATCCTCGACATCCCCGACCCCGAGAACGCCATCCCCGCCGCCCACGCATCGCTCCGGCCCGGCGGCGTACTCGCCATCTACACGCCTCTCGTCGGCCAAGCCGAGAACGCGGTGCGAGCGGCCCGCAGCCACGGATTTCTCGACATTCGGACCCTCGAACTCCTCGAACGGTCCTGGGTCCTCCACGACCGCGGCGCCCGACCTGATTTCAACATGCTGGGCCACACCGGCTTCCTCACTTTCGCGCGCCGAGCCTGAATGAAAAGGTTCCGAATCGAATCGATTCGGCGGGGCTAAATACGTCGAGCCCTCTAGGTCCGGACGGGATGCACGCAGTCGGCGAAGGCGTTACCCGGAACTTTCTCACCATCCTCGAAGGCGACGTACGCCGCAGCGCCAAGAGCCTCACGCAGATCGGCCTCGTGGCCGCCCTCGTCCTTCGCCTCGCCTTCCTTTCCCTCCAAGGGTTTCCCGCCTACGGATTCCTCTCCATCCCCCTCTTCTTCGGCGCCGCCCTCGCCGCCGGCGCCGCTTACACGCACTGGTTCGTCGTAGGCTCGTACGAGGTCTCCCTGCGCGACCACTGGAATCGATGGATGCGGTGGAGCGTCAGCTGCCGCACCGTCCGCGAGTGCTACCAGAAGGTTCACGGCCGCCCCCCCAACCCCAGCTGGTGGGTCGGCGGCGTCGCCCTCGCCGCGTTCGTCCTCGTCCACATCGTCTTCGCCGCGCTCATCGTCGACGGCCTCTCCAGCCTCGCCCGCATCGTGCCTCTCTTCGCCCTCGATGCATCTCTACTGGGGTTCTTCGCCGGCCGACGACTCGTGGAACGCCTCTGGTACCGCCGCTTCCTCAACAGCTGCAACGACCTCCTGCGCGACGGCGCCATCGGCCTCTGGGGCATCTACTGAAGACCCCACCGCGCCTTATTTAGCGGACCGCGGCTACGCCGCCCAATGCGACCCGATCTCGTCGTCGAAGGCCGCGCGTTCGTCGCCGGCCAGCTTCAAGACGTCGAGATGGGGATTGACGAA
>CAYVGY010000010.1:30545-33122 GCA_964451065.1 uncultured Halobacteriales archaeon
GCTCCCCCGGCCGGATCCTCCTGCCGAGCGGCGTCGACCTCCATGTCCACTTCCGCGACCCCGGCGCCAAACACAAGGAGGACTTCCGCACCGGGACGCTGGGCGCCGCACTCGGCGGCATCGGCACCGTCCTCGACATGCCCAACACCGACCCCCTCATCGACCGCCTGTCGCGCCTCGAAGAGAAACGCGAAACCGTCGGCCCCAAGGCCTGCGTCGACTGGGGCCTCTGGGCGACCCTGACGCCCGCCTCGCCCGACCCGCTGCGCCTCCTCGACCGCGCCAACGGACTCAAGCTCTTCCTGGCTGCCACGACCGGCATCGAACGACCCGGCGACGACGCCCAAATCTCCCAATGGCTGGCCCTGGCCGCCAAGGCAGACCGCCCGGCCGTCCTTCACGCGGAGACGGCCGCCGGGACCCCACCCGCCAGCCTCGCCCACCACGATTCGCTACGACCCGCGGAAGGCGAGCGGGCCACCGTCGAACGCGTGGCACGCCTTGCGCCGCCCTCGACATCGATCCACGTAGCCCACTGCTCGACCTCCGACGCGGCCGAAACTGCCGCAGCCAAAGGTTTCAGCGCAGCCGCCACACCCCACCACCTCCTGCTCTCGCTCGACCGCGGTCCAAAGGACGGACTTGGAAAAGTCAATCCGCCGCTCAGGACGTCCCAGCGACGCGACGAACTCTGGACCGCCTTCGTCGACGGCCGGGTCCCCATCCTCGAATCCGACCACGCGCCTCACACGCTCGATGAGAAGCGCCGCCCCGTCCCGGAAGCCCCCGCGGGCGTCCCCGGCGTCGAGACCGCCTACCCCCTGCTCCTCGAACAAGCCCGAACGCGGCGCGTTCCGCTGGCCCGCGTCGTGGGCGCCCTCAGCGATGCGCCCGCTCGCCGCCTCGGCATCCCGAAAGGACAGCTGGCCCCCGGCTACGACGCCGACTTCTTCGCTGTTTCCATGCACGACGTTCGACGCATCGAAGGCGCCCGCCTCGCCTCCCGGTGCGGCTGGACGCCGTTCGAAGGCTGGGAGGTTCCCATTATCGACACCCACTTCGTGCGGGGCGTCTGCATGGTCGAGCATGGCGCCTTCGTCGGCCGCCCCGGCCAGGGCCGCCCAATCCCCCCTCGCCCCGCGAGCGACGCCCGGGCGGCGTGGAACGCGGTGGCCGTGCAACCGCGGGCGTCGCCACGCGCTACGCCTTGACGCCGTTCTGCGCCAAAACGCGGCCCACTTCCATCTCCAGGGCCTCGTTGAGGGCCTTTCCGTCTACCCGACCGCGAAACTCCTTCATGAGGAGGCCCATCAGTGGTCCGACGCTCTCGCGACCCCGCTGGCGCACGAAGTCGATGCGTTCCGCGACCAGCCGCCTTGCCGCTTCCGAGACCGCAGTCCGGTCGACGCCCGTCAGGCCGCGCGCGGCAGCCGCTGATTCCACGGAATCGGCCTGGCCGGAGGCCAAGGATTCGAGGACCAACGGAACCCCCTCCTTCGCGAAGCGACCCAGGCGAACGGCCTCGATGGCATCCCGGGTCCACGCCGCGTGACGCGGGATGGTCGCCGGGAACCTTCTGCCCAGGTCGGGCAGGTAGGCCAGGAGGCTTCGAGCAGCCAAGGAAGGGTCGCCGACTGTGGCCAAGGACTCGAATTCGACGACGAGGCCGTCGCCGACAATCTGGCGCGCCTCGTCGGCGCTGACCTGGAATCGGTCGCGCAGCCGCGCGACCTGATCTTCGAGCGGCGGCGGGAGTTCTCGCGCCAGGCGCTCCAGCAGGCCTTGGGTCACGAGGGTCGGCGGGATGTCCGTCTCCGGATACATGCGGGCCGAACCCGGCATCGGTCGCAGATACGACGTGGAATGGTCGGGTTCGGCGGCCCGCACCTCGGGAGGGACGCCATCCAAGGCGCGCATCGCCCGCTCGACGATGACGCGAAGGCCCCGCTCGGCGGCCGCCGTCGACGCCGCCACCAGCGCGAAGCTGTCCGTTGGGCCGCATCCCAGCGCCGACCGCACCGTCGCCACTTCGGCGTCGGTGACGCCCATCCCGGGAAGTTCATCGCCGTGCATCAGGCCTTGGAGTCCGCCATCGCGGCGGGCGTACGCCGCCAGTTCGCGGCCCAAGCGTGGATCCTCCTTGGCCGGCGCCCCCAAGAGGCCATGAAGCCCCGGGAGTCGGTGACCCAAGACCTGACCCCCGTCGGCCAGCGTTTTCTTCACGAGCTTGGCTTGGGTGGACCCAAGGATGGTGGCCAAGGGAACGGGCGACCAGGCGAAGCTCTCCTTGGTGACGCTGCGGTCGCGGAGGCTTTTCGCGATGGCGGCCAACCGCACCTGTCGATGGACCTCCCATTCGATGACGCGCGGGATGGCGTTGAGCTCCTGCACACCCTTGACCTCGATGCGGGTCCCGTCCCGGATGCTCACGTTGAGGTCTTGCCGGATGGTCCCCAGGCCTCGCTTGACGCGTCCGGTGCTCCGGAGGAGGCCGCCCAGCCGGGCGGCGACGGCGCGGGCATGGTCGCCGTCGCGGATGGTGGGTGCCGTGGCGATTTCGATGAGGGGGATGCCCAG
>CAYVGY010000011.1:0-1620 GCA_964451065.1 uncultured Halobacteriales archaeon
CCGGGTTCGAGGGCGGCCCACGCAAAGTGGGTGCGCTTCTTGAGGCTGGAATAGGTCTCGAACCGGAACGTGTAGATGCGCGTCCCCACGGGGAAGCGGCTCGACGGGTACGCGGCCAGAGCGCCCGTCTGTTTGGCCTCGACGAGCAGCATCTTGAGGAAGGGACTGCCCGGCTCGACGAGTTCGACATGTTCGCGTCGCTTCTCGGCGTCGAAGGTGACGATGCGTTCGCGGCCGAACTTCCGTTTTCGGCCCGGGGGGAAGGCGACGGTGTAGAGTCCGTCTTGTTCGCGGACGTCGGCGTCGATGTCGGCCAGGAACGCCAAGACGAACCGCTTGATGTCGACGGGGGTGTCCATCAGGCGCCCTCCACGGTGCCGAGGTCGAACTGGCTGAAGACGGCCTCGTCGAACTTCTTGACCTTCTCGGCCTCGTCGACGCCCTTCTGGAGCTTGCGCTTGAGCGAGGACAGCTGGCGTTTCTGCGCTGCGCGGCTCTTGCCCTTGGCCAGAATCTCGAAGACCTGTTTCTCGATGGAGTCGGCGGACTCGAGTTCGGAGAGGATGAGGTCCATCTCGCCGATGGCGACCTCGAAGAGCCGGATCTTCTCGTAGAGGATCTTGAGGACGTGATCCTCAACGGTGTCCTTGATGGAGAGGTTGAGGATGAGGACGTCGTCCGTCTGGCCGATGCGGTGGACGCGTCCGATGCGTTGCTCGACCCGCATCGGGTTCCAAGGGAGGTCGTAGTTGACGACGACGTGGCAGAACTGGAGGTTAAGGCCTTCGCTGCCGGAGTCGGTGCACACCAGGGCACCGCCCTGGTCTCGGAATTCTTCCAGCGCGTTGCGCCGCCGGCCCGACGTGAGCTGCCCGTGGAACGGGATGGCGTTGAGCCCCATCTCCTTGAACCGGGCCACGAGCCGGTCCTGGGTGGCCCGGAACTGGGTGTAGACGATGAACCGCGACGGGAATCGTTTGGCCAACCGTTCCAGGAGCTCGGCCTTGCTCGACTTGCGCAGCCCGCCTGCGATCTTGAGGAGTGCGTCGATCTCGGCGCCGGCGAGGGTCTCGCCAGACGCCTGCATCCGTTTGAGGGTCTCGATTAGCGCCTGCGGGCTCGACGCCATCTCCCGTTGGAGCAGGAGAAGGCTCAGTTGGAACCCCTGGGCGTCATACTGTTTGGAGATGAATTCGTGGATCTCGTCGTGGAGCTCGTACTCCTTCTCGTTCCCGACGATGCTGTGGGTTTTCACGTTCCGCTTGGGGAAATCCAAGCCCGTCTCCTTGCGCCGGTTGCGGATGATGACCTCGCGCAGCAGTTCTTGGAGCTCACTCACGTTCTGGAGGCGGCGACCCTCCGAGTCCGCCACGAATCGGCGGTCGAAGGTGCGCGCGCTGCCCAGGAGCCCGGGTCGGACGAGGTGGATGAGATTGAACAGTTCGCGCAGGTTGTTCTGGATGGGGGTGGCGGTGAGGGCCAGGAAGTACTTGCTCTCGATCTTGGAGACGAGGTCGTAGCGGAGCGTCGTGCGGCTCTTGAGGTAGTGCGCCTCGTCGACGATCACGAGGTCCCAATCGCGCGCGAGGACCTTCACGGCGTTCTCCCCGAGCTTCGCCG
>CAYVGY010000011.1:1630-22290 GCA_964451065.1 uncultured Halobacteriales archaeon
CTTGGAGACGAGGTCGTAGCGGAGCGTCGTGTAGCGCAAGAGGGAGCACGCAAGTGTGGCTCTCGGCGGGCGCCGGACCCTGCCCAGGAGGCGTCCCGCGTTCTCCTCGAGCTTGGCCGTGTCGATGGACGCGATGATGCGGGGGTGCGCATCGAAGCCTTGGAACTCGGGGTCCTCGTGCGTGATGAAGGTCTCTTGGAACTTGTCCTCGAGTTCGACGCGCCATTGGTTGACGAGGTTCGCCGGCGTCAGGATGAGCACGGTCTCGGCCAGGCCGCGTCCCAGGAGTTCCTTGAGGACGATGCCCGCCTCGATGGTCTTGCCGAGGCCCACCTCGTCGCCCAGGATGGCGCGGCCGCCCATCTTGGAGAGGACGCGCATCGACGCGTTGATCTGGTGCGGGTAAAGGGCGATCTTGTCGCGGAACTGCTGGAGGCTCGTCAGGACCCCCTTGGTCTCCAACGTCTCCAACTGCTGCGCCCACAGCCGAAGGCGTTGCTGGGCGGGACTCTCCAGCCGCGCCCCCTCGGCAAAGAGCGCCTCCGCCTCCACCGTGATCACCAATTTGGGAGGCTCCGGAGGTTCGCCCTCGGGCGGCGTCGGCGTGCGGGTCAGCGTCTCGCTCAGGGTGGGTCACCGTCGAAGACTTGACGACTTCCGGGATTTCTCCAGAATGGAGGCCTATCATTCTGGGTTCTTTTATGATGGTTTCGCCGAATCGACGGTTGCCCGGTCCGGCCCGGCCGTAATGGTTTAAGACCCCGCGGGCCCATGGCACGGGTTCCCGCCTCCCGCCCTCCCCGGGTTCCCCTATTAAGGGACCCCGCCGTTCGCGGCCCCGCCCTTGGCGACCATCACGGCCTACGGCGGCGTGGACGAGATCGGCGGCAACCGTCTCCTGGTCGAGACGGACGTCCGGATCTTTCTCGACCTCGGCACGTCCTTCCGGGCCCTCAAGCACTTCTTCCACGAGTATCTCAAGCCGCGCAAAGTCTCCGGAATGGCCGACTACTTCCGCATGGGCCTCGCGCCTGACGTCCCCGGCCTCTACCGGCCGGACCTGCTGCGCCAGATGGGTCGTGACGAGGAGCCGCGAGGCGTCGATGCCATCCTCCTCTCCCATCCCCACCTTGACCACGCCGGCCTTTTCCCCCTCGTGCGGCCCGACGTTCCCATCTACACGTCGCCCGCCGGTCGGGCCGTACTCCAAGCCGTCCAGGATACCTCGCCCGATGGGGTCCTCAAGGATTTCCTCACCTACCAGGACCAGTTCGGTTTCGTCCGCATGAAGAAGGACGCGGCCCGGATGCGAAAGATCCGCGGCGATGAACGGAACGAGCGCCCCCGACCCGTCTCGCACGAGGCCCTTGTCGACATCGGCAAGACCCGCATCGAGAACCACACCGTCGACCACTCCATCCCGGGGGCCCGCGGCATCCTCCTCGCCACGGACGGTTTCTCGCTCGCCTACTCGGGCGACCTTCGCCGCCACGGCCGGCGGGCGGGCGACACGGACCGCTTCGTCCAGCGCGCCGGCGGGGTCGACTATCTGCTGATGGAAGGCACGAACCTGGGAAACGAGAACAAGGACCCCGACCCGGACGCCGGAGCCACGAAGTTCATTCCGGAATCGGAGGTCGCCCGCGAGGTGGCCGACGAAGTCCGCAAAGCGGACGGATTCTGCTTCGTCAACTACCCGCCACGCGACCTCGACCGCCTCCTCTCGTTCCACGAGGCCGCCCGCCAGACCGGGCGAAGGCTCCTCCTGACGGCCAAACAGGCCCACCTCCTCGAACTCATGCGCCGCGTCGACGTCGACGCGCCCCCGCTCAACGACCCCAACCTGGGCGTCTACATGCCCCGCCGCGGCTACGGCCTCATCGAACGGCCCGACCTCACCCACGACGATCCCAAGCTCCTGGCCGACGACTACTCCGACTACGAACTCCCCCACCTGGGCCGCCCCTACACCTTCTCCCGAGGCGACGTCCGCCGGGACCCCCGCGCCTTCCTTGTCTACGTCGACTACTACAACATGACCGAACTCGTCGACCTCGACCCGGACGGCGGCGCTTACATCTACTCCAAGACCGAACCCTTCGACGAGGAGATGGAGCTCGACTACGCCCGCCTCCAACATTGGCTCGACCACTTCCGCCTGCGCCTCGTCAAGAAGCACGCGTCAGGCCACTTCCCGCCCGAAGACCTCTGGCACGCCATCGACCAGATTCGTCCCAAGAAACTCCTCCCCATGCACACGGAGAACCCCAAGGCCTTCCTCCGCCAATACCCGCACAAGGCCGAGATCATGCAGTACGGAAGGAGCGTGGCGGCCTGATCCGCGCCGTCCTCTTCGACCTCGACAACACCCTCGTCGATTTCCTCCGCATGAAGCGCCTGGCGAGCCTAGAGGCCGCCCGGGCCATGGTGGCCGCCGGCGCCGATTTCCCGTTCGAGGAGGAAGAGGCCGGCGCCAAGCTCTACGAACACTACCTGGAACACGGAATCGAGAGCGACGACGCCTTCGACGCGTTCTTGCGCAAACACAACCGCGCCCGCCTCGCCTACGGCCAGCACGTCCACGACAAGGTCTTGGCCTCGGGGATCCAGGCCTACTTGCGCGCCAAGGAACTCTTCCTCACGCCCTACCCCGGCGTCCGCAAGGTCCTCGTCGAGCTCACGCGCCGTCAACTCCGGTTGGGCGTCGTCACGGATGCCCCACGCCTCAAGGGCTGGCAACGCCTCGTGCAGCTAGGCCTGGCGGACTTCTTCGAAGTCGTCGTCGCCGCGGAGGACACGGGCCACCACAAGCCCGACCCCGCGCCCTTCAAGGCCGCCCTCGACGCCCTGGGCGTGAAACCGTCGGAGGTCCTCTTCGTCGGCGACTGGCCCGAACGCGACGTCTCGGGCGCCGCCGCCGTCGGCATGCGGACCGCGTTCGCCCGCTACGGACGGCCCCACCACGACGGGGCCCACGGCGCCGACATCGAAATCGGCGCGGTCGGCGAGTTGTTAAGCGCCGTCGAGGATTGGGGCCGCCAGGAGCGAGCATGACCGCCCCCAACCCTTTCCAACCCGCCCACGCCATCGCCCAGGCCCGCCTCGGCATCGCCGCCTTCGAGGCCGGCAAATCCTACACGCGGGTCCGCGCCGTAATCCGGAGCATCGCCACGCCCGACAGCGTCCGCGGAAAGTACCTCGCCCCCGAACGCGGCGACCGCTCCGGGCGACTCGAAGCCAAGTGTTGGGAGGGCGCCAGCCTCGCCGAGACGCTCAAGGTCGGCGACGTCCTCGAGGTCTCCAAGGTCGTGGTGGACGAGTACAAAGGCAAAGTGGGCCTCAAGTTCGAACCCCGCGACCTCAAGGTCCTCGCCCCCGGCGGCTACGCACCAAGCGAGTTCGTCCCCACGCTCCTTGCCGAGGAGATCGAGCACCACTGGGGCGCTTTGCAGGAATACCTCGACTCGATCGAGAACCCGCACCTTCAACGGCTGCGCCAAGCCGTGTTCGCGGACCCCGAAGTCGCCGCCAAGTACAAGACCCACCCGAGCGCCGTCTTCCACCACCACAACTACATCGGCGGCAACGTCGAACACGTCCACGGCATCATGCGCGTCGTCGACGCCGTCTGCCGCGGCTACCCCGAACTCGACCGCGACCTCGTCCTCCTCGGCGCCGCCATCCACGACCTCGGCAAACTCCGCGAATACGCCGTCGACACCATGATCACGGTCACCGACGACGGCCGGCTCCGAGGCCACCTCGTGATCGGCGCCGAATGGCTGGGCCAAATCGCCGCCGACGTACGCCGCGCCGGATACGACCTGCCGCGCGGCATCGAAGACCACCTCGTCCACATGATCCTCAGCCACCACCGGCGCGGCGACTGGGGCTCCCCCAAGCCCCCGGCGACGCCCGAGGCCATGCTCTTGCACTTGGCCGACTACGCCGACAGCCAGACGAAAGGGTTCCTCCAGTTCGTGGAACAGAACCGGGACTCGCCGGAGGGTTGGGCCAAACGTTGGGACTCCGACCTCGGCGACAAGGTCTGGGCCCGCGTCCGGCGCGACTGGGAGTGACGGCGTGGCCGTCGAGGACGAACTCACCCGCATCTTCACCGAGGCGGCCCGGCTCTGGAACGCCCGCAGGTTCTTCGACTGTCACGACAAGCTCGAGGAAGCCTGGCGGCTCACGAAGCACGAACGCAAGGCCGAGGCGCCCCAGGACCCCCGCCGCGACGTCATCCACGGCATGATCCTCTACGCCGCCGCCTATGTCCACTGGGCCAAAGGGAACGCCCTCGGCGTGGCGCGGAAGCTGGCCGACGCGCGTCGCCTACTGACGTCCCGTCCAGACCGACTCTTCGGTGCGGACCTCGCGAAATTCTGCCCCGCCGTCGAGGCCGACCTGGAGCGTGGGGCCAAGGGCGAAAATTACGCGGGGAGGACGGTCCCAGCGCTCCGATTCTCGGAGACCCGGCCGCCCTCGCTGAAGTGACCATCGTGACGGGGGCGCCTACTCGACGGTCACCGCGGCCCACATGCCGCTGCCCGGCCCGGAGCTATGGACCGTGCAGTAGTAGTCGTGCGTACCGGCTTGGTTGAACGTGCGCGACCAGGCGTCGCCCGGTTGCAAGCCGCCATCGCCGCCGTCGCTCTGCCAGGAGCGGCCGTCACCCGTCACGTCATGGGCCTGGGTGTCGTCGTTGACCCAACTGACCGT
The DNA here is from genome assembly GCA_964451065.1 of uncultured Halobacteriales archaeon. GTDB lineage: Archaea > Thermoplasmatota > E2 > JACPAO01 > JACPAO01 > CAYVGY01. The sequence continues at coordinate 6,353 of CAYVGY010000011.1, forward strand.
CGTGCCGACGTCGACCGTGAGCTCCATGGGCGTGAATTGGGCCCCTTCAAGCCGGATCGTGTTCCCCCCTCCGGGAGCCGTTCCCGTGGTGGTCACGTTGCCAGCCGTTGTCGTCATCATGGTGGTCGTGCCTTGGGGCGTCGTCGTTGTCGTCCGGTCGGGTCCCTCGTCCCGTTGCGCGCAACCCGCCAGCACCATGCTCACGGCAAGAGCCGCGACGAGGCTGAACATGGGGCCCGATCTCCGTTTCCAATCCATAGGAATCGAGGAACCATTCAGACTCATGGCTTATGGCCGTTTCCCGCCGAGTCCGGGGGTCCGCCTGTTAGGGTTTCGGAGGAATCTCGGTTTCCAAATTGCCCGCGTCGGCGGCCTGAACATGTTCGGAACTGGTTCACACTTTGCGAAGCAGGTCGCCCAACGCCTGTCGCATCGGAACGTCCTCGTAGAGGACCCGGTGCATCTGCTCCGTCAACGGCAGCGCTAGCTTCTCGGCCTGGCCAAACTCATGGTAGATCCGGGTGGCCAGGACGCCCTCCGCGACCTTCCCGTTGAGCTTGGCCGTGATGGCCGCCATCGACTCGCCGCGGCCCAAGTGCTCGCCCACAAAATGGTTGCGTGACAGCGGCGACGAGCAGGTGGCGATGAGGTCGCCGAGCCCCGCCAACCCGTAGAATGTGGTCCGTTTGGCGCCCAGGCGATTGCCGACGGCAAACATCTCGGATAGGCCCAAGGTCATGAGACTCGCCTTGGAGTTGTTGCCGAACCCGAGGCCGTCGCTGATGCCGGCCGCGATGGCGCAGATGTTCTTGAGCACGCCGCCGAGCTCGACGCCGACCAGGTCGGTGGAGGCGTACACCTTGAAGAAGTCGGTCTCGAAGGCGCGCACGAGCCGCGGGAGGCACCGTTTGTCCTCGCTGGCGACCATGGTGCCGGCGGGCATCTCGCGCGCCATTTCCTCCGCAAGGTTCGGGCCCGACAGTGTCGCGACGGCGACGGTGGCGGGGACCTCCTCGCGGATGACTTCGCTCATGCGCCGAAAGCTGCCGCGTTCGATGCCTTTGGCGACGTTGAGGACGACGGCGTCCTTGGCCAGGTGCGGCGCGAACTTCTTCGCGGTCTCGCGCATGGCGAAGCTGGGGACGGCGGCCACGATGATGGTGGCATCCTGGAGGGCCACGGCGATGTCGGAGGTGAACCAGAGGTTGAGAGGGAGCCTGTGGCCGGGGAGGTACTTGGTGTTTTCGTGCTGGGCCTCCATCGTGCGGAGGAGGTCCGCGTTGCGGACCCATTGGTAGACGGTGTGGCCTTTCCTGCCCAGCATGGAGGCGAGGACCGTTCCGAAGCCGCCCGACCCGATGATGGCGATGCGCTCCTCGTGGAGCATGCGAGGGATGCCGATGACGGTTCGGGGGATAAATGGGGCGGGTCGGTCTTCTAGAGCAGCGTGACCTCGATGGATTCAAGGTCCCGCAATCCCCGCAACTCGGCAAGGAACCGGCGCATCTTCTCGCCGGGGCCCTCGCCCACCAGAACCGTGCTACAACGCCCCTTCGTGGTGTGGGCGTGGAGCATGCTCGTGATGAGGTCGTTGTGGGCGTGGCGGACCTCGGTGAGGGCGCGCTCGGCCTTCTCCGGGTAGCCCAGCACGGCGATTGCGCTGACCGGCCCTTCGATGCGCTCTTCGGCCCGTTGCGACTTCAGGAATTGGAGGAGCGCCGCGCGCACCAATTCGCTTCGGCCTTTGTAACCCCGCTTTTCGATGAGGTCGTCGAGATCGCGCAGAAGCGCGTCGGGAAGCGAGACGGAGACGATCATGGTCGACTCTCATAATCGCCGCTGCCAAGATTAATAATTCCGGCGCAAGTGCTATTAACTCGGCGCTCTACGGGAGCGTCGTGCCCGACCCCTGGATCCCGACGCTCCTGAGCGTCCTCTTCGTTAGCCTGCTGGGATTCGTCGGCGTCCTCATGCTGGTGGCCCGCCCGCTTCGGAGCCACAGCGTCCTCATCGCGGTCATCGCCGCGGCCGCGGGAACGCTCATGGGCGACGCGTTCCTCCATCTGCTTCCCGAAGCCGTGGAGGCGCAAGGCGCCTTCGCTCCCCGCCTTGGGTTCCTGGCCCTGGCCGGTTTCCTCGTGTTCTTCCTCTTCGAATCCGTCATCCGATGGCAACACGCCCACGGCGAGGCCGCGCATCCGCACGCGGACGAAACGACCCTGAACAAACCGGGCGCGGGGCCGGACGACCGCCCCAAGCCCTTCGGCCTAGTGAACCTGGCCAGCGACGGCCTCCACAACTTTGTTGATGGCGGCATCATCGCCGCCACCTACCTCGTCGACTTCCAGCTGGGTGCGGCCACGACGCTCGCGGTCGCCATCCACGAAGTCCCCACCGAGTTCGGCGACTTCGGCATCCTTCTCAAGGCCGGCATCCGGCCCGCCAAGGCGCTGCTTTACAATTTCTACGCCGCGCTGACCGCGGTAGCCGGGGCACTGGTCGTGCTCATTCTTCCGTCGGCCGCCGACGTCATGGACACGTACGGCGTGCCGCTCATCGCCGGGGCTTTCATTTACATCGCGGCCGCGGACCTCGTGCCGGAACTCCACCACCATGGCCCGCGCCACTCTCCAATGATTCTGCTGGCGTTCCTCGTGGGCGTGGGCTTCATGGCGGGATTGCTCCTGCTCGAATAGGATGACCCCATGCCTCGCTTCGCGCGACCCGGCCAAGCGCCGCACCGTCCGATCTCGATCTCGTTACTCGAGGCAATCACCTCTCGCCTAGCTGTCATCGCGCGGCGATCTGGCCGGAGCGGGCGCAGCGGCATCGTGCAGGAGGCCTAACCACGCGCAGGATAATTCCGTGACACTCCCCTCGCCCGCTCCTCCTTGGGCGACTCCGGCACGAGTGTCACACGATCAATCTGCGGGTGGTTAGCCCGCGGCGGGGCCGACGAGCACCCAGCAGGTCGGCAACCATCGGATGGACATCATCCCGTTCCCCTGTTTCCCGTTGCGTCGGCGCCGGTCGTCGACAAGTCCCCACGGCGAGGCGCGTTTGATGACGGCCACCCATTCTCTCGCAAACCGGGCCCGCGATGGGTGCCCGCCGTTAGCGATCCGCGCCGCCCGGCCGCCAATCCGACCAGCGCGTGCTCAGGCGGACGGCGCTCCAGACCCGCGCCGCGAGCCCATCTCTCGGTCCAGAAGGAAGAGGGCCGCCGCCTGGTCCTTGGCCATCCGAAGCTGCTCGACCGCCAACGCGACGCTCCGCTCCTCCTCCACCTGCTCGGTGAGGAACCATTGGAGCTGCGTCTGCGTCGCAAAGTCCTGCTCCTCGCCGGCAACCCGGTACAGGTCGGCGATGAGCTTCGTCGTGTGCTGCTCGCGCTTGAACGCGGTCTCCATCACCTTGAGAGGAGAGTCGTAATCAACGCGGGAGGCAGCAATGGAGCCGAGCTCCGCGCGCCCGTCGCGGTTGTGCAGGAAGTCGAAGAGGCGCAGTCCGTGGCCCCATTCCTCGCTGGATTGGACGCGGGCCCACTTGGCAAAGCCCGGAAGATGGGCCCGCTCGAACCAGGCGGACATCCCGAGGTAGAGGTAGGAGGCCTGGAACTCGGCGCCGATTTGGCGGTTGATGGCGGCCTGGAGCTTCTTGCTGAGCATACTGGGCCGGAACGTTCGAGGGCAGATATCCGTTCCTGTCCCCACGGCGGCCGGCGGTCAAGGTTATATCCGTCGCCTTTCTCCGCCTCATCCCCAGGAGATTCTCCATGGCCCAGATCGAACACGTCCTCGTCATCGGCGCCGGCACCATGGGAAGCGGCATCGCCCAGGCCGCCGCCACGACCGGCTACCGCGTCACCATGATGGACACGAAGCCCGACTTCGTCCAGTCGGGTTTCGAGAAGATCCGCAAACCTCTCCAGAAGCGCGTCGCGGACGGAAAGATGGCCCAGGCGGAACTGGACCGAATCGTGGGTGGCATCACCGGCACCACCGACCTCGAGGCCGCCGCCACGACCGCGGACCTCGTCATCGAGGCCGTCTTCGAAGATTACGCCGTCAAGGACCCGCTGTACAAGCGCCTCGGCGCCTCGGCGAAACCCACCTGCATCGTCGCGACGAACACGTCCAGCCTGAGCGTGACGCGGCTCGCGCAGACGTTCGGGGCTCCGGCGCGCGTGGGGGGTCTCCACTTCTTCAACCCGGCCGCGGTGAACAAGCTCGTCGAGGTCGTCCGCGGTACCGGCACGTCGAACGAGACGTTCCAGGCTCTGTGGGCGTTCGCCCTGCGCCTAGGCAAGGTCCCCATCGAGACGCAGGACTCGGCGGGGTTCTGCGTGAACCGCTTCTTCGTGCCGCTCCTCAACGAGGCCTGCCGCATCGCAGAAGAAGGCGTCGCCGACGCCGCCACGGTGGACGCCGCCTCCAACGAGACGTTCGGGACCACGATGGGACCCTTCGCCCTCATGAACTTCACCGGCATCCCCATCGCCTACCACTCCCAGGAGACCCTCCACAAGGCGTTCGGCGGCTTCTACGCCCCGGCCGCCCTCCTCAAGAAGCACTTTGAGACCCAACAACCGTTCCCGGTCACGGGGACGCCCGACAAGTCGAAGATCCCCGCCGTCCAAGAGCGGTTGCTGGGCTCCATCTGCGGGATCGCGTGCCAATTGGTCGACGCCGGAGTCGCCACGCGCGAAGCCACCGACAAGGGCGCCACGCTAGGCCTCCGGTGGGCGCAGGGGCCCTTCACGCTCATGAACCAGGTCGGCACGCCGCTCATCCTCAAACACGTTCGAGCCGTCCACGGCAAATGGGGCGACGCCTTCCGCGTCTCGCCCACGCTCGAGGACGTGGGCTCGAAGGGGAAGCCGTGGACGCTCCGCAAAGTCGTCCTCGAACGCCAAGGCCCCGTCGCCGTCATCACAATCGACCGCCCCGAAGCGCTCAACGCACTCAACCCACAAGTACTCGCGGATCTCGAGGCCGCCCTCGACGAGGCCGAGCGCGACCGGACCATCCGCGCCGTCGTCCTCACGGGCTCCGGCAACGCCTTTGTTGCCGGAGCCGACATCAAGACCATGGCCAACCAGACCGCCATCGAGAGCCTGGGCCTCACCCAGCTTGGTCAACGCGTCATGCGCAAGATTGAACTCATGATGAAGCCCGTCATCGCCGCCATCAACGGCTACGCGCTGGGCGGCGGCTGTGAACTCGCCATGGCGTGCGACATCCTCGTCGCGAGCGAGACGGCCCGGTTCGCGCTCCCCGAGGTCTCGCTGGGGATCCACCCCGGGTTTGGAGGGACGCAGCGCCTCCCGCGCCTCGTCGGGCCTCACCGCGCCAAGGAACTCATCTTCACGGGCGACCAGTTCACGGCCGCCCAAGCCGAGAAGATCGGACTCATCAACAAGGTCGTGAAGGCCACCGAACTCATGCCCGAGGCGCTGCGCATCGCCAACCGCATCGCCGAATTGGCGCCGCTCGCCATCGGGCTGGCCAAGGATTCCGTGAACCGTGGCTCGCAGCTCGACATCGATGCCGGTCTCGCGTTGGAGGCCGCGAGCGTGACCCTCACCTTCGCCAGCGAAGACCAAAAGGAAGGCATGCGCGCCTTCCTGGAGAAGCGCAAGGCCAACTTCCGCGGTCAATAGCCCGCGCCGGCTTCACGAAGATGGGAGCCAGGCCTGGCGCGCAAGTTCTAGCGGGGCTGCCAGTCGACGCTGGGGGGCGAAGGAAACGTCGGCCGTCGCCGAACGGCGAATTCCTTGTGCGCGATGTGCCTGCGCCCGAGCCGGTCGAAGGTCACGACGACCTTCACGGAGAACAATTGTGGAATCCCATGCATGTGGCATAGCGTGTTGGGGCAATGCTTGGCGAGCGTCGAGCGCCCGGGCCCCCAGACTTTCGACTTCTTGGTCCCACAAGCGGTGCAGTGCGTGCGCCAACTCAGCGCGGGTCTGCCTGAGGCAAACGTGGCCATCCCATCCTATCCGTTGGAACCCTCTTCGCCCTACTTGAGCTTCACGGTGTGGCGTCGCCGGCAACCCGACACGGCATCCAGTTTGGCGTTTCCGAACACGGCGTTGACCCGATGGCACGATCTGGCGAGGCCTAAATCCCGAGCCGGCTCAGGCATCGGCTGGTGGAGGAGAACTCGCCGCGGCTCCTTCAGGAAACAGGGTGACGTAGGAGAGGAACCCGAGGGCTAGGGTGGCCATCGCGTTCTGCGCCAGGACCAGGCCTTCGACGCCTCCGGCATACAATTCCATCATCGTGACGAAGAAGTAGAGCTGGACCAGGCCCTGGACGAGGAGGACCCCCGCGAAGAGGACCAGGCCCCACGTGAGGCGGGCCGGCAGGGCGCGGAGCATCCGCGCATAAACGGCGAGGAGGACGGCGGCGAGCAGAACGTTGAGGCCGACGAGGGCCACGTTCGCCATCATCGCGAGGCTCATCCGGAGTCACCTTGGTCGGGGGCTGTATTTGGTGCTTTTCCCGAATCGACCGGGGACGGCAATCGCGCCGCGAGCCGTTCGAACTCGTCCCGCACGGCCTCCAGGTTCTTCGAGGGAAAGTAGAGGGCGCCGTACGCGTCCGGGTTGGGGCAGACGACGAAGACATGCCTCTTGAGCACACGCAGGTTGTACTCGACGGTCTTGTAGTCGAGCCCGAGTCGCCGCGCCAACTGGTGCGCGTTCTGCGGTTGGCGCAGAAGCTCGCCTAGGATCCGGCCGCGGGTCGGGCCACCGCGGGTGCCCGCGATGACGTACCACAGACGCCGGTCCACGCGCTGCCATCCGGACCCGACGGACGAAGATTTCGATGTCTACTGATAACCAGGAAGGGCCCGCGCATCCGGGGGTCCGACCACGACCTTGGGCGGTGCCTGCGGCAACGTCGGCGGGGCGCCGGGGCGCACCTCCTTCTCCACACGATCGTAGAGTTTCATGAACTTGGCAACCACCCTGGCCAAGTCGCGCTCGAACTCCTTCAACTCATCCCGTAGGTCGGAAGGCATCCCATGTCCTCCGGACCTCCGCCACGACTCCGAAGTTCATAACCGTGCTGGGTTCGTCCAAAGAGGCCCTCCGATTCAAACCGAAAAACCGCGACAACACTTTTGGCGCTTGGGCCGGTTGCGCGGGCGTGGTCAAGCCCGTCGTGCTCGCCGCCTGGAAGCCCGAGGGACCCCAGGAGGCGTTGGCGGCCCATGAACCCCTCCACGAATTGGCCGAGGTGCGTTGGGACCACGAACTGTCGCCGACGCTCAGGCGCGAACTACTGCCCCGCGTAGCGGCCGTCCTGGTCTTCGGCTGGCCGTCCTACCTCACCGACGAATTCCACGCGATGCGAAGCCTCCGTTTTGTCCAGCGCTTTGCCGCCGGCGTCGAATCGCTCCCGTTCCGGAAACTGCTCGGGCACAAGCCCCGCGTCCGCGTGGCAGGGGGCTCCGGCTGGAACGCGGACACGGTGGCCGAGCACGCCTGGGGGCTCATCCTGGCCTGCGCAAAACGGGTTGCGCAGCAGGACGCCGCGATGCGACGGGGCGAATTCCACCAACTCGACTGGCTGAGCCAGGACCTCCGCGGCAAGACGCTCGGCGTGCTGGGCTATGGCGCCATCGGGCAGCGCGTCGCGCGCCTCGGGCGCGCCTTCGGGATGCGCGTCGTGGCCATTCGTCGCCGCGGGCCGAAGCGGCCGCCGGTCATCGGCGGCCTGTCGGCGGTCGAACGGCTCTTGGAGCAAAGCGATGTCGTCGTCGTGGCGCTCCCGCTCTCGGGCGAAACTGAGGGCCTCCTGGACGCGCGACGGCTCCAAACGATGAAGACGGGTTCCATCCTCGTGAACGTCGCCCGCGGTCGCATCATCGACGAAGCAGCGTTGTACCACCGACTCACGCTCCACGCCGACTTCTACGCCGGCCTGGACGTCTGGTGGGATTACCCGAAGCCGGGCGAGGCGTTCCGCCTTCGGAGTCCGTTCGGCGAATTGCCCAATGTGGTCATGACGCCGCACGTGGCCGCGCTCACGCCCGGGTGGCGAGTGCGAGCGGTTTCCTTCGGCGCCCGGAACCTGGCGACGTTCCTTCGCGGTGGGGAGCCCAAGAACCTGGTCGACCTGCGCGACTACGTCTAGGGCGCCCTACGGCGGAACCATCGTAAACGCGGGATCCACACCGTCGACCCAGCTGTAGAAGATGGCGACGTAGGCCGTGAACTGGATGTCGGCGCCCACGCCGACACCGAGGAAGCAGCGGTCCGGGTTCTCGGGTTCGCAGACGCCGCCCATCGACTGGGCGAGCTTGCCTCGCGGGTACGCGAGGCCGAGAACGCCGCCGCCGCCCGGGGCGAGCTGCGCGTACGTGTCGTTGTCGGGGTACCTCTCGGCGGTTTCATGGAGCTGCCCTGCGTCCATCTGGATTCGGAGGGGCTGCTCCGCGCCCTCCGCCACGGCCATCTTCGTGTGGTGTTCCGAGGGATCCACGGATTCCTCGGCGGGGGCCAGGTAGAGGTGCATCCCGTCGAGTTGGTTGTTGGCGCCCGTCGTCCAGGTCAGTTCGACCACGACGTGCGTCCAGCCGGGCTCGGCGTCGAAGAGGAAGTGGTTGACTTCCACGGTGACGGGATCCTCCTCGGAGACGTACTCCTCCCAGAGGACCATGCAATCGCCGGTCAGGATGACGGACTCCATGGCGCAATCGTAGTGACCGTTGATGGGCTGGAGAACGACGAGATCGGGCACGGGCCCGCCGGAACCCAGCGGTTGCAGGACGACGGACCCATCACCCCAGTTGGTGGAAGTGACGTTGAATTGGCGCGTCGTCTGGACGAAGTCGGTGTGGTTGTACGTGACGAGGAGAAGCGCCGGTCCATTCCCGAATTCCCCCCACGTAAAGAAGCCGTTGGCGTCCGTCGTGAGGGGCACCTCGTTGACGCCGGTGCGGATGGTGACGTGGACGTCCGCGATGGGGAGGCCGCTGGGGTCGGTCACGGTCCCATTGAGCCCAAACATGGGGTCGGTGATGGTGGCCAGGGTCGGATCGGCGTCGTCCAGGGATTCGTCGTCGCCCGCGCCGATACAGCCCGCCAGGACGACGGTCGCGGCAACAAGCAAAGCCCGCAGGTTCCGCATCTGGGCAACGTCGACACGCCGAACATATATCAATTTAATCGGCAGCCCGGTTAACCAGTTCATGCCCGGCGCCCCTCCGCCGGCGTTCTTGTGCGACGGCATGCTGGGCCATGTCACGCGTTGGCTCCGACTTATGGGCTTCGACGCGCAGTACGCGGGAAGCGAATTGTCCGATGAAGAGATCCTGGACCGCGCGGGCGCCACCGGACGGATCCTGGTGACGCGGGACCGCGTGCTCCACCACCGCGCGCAGCGCCAGCGGCTCGCGTCTGTGCTCTTGGCCGATGGATCTCTGCCCCAGGAACTGGCAGGTCTGCTCGACGCGGTCGGCGCGCCGTTGGCCCAAGAATCGCTCTTCACGCGCTGCACGCATTGCAACGCTTCGTTGGAGGACGCGCGACCCCAAGATGTGGCCGACCGCGTGCCCGCGCGCGTCCTTGGCAGTCAGGAGCGGTTCAGCCGCTGTCCCCACTGCGGCCAAGTCTATTGGCAGGGTACGCACGTCGACGAGATTCGGCGCACGCTTGGCGAAGTCGACCAAGAACTGGCACGACGCCGACGGGCCGCCACCGGCGAAGCCCCCGTTTAGGCTTCGCCGCGCACCAGGAACACGCGCGAGTGCTCATGCACCGGATAGGACAACTGGACGCCGACCTTGTCGCCGGCGTGCGCCTCCCGGATCGGCCGGTGGTCCAACTGGATGCTGCGCACCGGCTCGGTGATGTCCTCGTGGCGGCCCTGGATGTGGATGGTGTCGCCCAGGTGCAGTTCGCCCTGGTCGATCCGCACGACGGCGGCGTGCGCCTTGGGGTAGTAATGCTCGACGACGCCCAATGGGGACTCTTCCACGGACTTACGGTTTGGTGCCCATCCGACTTGAAGCTTCCCTCACCACGGATTTAAGCGGCGGCGGAGGACAACCTCTTAAACGCACGCCCCCCATCCCGCGCCGTTCCATGCCGGAGAAGCTTCTCCAGGTGATTCCCGAGGGCAAGAAGGCCGCCCGGCCCCCCGACTTGGCCATGTCGGACGCGCAACTCAAGGACCTCCTGCGGGAGATGCTCCTTCTCCGGACCATTGACGCCAAGATGCTCCTCCTCCAACGCCAGGGCCGCGTCGCCTTCTACGGCCCCGTCCAGGGTCAGGAGGCCGCCATCGTGGGCAGCAACCGGCCCCTCAAGAAGGAAGACTGGATCTTCTCCGCCCTTCGCGAAGGCCCGTTGGCGCTCCTGCGCGGGATGCCGATCGACACGTTCCTGGCGGAGAATTTTGGCACCACGCTTGCGACCCAGAAGGGGCGGCAGATGCCGTGCCATTACGCTTGGCGCGGCGCGAACGTCGTGGCGTGGTCCAGTTGCATCGGCACCCAGCTGCCTCATGCGGTCGGCACCGCCATGGCGATGAAGTACAAGGGCGACAAATCCATCGCGATCGCCTACCTCGGCGAGGGCGCCACGAGCGAATCCGACTTCCACGTCGCCCTCAACTTCGCCGGCGTCTACCAGGCCCCCGTCGTCTTCTTCTGCCAGAACAACCACTGGGCCATCTCCGTCCCAGCCTCCATGCAGACCGCGTCCGAGTCCTTCGCGATCAAGGCCAAGGCGTACGGGTTCGAGGGCGTGCGCGTCGACGGGAACGACGTCTTGGCCGTGGTGCAGGCGACGCGCACTGCCGCGGACAAGGCACGTGCAGGAAGCGGCCCCACGCTCATCGAGGCCTACACGTACCGGATGGGACCCCACTCGAGCTCCGACGACCCCTCGCGGTACCGCGACGGCGCCGAAGTCGAAGCCTGGAAGCGCCGCGACCCCATCGACCGGTTCCGCAAGTTCCTCACCGACCTCGGCCTGTGGGACGCCGACCGCGAAGCCAAGCTCCAGGCCGAGCTCGACGCCCACGTCCAGCGCGGGATCGAGGCCGCCGAAGCGGCGCCCCAACCGCCGCCGGAATGGATCATCGAGGACGTGTACCAGGACGTTCCACCAATGCTCCGGCGAGAGTTGGACGAGTGGCGCCGGGCGATGGAGTGACGGTCCGGCCGCTCGACGGATCGAATGAGGTGAATCGACTCCACCGCGCGCCACGGGTCGACTTCTACCGCGTAGCAGCGTGAAGCGTGTCGAGGTAGGCTCCGAATTCCGATTCCGTCCGCCACTCTCGCGCCGGTTCTACGGCCGTACCCTCTCCCCACTCGTTGAACATCGAGACGAGGTGGAAGCTGGCGCCGCTGTTCTGCATCCATTCCACGTCGTCTTGCCAACGAGAAGGGTCGCGGTCGAGGCGCGGCGCCGCCTCGTTGGCGTGCCAGAAACCAGGACTGATCGTCACCGAGAACGGAAGGACGGACAGGCGGGCGTCGGCCGGCCCATAGTGGTGCCAACCATGCGGCTGCGCGGGGCAGGCGCGTTGCGCATCGGAGCCCACCTTGAGGACGACGTACGCGTTGAGACCCGCGTTGGCCTGGGCCCATCGGTCGGCCACGCCGCAGCCACCGTCCTCGCTCCCGCCGTACACGAACACGACCGGCCGCAGGTTCACGCGAAGGTACGCAGGGTGGTCGGCGTAATCTTTCAGGATCGCCTCGAGGTCGGATCGAATCTCGGTTGGCGACGGATTGGCGTAGCCTTCGTTCTCGTAGTAGACCGCCCACCGGAAACATTCGTGCGTGGCCGCTTCGAGGAGCCGGGGGAACCGCTCATCGGTCGGCGTGCCTGGGCCCCACCACGACGAGATGCCGGCCGCGAACCCACCGTACGTGAGCATCTCGACGTGGCGCCGGATCGTGTCCGGGTCGTCGGAGTCGTACTGGCCAAGCTCAGGCGAGTACCGCGTGCCGGGGTCGTCCCACGTCTCGGGAAACCAGGGGTAGTAGAAGGCGGCCCGGATGGGGAATGTCGGTTGGTCGCTCACCCAGCCGTCGCAGGCCGGTTCCACGACGGGAACCGCAATGCAACCGGCGAAGACCGAGAGCGGTACTGCGGCCGTCCAACAGGCGGCGGACTTCGGTGCCATCTACGCGGCCCGCGGCTTGGCCTTCGGCGTCGGTCGCGGCGCGGCCTCCGGCCGAGCGACGGCCGCAGCCACGGCGGTCCCCACCTGGCTGCACGCGTGCTTGCCGCCAAGGTCGTACGTCTTGATGCCGCGATTGAGGGTCTCCTGCAGGGCGTCCTCCATGGCCTTGGCCGCCTCGCGCAGTTTCGCGTCAGAGTAACGGTCGCCCAACCATTCGAGCATCATCTTGCCGGCAAGCACGGTCGCCATCGGGTTGACCTTGTCTTGGCCCGTGTGCTTGGGCGCGCTTCCATGGATGGGTTCGAACATGGCGTACTTGTCGCCGATGTTGCCGCCGGCCGCCATGCCCATCCCGCCCTGCAAGACAGCCGCGAGATCCGTGGCGATGTCGCCGAACATGTTCGTGGTGACGCCGACGTGGTAGTTCTCGGGGTTGCGGATGATCCATTGCGTGAACGCGTCGATGTAGGCGTAGTCGCGTTCGATGCCGGGATAGCCGGCCCCGATCTCGTCGAAGATCTTGCGGAAGAGTTGGCTGCCACGGAGCACGTTCGACTTGTCGACGCACGTGACGCGCTTCTTCTTGTCGGACGGCGCGCGGCCCTCCTTCTTGGCGAGTTCGAACGCGTACTTGATGACGCGTTCGGCGCCCTTGCGCGTGACGACGCCCGAGTCGACGGCGAGTTCCTCGACGCCGCCGCGGGTGAGGCTGCCCCGAATCGGCGCGTACAAGTCTTCAGTGTTTTCGCGCACGACGGTGAAGTCGACGTTTTCCGGTTTCCAGACCTGGGTGAAGGCGTTGCTCACCTTGTGGGGCACGCCGCGGTAAAGCTTGGTGGGCCGGACGTTGGCGTAGAGGTCGAGGCCGAACCGGAGCCCGAACACGACGCCCGCCCCAGCGATGTCGCCGTTGGGGAGGCTCACGCCCGGCCAGCCGACGGCGCCGAGAAGAATCGCGTCGGCGTCCTTCTTGCAATATTCGAACGCGCCGTCCTCCCACTCCTTCTTCGTCTTCTCGTAGAGTTGCGCGCCGCAGCCGAGCGTGCGCAGTTCGAGGCCGAGCGAGAACCGGTCGTTGGCGGCCGCAAGGACCCGTTCCCCTTCCTTCACGACCTCGGGGCCCACGCCGTCGCCGGGAAGGAGCGCGATCTTGTAGGATTTCTTGGCCACGGGGCGTCCCAATCGCCCCCGTGTTAAAAGGCCTCGGGCGCGGACCGGCGTTATGCGTCCGGATGCCCCAAGTTACTAGAAGGCCGGGGAGGACACGTTCCGCATGCGTGTTCGCGTCATGGGACTAGTCGCAATGAGCTTGCTGATTTTGACGAGCCTACCGCCCTTCATCCCATTTGCCGCGGCGGAATCCTACGTCCTGCTCCATCCCTACGGAGGCACCATGCGCTTCTCTGGCTTCAATGGATCGAGTGCGGTTAGCGACCCCGGCCCAAGGAGTCCCGCCTACGATGACTCTGGTTGGAAGGAGGGGCGTGGGGCACTGTCTTCCGAAACGTATTCGTGTCCAACCGCCGGAGCCGGTGGTTCGAATACCATATTCCCGACGGAGGACTTCGCCTGGATTCGAGCATGGTACCACTTGGACACAGATGTCGTGAGTGTGCACGTGCATGTTCGAGTCGAAGGGTACGGTAGGGTATACGTAGACGGCCCTGAGCTGGTCAAGCAATCGTACGGTTACTGCACTGGCGGCCAGCCGGACCATCCCCCAATTTGGGGAGGCCCAAGCACGAAAGCCGGCGATCACATCGTCGCGATTCTGATTAGCTTGAATCAGGCCTATTATGCGAGATCGGGTAGGTATTTCGACTTGGAGGTTGTCGCCAACTTGGGCACGCCCCCAGCCGCGCCGGAGGGCCTAGCCGTCTCCCAACCTGGCCTCGCCACCCTTCCAACAATCTCTTGGGGGGATCCTTTACCATCCGCCGGCTCGCCATCCCCCCTGACCGCGTTCGCCGTCTACAGGAACATCCTAGGCCAAGAGCCGTCGCGAATCGCAACGCTCCCTCCGACGCAACGCTCGTACGTGGACGAAACCACCGAGGCCACCAAATCCTACGACTACTGGGTCACGGCCGAGAACCAGGTGGGCGAAGGTCCCAAGGCGGGCCCCGCAACCAGTTCGCCGTCCGCGACCTGCTTGGCGACCGTTTGTTATAGGATCCGATACGAATCCAAGCTCGGCGAACTGGAAGGCGTCATCGACCGGGGGCCGGCCGACTTCGACGCCCGCCTCCGCATCGAGCGCGGTCGGTTGTGGATGAACGCATCGGATGGGGTCTTCGAGTCCATTCCCCTGGTCTCCCCCAGCCTTCCAGGTATCCTAGGTCCCCAGGCCCTCTCCAGAAACCTGGGCGCCGTCGCGACCGCCTACGAGGCCGTCGAAACCGTTTGCCTGCCTGGCGGTCCGTGCGAGTTCCAGCTTGCGGAACACCGACCAGATCCTGAAGCGGGCCTCGTCGGGGATCTGTGGATTGCGCGATTGGAGCGCTACGAGGATGGCCGCCAGACGAGCAGTTTGCCCTTCCACCACGTGCGATTGTCGGGCTCGTTGGACTGACAAGCCAGAACCGGGCCACCCGCGCCGTCGTTCGCTTATGCGCGAACCATCCAGTAAAGCCTTAATAGTGTAAGGGGAACGAACGCTCGTGGCGCGCGGGTGGATTCTGGCCGTGGCGGCGGCCTCCGTTCTTCTTCCGCAGGTTTCCGCCCTCCCGATGGAGGGAGACCAAGAATGGACGGGACCAGGCCATGCCACCGGCCTCGTCGCCGCGTTCCCCCTCTCCGAAGACCAGGTCGTGCGGGCGTCGCTCCGGAAGGAAAGCACTCATCTCGGCGAAGAATTGCTGTCCGCCCGGCACGCGCGCGTCAACGTCCACACCCGCGTGGGAGGCACAAGCTACCATGACCTCGACGATCCTGTCCCAGGCGTTTCCCATACCGGCCTGCAAAGCCGCGACCTCCACAACGTCCGCATCACCCTCAAGTCGCTCGAGACGCGCCCCCTTTACGTCATCGAAGGCGCGCCGGGCGACGACCAACCCACGACCCTCGCCGGAAGCGATTGCGTCCTCCAACGCCGCGACCACGCCGCCGCCATGCACTTTGCGGAAGAGACCGAAGGAATGGGGGCCATCTGGCGCTCGTACACGCAGGGGCCGAACCGCATCACGGCCGACTGCGAGGTCCGGGCCATCGACCAACCGGACGCGTCCCGGGTCCTCTTCTACGGCATGACGCTCCACGTCCAAAGCGACGAATGGAACGACGACGTGGAGACCGGCCACTGGTCGCCCACGGTCCCCTCCACTCGGATGCTCCTCTTCCACACGTACCAGGTCCTTGAAGTGGAACGGGTCGACGCCCCGGTGGCGTTCCACGGGCCCGTTCCGGCCCAGGTCCGGGTCATGGCGCCCGAACTCGTGATTACGGGAACTCTCGGACTCGACACGACCCTAGGCGAGCTCGACTGGGGCGGCGTCCAACTCCACGGAACCATCGCGCCCTTCACCGCGGACGGCGTGTTCCGGGTCTGGGCGCACGACCAACGCACGACGCGCCTGGCCGCGGAGACCTCGACCGATCCTCCGGTCGCCCTCGTCCAAGAGGAAAGCTTCGCCTCGTTCGCCGCTCCGTCGTGGTCGACGGTCCTCGCGGCGGGCGGTGCCGCCCTCGCGGCCGGCATCGCGTGGACGCTGTGGGCGTCCCGCCGCCCCGCGGACCTGTCGCATCCTCGCCGTCGACGGATGCACGAACTCGTGACGTCGACCC
>CAYVGY010000011.1:22300-31641 GCA_964451065.1 uncultured Halobacteriales archaeon
CGCGGCCACCTCCATCGCCGCGGCGCTCGGGATTTCCGGGACCAAGACGCAATACCACCTCCGCCGGCTGGAGCGGGCAGGCTGCGTCGTCATCCAACGCGTCCTCGGGCGCACCGCCGTGTTCCCCGCCAACCGGGGCCTTCGCGACCGACAGGTCCACCTCGCGCTCCTGCGCCGGCCCCATTTCCTTCGCCTGCACGAATCGTTGACTCAGGCGCCCGGGCTGGATCAGGAGACCCTGGCGCGACGCGCGGGTCTGCGGCAGCCCCAGGTCTCTCGACATCTTCAGACGTTGGCCAAGGCAGGCCTGGTCGAATTCACGAAAGAGGACGGCCGCCGCCTCTACCGGTTGACGTCGCAGGCTCAGGCCCCGGACTCCTCGGCGATCCCGTAGTAGCCGCAAAAGTCGCCGCCCCGGCCATGCGCGCTCTTCTCCCAAGCCGGATATACGACTGGTCCGGCGTCCGTCCTGATGACCGCCCGCACCACCGTCTTGGGAGTCTGCCTTGCGCTCGTGCCATTCGCGATACCGACGCTGGCCTCCGGTGAAGCTCCGCTCCGCTCTTATCAGGAATCCTTCCGCGTCGCCTTCGGCGAATCCGATGAGTGGCACTATCCGGGGTTTCAGAACCCGGAATACGTCGACGCGGCGTGGCCGACGGTCCGCGGCGGCGTCGCCAAGGCGTGCAGCCAAGCCTCTCCCTCCGAAATCGGCTTTGCCGGTTGGGATTCCCGTTACCTGTACGCGCGGTTCACCTACTCCGCGGGCGCGGGCCACGCCGGCATCCAGGTCAACGTCCGGGCAAGCGGAGCGTTCAGTGGGTTCATCGACGGCCAGTGGGCCTTCGGCGGCCAGGGCTATTTCTGCACGAATCGTTCAACGCTCTCGTGGGAATTGGCGGGGGCGCCCGGCGGCCCAGGAACCCACGTCGTCGCCGTCCGCATCGATGGCTGGCAGACCCAGCGGTTCTTCGACATCGAGATCCTCGCCAAACCCCCCCGGGCGCCGTCCGCCCCCCAATCCTTCTCCCTGGAACAACCGGCTTCTGGCACGAGCGTAACGCTTCGCTGGACGCCCTCCGCCGATCAAGGGTTTCCCTACGCCTCCAAGTCCGTGATCCACCGAGCCCCCCCTGGCGGCACACCGGTCCCTATCGCAGAAACCTCCGCGGACCAACGTTCCTTCACAACCACCGAAGGCCTCCAGCCCGACTTCGACTATTGGGTCTCCGCCGCCAATGCGTATCTGGACGGCCCCTTGGCCGGGCCGCTGAGAAGCGCCCCCACGCCCGTCTGCGCCTCGACGTTCTGCTACAAGTTGCGCACCACGTCCAAGCTGGGTGACCTCTCGGGGGCTGCCACGGACGCCCAGGACCTCCCCGATGCCACAATCCACCTGGGGGTGGAGCGGGGACGTGTCTACCTTAACCTGACGCCCGGCCTGTACGATTCCGTCCCGGTGGTGGTTGCGCGCGTGACCGGCGCCCCAGCCCCCGAGACCCTCGACCAGACCGTGGGCGCGGCCAGCGTCGACTACGCCCGCGAGACCGACCTCTGCCCCTCGCAGGACCTCTGTACGTTCACGCTCCAGCCCGAGGGAGCCCAACCCCGAGCCACGACGGCGGGCGACGTTTGGAACGCGCGCCTCGAACGGTACGAGAACGGGAACCTCGCTGGCGCGACGCCCTTCCTCTACGCCCGGTACTGGGGCCCTTGAGGAGACGCGTCAAGGCTTACGCGCTCGGGCCCGGATCCTCGACGGGCTCGAGGAAGGTCGCTTCCAGCGTGACGCGGCCGTTCGCGACGCCCCCGTCGATTCGGACGAAGAGGCGATGGGGGCCGGCGTCGAGAACACCGCACGGTTCGTCGTCTTCCAGGGTTCCGAGGACGACCTTCACGTCGCCCACGTTTACGACCGAGCCGTGCGACATTCCGCCCGGCGGCGTCCACGCACCGCACTTACCGGCGCCGCCCAGGGTGAGGTTTCTGTAGGCCGAGTCTTCAATGAGCACGAAGAGGCGCGAATCTTCGCTCGCACGCGGCACGGTGAAGTTGAACCCCCTCTCGGAATCGGCGGCTGTGAGATTGAACGACACGTTCACGAGGACGCGGTCGACGCGGGTCCGCTCAGTCTGCGGTGGGGGAGGCGGCGGTTCCGGCCCAGGAGGCGCGGGGCGCGCCGGGGGGTCGCCAACTCCCGGTTCGAATTCCTCCGTCGTGGGACCGGGAGCGATCCACCGCTCCTCCTCGTCCTGGGCGTCGTCGGACCCGTTTCCACCCAAACAACCCGCCGATGCGACCGTCAGGGCCAGCGCGAACCGGAGCGTTGTCCGCAACGGAACCACGACCCGTTGGCGGATCCTTGACTGCTTAAGGAGATTGGAAAACGCTGAACAACGTCGCCATGTTAGCAGGCCCAGCAATAGCTGGCCTCGACGGGCTGCGGCGACTCCGGCACGATGGTCTCGCGCGCGAGGAGCGGCAACTGCAGGGCCGTCTGGCCGCCTTCCTTGATCGTGATCTTGGACTGGTACGCCAATTCCTCGAACCCGATGTAGCTGCCCTGCCCCGCGTTCCCGGCGAACGCCAACAAGAGCCGGTGGCCGGCGGGGACCAACGTGTCCTGCGGGAACGTCTCACCGACGAAGACGTAGTTCTCGTTGGGGACGACCGGCTGCGGGTCGCGCGGGTCGACGCGGTGGCGCAGGTTCACGCCGCCCCAGTTGATGAGCGTTCGTTCGCCCTCCAGGTCCACGTCGTAAAGGTCGTAAGCGACCTTGCCGACCGTCTTGTCGGTCGAGGCTTCCAGGTGGACGCGCGGCGCGCCCACGATGTGGTGGTCCGCGGCGAGCGGCTCCGACCAGTAAAGAAGTTGGTTCGGGGACGACGAAGACGAGGGGTTGGGCCCTTTTCCGTCGTCGATGAAGGAGCGGGCCGCGTTGGCAGGCCCCGGGTTGGGTTGGATCTTTCCCCCTGACGCGTCCGAGGCCAGGTAGAGGTCGAGCCAGTCGACGCGGATCGGGGGCCACGCGTCCTCGTGGCGCCATGTGCCAGTCGAGTCCTCGACTTGGACGGCCGGCTCGTCGAAGAGGCCCGTGTCGATGCCCTTCAGCGTGTGGTCGAAGAACCGGAGCATGGTGTAGTTCCAGTCTTCCCGGAACGGGTAGACGTGGCCGCCCTCGCCGCCTTTGTCTTCCGGTTGGACCCATTGGTGGAGCCAGACCTTCTTGGGCCCGCCGTAGTTCTTGAGCCACGGAAGGATGTGGTCCGGTTTCACGTTCCAGTCTTGGAGCCCATGGATGAGAAACAGCGCCGCGCGGGCGGTGCCCGCCGACGCGGCGTAATCGCGCTCTTGCCAGTATTCGGTGTAGTCGCCGACGGCGGCCGTTCCCAGGCCCAAGGCCGACTGCTCGACGAATTCGGGGCAGACGTCGTCCGGTTTGAACGAGTCGTTCTGCGGCGGCGTCGGTTCGAAGATGTACTCGCCCCATCCGACGTCGGCCACGTACCGGGAATTGAACGTGGCGCCGTGGAGTTCTCCGTAGGGGAGGCCGCCCTTGTACGTGTACTTGTAGAATTCCGAGATGCCGCTCACCGGCACGATGGCCTTGAGCGCGGCCGGTTGGTCAAGCGCCACCCCGTTGGGGGTCGTGCCGTCGTAGGACTTTCCGCCGGCGCCGACGCTGCCGTTGCTCCACGGGAGATGTGCGACGGCCTCGATGACGGCGGCGGCGTCCCTGCGCTCGATTTCGCCGCCGAGGTCGAAGCACCCTTCGCTCTGGCCGGTTCCTCGGACGCTGGTGAGGACGATGCCGTAGCCGCGGGGCAGGAAGAAGTCGACGAGGTACTTGGCGAAATTGTCGCCGCCGTACTCGGCCTGCGGGGCGTGGTTGCCCCAGTAGGGGCTGAAGTTGATGATGGCGGGGATCTTCTGGTCCGCCGGCAGGTCGGGGCGGTAGATCCATGTGTCCATCGTCTTGCCGTCGAAGGACGCGATTGGGACGTGTTCCTTGAGGACGCGGACGTCCGGAATGGGCTGGGACAGGAGCGCCCAAACGACCGCCGGGTCGCGCACGAGGCCGGGGTCGTTGGGTTCGTCTTCGGCGGGTTCGTCGGCGAGGCTGCCACTGAGGCCGGCCGCCGTCGCCACAACGGCGATGAATCCCGCGATTCCCCAGCGGCCCTTCATCCTAAGGGGACGGGGGAAGCAGCTAGAAAACGCTTGCGGCAGTCGGGGGTGGGGTTCGACGCCCGGTCCTTCTCCGCGTTCTGGGACAACGAACCCCCGTCTTGGATAGGTCCGCCTAAAGGGTCGAGTGGGCCGCGCCCCGAGCCGTTGGGTGGGACGTGCGTCGCGGGTAACGCGATTGCCGGGCCTTCACGCCCTAATCAGACTATGGGGAGGCCGCGCGAATCGGGCATGGCAAGGCCCCCTACCAAGCAAAATAAGTCCTGGCCTTTCCTGAACACCCTTGCCGTGCCGGCTTCCCGGGATTCCGACGTAATCTACTGCAAGTGCGGGCAGGCCAAGCTCGCGACCGTCGAGACCCCGCTTCCGGGTGTCCACTACTGCGTCTTCGGCGCCTGCCAGGCGCCGACAGAGCCGTTCAAGGGTTCAGCCAGTGCTCTGTGAGGGCCTCGGCCTGCTCCAACACGGTTTTAGTCGCCTTCTCCTGCTTGTCCGGCGGATACCCGTGCTTGCGAAGGATGCGCTTGACGATGACGCGCAGCTTCGCGCGGACGTTCTCGCGCACCGTCCAGTCAATGGCCACGTTGCCGCGCACCGCCTCGACCAGTTCCTGCGCGATTAGCTTGAGCGTGGGCTCCCCGAGAACCTTGACGGCGCTGTCGTTGGTCTCCAGAGCATCATAGAAGGCGACCTCGTCCTCCGACAGCCCCAGGTGCTCGCCCCGCGCTCCGGCCTTCCGGAGGTCCTTGGCGAGTTGGATGAGTTCCTCGATGACCTGGGCCGCCTCGATGGCGCGGTTCTGGTAGCGCCGGATGCTCTGTTCAAGAAGTTCCGCAAAGGAGCGCGCCTCGACGACGTTGCGCCGCTGCCGGGTCTTGATCTCACCCGCAAGAAGCTTACGCAACAGCTCGACGGCGAGGTTGCGCTGCGGGAGTCCCCGCACCTCTGCAAGGAATTCCTCGGAAAGGATGCTGATGTCGGGCTTCTTGAGTCCGGCGGCGGCAAAGATGTCCACGACCCCGTCCGAGGCTACGGCCTGCGAGACGATCTGTCGGATGGCTTGGTCGAGTTCCTCGTCCGACCTGCGCTCCTCCGCAGGACCCTTCGCGAGAATCGCACGAACGGCTTGGAAGAAGGCCACGTCGTCCCGGATGCGGATGGCCTCCTCATGCGGGACGGCCAAGGCGAAGGCTTGGGAGAGTTCCCTGACCGACCGCAGGAGGCGCGTCTTGCCGTCGCGTTGGGCCAAGACATGCTCTTGGGCGGCGGGCAGGAGGCCGAGGCGGTCCTGGGGCGTGCCGGAGTGCCAGTCGGCCCAGTCGAACCCGTGGAAGAGGCCGCGACAGACGTCGTACTTCTCCAACATGACCGCCACCGCTTCCTCTTGGTCGATGGCGGTCTTTCCCGTGCCGCCGGCCTCCGTGTAGGTGGCCAGCGCCTTGCGGAGTTCGTCCGCGAGCCCCAGGTAGTCCACGACGAGGCCGCCGGGCTTGTCGCGGAAGACGCGGTTGACGCGCGCGATGGCCTGCATGAGGCCGTGTCCTCGCATCGGCTTGTCGACGTACATCGTGTGGAGGCTGGGCGCGTCGAAGCCCGTAAGCCACATGTCGCGTACGAGGACGATTTGGAACGGGTCCTTCGGATCGCGGAAGCGTTCCGCGAGGGCCTCGCGGCGCGGCTTGTTGCGGATGTGGGGTTGCCAGTCAAGTTTGTCGGAGGCGGAGCCCGTCATCACCACCTTGAGGATGCCTTGGTCGTCGTCCTCGTGGTGCCAATCCGGGCGTAGGGCCGTGATTTCGCGGTGGAGTTCCACGCAGATGCGGCGGCTCATGCATACCACCATGGCCTTGCCTTCCATGGCGGAGAGGCGTTCCTCGAAGTGCTTGACGAGGTCGGCGGCGATGAGTTTGAGTCGGCTTTCGGAGCCGACGACGGCTTCGAGCTGGGCCCACTTCGTCTTGAGCCGCTCCTTGCGCTCGAGCTCCTCGCCTTCCGTGGCTTCCTCGAACTCCGCGTCGATCTTGGGTCGCTGGGATTGGCGGAGTTCGAGTTTGGCGAGGCGGCTCTCGTAGTAGATCGGGACCGTGGCGCCGTCGATGACGGCGCGCTGGATGTCGTAGACGCTGATGTAGTCTCCAAAGACTGCGCGCGTGTTCTTGTCGGTGGCCTCGATGGGGGTTCCCGTGAAGCCGATGAAACTGGCGTTGGGCAGCGCGTCGCGCATGTGGCGGGCGAAGCCGTCGATGAAGTCGTACTGGCTGCGGTGCGCCTCGTCGGCGATGACGACGATGTTGCGCCGCTCGGAGAGGACGGGGTGGCGGTCGGTTTCCTCGTCGGGGAAGAACTTCTGGATGGTGGTGAAGACGACGCCCCCGCCTCCGACCTTCAGTTTGTCTCGGAGGCCCGAGCGGTCCGCGGCCTGCACGGGGGCCTGGCGCAGGAGGTCCTTACAGCGGGCGAAGGTGCCGAAGAGCTGGTCGTCGAGGTCGTTGCGGTCAGTCAAGACGACGAGGGTCGGGTTCTCCATGCGGGGGTCGATGATGATACGGCCTGCGTAGAACGCCATCGTGAGGCTCTTGCCGCTGCCTTGTGTATGCCACACGACGCCGACGCGCTTGTCCCCCGGTTCGCCGCCGTGGCCGCGCTCGGCGCCCTTCGAGGCGCGCAACGTCTCTTCCACGGCGACGTGGACGGCGTGGAACTGGTGGTAGCCAGCCGTCTTCTTGGTGATCTTGTCTCCACCATCGTCCTCGAAGACGATGAAGTGCCGGATGAGGGCCAGGAAGCGCTGCTTCCCGAAGACGCCTTCCAGAAGGACCTGCAACTCCGAGGTGGTCGTGGGAGCGGGTTCGCCGGCAACGGTCCGCCACGGCTTGAACCACTCCCGCCCCGCGCCCAGCGACCCGATGCGAGCCTGCATGCCGTCGCTTGCGACAAGCGAGGCATTGAAGGCGAAGAGCGAGGGGACCTGTGCCTGGTAGGTCTGGAGTTGCTGGAAGGCACTCCGGATCGTCGCGTTCTCGTCCACGGCGTTCTTGAGTTCCAGCACGGCAAGCGGCAGGCCGTTGACGAAAAGCACAATGTCCGGGCGGCGGACGTGCTGGCCTTCGGCGACGGTGAACTGGTTGACGGCGAGCCAGTCGTTGTTGTCCGGCTGGTCGAAGTCCAGCACTCGCGCCTGGGCGCCGGCTATGGAACCGTCGCGGCGCCGGTACTCGACGGTGACGCCATCCACCAGCATGCGGTGTACGGCCCGGTTGCGCTCGATGAGGGACGGGGCGTCCGTGCGGGTGAGCTTTCGGAAGGCCTCCACCACGGCCTCCGCGGGCAGGTCGGGGTTCAGGCGGGCGAGGGCATTTCGGAGCCTTCCCGGTAGGACGACCTCCCGGAAGTCGGGGTCGGTGCGCTCGGCGGCGGGTTCCCCGGCCGCGATGTCGGGGCCGTGCAGGACCTCGTAGCCGAGGCCACCGAGCCAAGCCAGGGCGGCGTCCTCGACGACGGACTCGGTGAAGCGGGCCACGCGGTCAAGGCCTCCCCGAAACGGCTCGGACGTGGTACCCCCCGGTCATGGGAGGCCCCTCAGACCAACCTTCCGGAGTTCGTCCCAAAGCGCCGGGTAGCCGCCGTAGCGTCTGCTCAAGTCTTCAATGACTCGGTGTCGCGGATCGTCTGGGTTGACTCTTCGGTCGAGTTCGGAGGCCCGCCCGACGAACGGCGCGGCTTGCGCGTAGTAGGTCCGCGTCTTCCTGCCGATCAGGCCATCGGCCAGTTCGAGGTAGAGGTCGCGGGCCTCTTCGGGAAACTCCTTTTCCGCCGCCTTGGCCACCCGATGCTTGAGCTGGTCGTGACCCCAACCGCCACGGAACCGGTCGGTCAGGGTCTTCAGACTCTCAAGGGCAGGTCCAACGCGACGTTCGGCCAGGTGGATCTCTGTCAGGAGCGCACCGTCCTCCGGGCGATCGAGGAGCGCCAGGATTTCCTTCTCGTCGGCCGGCCACATCCGGTTGGATTTTGCGACCTTTCGCAGGGACGAGTACGTTTCCATTGTGCGCCGGTCCCGGAATCTTTCCCACGCCAGTTTCCGCGCCTGGGGCAAATCGTTCGTGCTTTCGGCGCGTTTCTGGAGCCACGCTTTGAAACGATCGGTGAAGTTCTTGGCGTCAGGATTGACCAGTCGGGTTCGGACCAATTCGACAGCCATTTGCGCGTGTCCGGCCTTGACGAGCAGGTCCGCTGCGTCCGTCAACTCGTGATGGGCGACGTCCGAGGCGGCGCGCGCGGCCTCCTCGGGTTGGCGCCGCGCCATGAATCGCACGACGCGTTCCATGTGGAGTCCGCTCTTGCGGCAGAAATCAAGGTACGCCTCGTCGTCCATCTGGCCGCCCACCAGGCCCAGGTACAGGTGGGCCGTGGCCTCGCGGCGCCATCCGTCGCCCGTCTTGGCGATCATGTCTTTCACCCGAGTGGCCATACGTTCCTTCTGGGCCTTGCTGGCATGCGTCTTCAGGATGCCGGGGACCTCGTCCGCGAGGCCGATGCCGCCGTGCCCCACGTCCGCGGTCCAAAGCTCGAGCAAGGCGTCGAAGACCTCGTTCCGGAGGTTCTTCGTGGCGACCTGCTTCAAGGCCGCGGCGGCCACTTCGATTCCCGCCTGGAGGTCCATCGCGACCTCGCCGTCGTGGTCGAAGCTTGGATCGTAGCCTTCAGCGAAGCCCCGAATGATTCCGACGGCGCCACGCAGCGCATCGTCCCAACGCTCTTCATTCAAGTGGCGTTGGCCGGCCTCGACGTGCCGATAGACGTCTCGGGAAATGAGGCGCTGGGGCCGTTCCCACTCGTAGTCCAACGCGTTTTCGACCGCTGCCGCCACGTCGTCGGGATCGACCGGTGGCTCGGCGTCGCGTGTCTTGCGGCGCTTCAGGAGGCCCTTTGCGACGGCGATGAGTTCGTCGCGGCTGAGGTTCTCCAACGAGTCGGGGTCGATTGCGCCAGGGGCCTCCTTCGCGTCCGCCCGCGGCTTCTGCGTTCGTTGGCTCTTGGGTGTCATACGGTCACCTTCTGCGCGATTTCCGGCAATCAGACGCCGGCTACGGCCACGTTTATTTCGCCGCCATCCACGTCCCTTTCTGGCCGGTCAGCGGCTCGGTGGGGT
>CAYVGY010000011.1:31651-32280 GCA_964451065.1 uncultured Halobacteriales archaeon
GGTGGGGTATCCGCAGACGCCCGTTCGAGGCGAGTTCAGGAGCGTCGACAGCATATCCGCGCCGCACCTGTGCTTTGGCGCGCAGGCCCGGCACGACAATCCCTCTCCGGACTCGCACCCCACCGCGCACACCAGCGTCGCGGGCTTTCCGCAGGAGGCGCACGTCAGCGCCGGGGCATCGTTGACGGCCAGGAGGTGGACCTTGGATCTCCCCTTGAGGGTGGCCTGCCGCTTGGCCACGACGCGCAGGCCCAATTCGGTCGTGGAGCCGAAGTCGTACTGGTACTCGAACGTCTTGCCTGGCGCCAGGGCTTCCGCGAGCGGTGTGTCCTTCATGGACTCGGCGGGAGGGCCGTACTCGTCGTCGGGGTACGCCTCGAAGCGGATGGGCCCCATCTCGAAGCTGCTCATGTGGCCGCAGCAGGGCTCCAGCCACGTGTCGCGCAGGACCTTGTCGAGGTCGAAAAGGGTGGCGTTGCTGCGGGCGACGGCGTGGAGCCAATACAGGGAGCCGGTGGCGTGGTTGAAGCCCTCGACCTCGATGTGGAAGGCCTCTACGGGTTTGGCGACGCCGCCCGGCGCGACGTCAAGGTGCCCAGCCACGTGCGCGGAGAGCTCGTTGCGGGCGG
>CAYVGY010000012.1:0-30922 GCA_964451065.1 uncultured Halobacteriales archaeon
CGAGCCCCGTCGCGACCTCCATCTCTACATCGACCGGGCATCACTCCCGCGCCTCCGATCGATGCTTCCACGGACGCCGCGTCCTTCCGCGAACAACACGCGCGTGCAGGTCTATGTGGAATCCCTGCATCAGATCCCCCACGTAAACCGCCAGGGGCGCCCGGTAACGACGCCCCTCTTCACGACCATCGACCTGCGGGCTCACCCAGAAGGCGGGGCCCACGCTGAGTTCCTTCGCCGCACCGTCCTCCCACGCGTGAGGAGGCCGCCAGCGTGAAGCGGCCAAGCGACGACCATTGGAACCGGCTAACGCCTGCGCAGCAGAGGAAAACGCGAATCATCCTCGAGACTCTGAAGTCGCGCCGCGTGCGGTACGTTCTGGGCGGCGGGTGGGCGGTCTACGCACATGACTCCACCACACCAAGCGTCGATTGCGACGTGTACCTGAAACGGAACCTACCCAACCCGATCCTTCGCGAACTTTCAGATCTTGGGATTCGCGTTGGCCCCCAGCTCGATCTCGAAATCCTCGAGCTGGAATCGCCAACGGAATTGCTTGGAACGGGCGAGCCGGACCTGGGAATCGCAGCAACCTCGTATCTTCCGGCGGGCATTTTCAAGGGACGACTGGAACAGAAGACCCTTCGCTTGGACCAGGTCGTCGCCGATGTCCCCGTACCCAGCCGCGCAGCCCTCGCGGTCACGAAATTCGGCGCCCTCCAAGGGAGAAGTCTCGCATATCGAAGCTTTGTCGACGCAGAGGCACGCATGCGGCTCGGGCCGGCGGTGGTGCCACAGATTCTGAGCCTCGGACAATCCTATTATCTTCGCAAGGCAGGGAAGGACCTCTTTGATCTCAGCGTGCTCCTGCCTTCCGTCCGCCACGTGCAAGCGGCGAGAAGAATCGCTGGCCCCGAAATGTGGTCCGTCGCACGGGCCGAGGTCGCTGTCCTATCCTCCGCCGTCAAAGAGCTTGGCAAGGACATGGCCAAACGCGTAGGTAAAGCAACCCCTGAGACTCTCCTGCGAACCCTGCAAGCAACGAGCTAGAGAAGTCTTACGCCCAGATCGGTGTTCAAATCCTGGCGGGAGCATATTCCAATTCCAGGAGAGGAAGCGGTCGGTGGAAACCGTGGGCCCCTAGGACATATCCGCCAACCAGCCGTAGCCTTCGCTGCGGTGGAAGATCCTGAGGACAATAATCGCCGCCTCGATGGTGAAGGCCGCGCGCCATTCGCCGACGCGTAGGCGATACATCGCCTGGCCGGGGTCTGTATCCAGGCGCTTGACGTCAAGATGATTGGACGTCCCGGTTGGATCCTCGGCCAAGAGCCTGAGAGCCGCCTTGACCCGTTTCTTCATGGCCGGCGGCAGACGCCGAAGGGCCGGCGCTGCATGGGTGGGATCGAGGAGAACCTTCACAGGTCGTCAAGATCCACGTAGTCCTTTCGGGGCGTTGCCAGGTACTGCTGGCGCAATTCGCGCACGAATTCCTCCCGCTGCACGCGATCCATCAAGGCCGTGAGGATTTCGGGGTACGTCATGCCGGCGTGCCCGTAGGTCTGGAGCCGATCGCGGACGGCCTCCGGCACCGCAATCGTCGCGGTCATGCTTAATCATATTGTATCATTTACTATTTATGATTTATGATGAACCCACCGACCGCTTCGCCTCCCGTTGGGTGCATCGAACCCCGGCGGGAGCACCAACGAAGCCAAAGCCTCGCTCGTGCGACCGTTGACCTCCCTTTACCGCCCGGAACCGTCCAGAGACATGACCCTGCGGGCGATTCGCAACCGGCAAGTAGCGGCCCGGCGATGTTGTTCCATGGCCCGCAAGACCCGAACCGTCGTCCCCAAGGACCTTCTCGTCGGGACGAGCCCGCCGGTCAAGGTGAGCCTGGCCCGACCCATCGAGTTGCGGATCGTGGGCAAGAAGGACCGCGTGATTGCGAGGCTCGAGATTGGCCGCAAGCGCGTCCGCGTCTTGGGCGCGCGGGAGTGGAAGGCCAAGTCGTGGAGCTACCGCGAACTCCAACTGGAAGGCGTTTCCGAGGCGTAGCCTCCGGAAAAAAAAGAGGCGGGGAAGAGAGGGCGTCGTCGGACGCTCAGCGGTGGGCCTTCGACGCCTAGAAGCGCCGGGGCTTAGGCTGGTAGTGCTCTTGGCAGTAGACCGGCCGTCCCTCGGTCGGACGGAACGGGACTTGGATGTCCTTGCCGCAGGTCGCACATTTGGCGGGGTGCATTTCTCGCGGGCCGCCGGGTCCCCGGCCGCCGGATGGTTGAAAACCCATGCCGCGGCCCATGGACGACCTGGAGATGAACCCGTCGGTCCCCCGGCGAACCCTCCGCAGGAGGCGCCGCCGGGCAATCCCCGGCCTCTTGGGACTCCACGAAACGGGCGAAAAGAGGGGGGAAAGGGGGCCGCGACCGGGGGGCCCCCCGGGCCTTTGGTGGGCCGGAGGCGGCCTCCAGAGCCTAGAACGGGACCTCCGCCTCGCAGAGCCGCTGGAGGTTGTCGAGGCTCTGCGCCCATCCCTGGGGCGCCCCTTCGGCGGCGGGTCCCTTGGGGATGTTCTCCTGGAGGATGTTGACCTCCGTGCCCCCGGCGACGGGCTGGAAGGTGATCGTGACCTTCATCTCGCCCTGGAAAGCCGGGTCGTCGCCTTCGAACTTGTCGGTGTGGACGATGCGCTCGAAGGGCTTGAGCTCGAGGTACTTGCCGCCGAAGAACTGGGTCCAGCTTCGGGTGATCGTCGAGAAACTCATCCGGTAGGAGCCGCCCACGCGCGCGTCCATCTGGTGGACGTGTCCCGTAAAGCCGTGGGGCGGGATCCATTTCGCGAGGGCGTCGGGGTCGAGGAAGGCTTTGTAGATGCGTTCGGCCGGCGCCTTGATGACGCGCGTCAGGCGCAGGCTCGTGGTCTCTGGCTTCGTGGTGGTGGTCTTTGCGCTGGGCATGGTTCTCACGTCTCCTTTGCTTCGAGCTTCTTGGCCAAGGCGTCGAGGGTCGCCTCCCAGAACAGGCGGTATTGGACGATCCACGAGAACGCGGCGGACAAGGGCGTGGCCTTGAGGGCGCAGCGTCGGACACGGCCGTCCGGGGTCTGGTCGAGGAGGCCCGCCTCTTGGAGCACGCGCAGGTGCTTGGAGATGGCGGGCGAGCTCACGTGGTGCGGCTGGGCGAGGTCGCCCACCGTGCAGTCCCCTTCCGAGAGGCGCTCGATCATGGCGCGCCGGATGGGGTGCGCCAGGGCCGCGAAGACGGCGTCGAGGTCCACGCGACGTTCCTTAACCATCTGGTTAACCGTTAAGCGCCCACGTTATTTAACTCTTTGGTTAACTGTTGGTGAGGCCGCCGGAGCGAAGCGGAACCCCAACTGAAACACTCCTTATGCCGGACCGGGCGCCAAACGGTAGGCCAACGGAGCGGATCCCATGCGTTCCTGCAAGGCTCCCGGATGGCTTGACGATCGAACGCGGGCGAACACCCTGCACCGCCCCCGGCCCCGGCCCCGGAGCCACCTCCGGCCCTCCCCCGCGCGTGGGGTCCCGCTCCGCCCCACGCTCTTTCTCCTCGGCGCCTCCATGCTTGTCATGCTGGGGGTCGCAGGTCTCGCCGACGCCGAACCCTGGTCCGCCCGGGCCACGGACTTCATCCACCCCCTCGGCGGCCCCCTCAACCAAGGCTCCTTGCCCTGCGTCGGCGCCTTCCCGGGCCCGGGGGGTCCGGGCGCGAGCCATGTGGCCAAGAAGTGGGAATACAACATGACGCCCCCGGACCCGGACGAGGTCGGCTACCAGCCACTGGCCCCCTACGTGGCCGACATCGACGCGGACGGCGTCCCGGAGGTCGTCTTCGCCGCCAATTACGCCGAGATCTACACCGACAACCTCCTCGAGTCGACCATCGATTCAAAACTCGTCATCCTCAACGGCACCACCGGACGGCTCGATGTGGACCCGTGGCAGGCCGGCGGCGGCAAGATCATGTTCTCCAGCCCCGCCATCGGCGAACTCGAGCACGCCAACCCGCAGAAAAGGGCCGAGCTGGCCCTCTTCGTCGGCGACTTCCTGGGCCTCTTCAAGACCGGTTCCTCCATGAAATTCTTCCAGGACCCCTATTCCTCCCCTGCCAAGAGCTACGCCCTCGACTCACCGCTGGGCGACGCTGACAACGCGACCAAATCCGAGGTCGTGACGCTCCCCCCGTTCATCACCGAATCCAACGACGACGCCGGCAACGAATTGGTATTCCCCCTCATCCTGGCCGACATCGAACTCGGCCCAACCTTCAACACCCAATTCGCCAGCATCGTCCACCGCGTCTACGGATTGCAATGGCGCTCCCACGCAGACAACCCGCGGGTCGGATGGCAGCGCGACGCCACCAACATGACCGTGAGCCTACCCGCCGTGGCCGACATCGACGCTGATGGAAACGTCGAAGTCACTTACGGCATCGGCTTCCCGCCCACCCCCGACACGCAGACGAACGGGACCGTGAGCGACGCGAGCGCCAAGGGGCGCGACGTCGTGGCGTTCCAGCCAGCCAACGGCGCCCAGGACTGGGCTTGGCGGTCCCCCGGCATCCCCGCCACAATCCCCGTGTTGCTAGGACCCGACGGCCAAGGCGAGTACACGTCCGTCGTCACGTGGATCGAAGACCGCGACGACAACTATGAGCCCTGGCGGTCGACGAACGTGACGCTTCTTCGCGCCCAGGACCCGCCGGCGCAATCCCCCACCGCCGAGATCGACGGGCTGCTGGGTGTGCCTCCCCTCGTCGTCCAGACGACGGACAACGACACGCCCCCCAACCCGGTCGACCTCCTCTTGTTCATCGTCGACAGCGAGGAGACCCGCATGGGGCCCTCGTCCGCCGTGCCCAGCACGCGCATCGTCGCCTTGGATGCGCACACGCTGAACGAGCGATGGAACCTTGCGCCCCCCGGCGCCGACGTTCACGCCGGCTTCCCACGCGCGCTCGTCGCTGACCTCGACAACGACCACCGACCCAACCTCGCCATCCTCGAGAACGGCACCGACGACGGGCAGAACCGGTTCTCCCACCTGGTCGTGTACGACGTCTTCGAGGACGGCCTCGAGGAACTCTGGCGCGTCCCCATCGACCTCGACATGCCCACGGGCCTCGCCATCGCGGACGTGGACGGCGACGACGGTCGTTGCGAGATCGTCGCCTCCGCCGGCGTCGGCAAGCCCAGCGAAGGTTCGTTCGACACCGGCGGAATGGGCCACGGCGTCGTGAAGGTCTTCGAGCCCGTGTTGCCCGACCTCAAGATCACGGATTTGTGGTTGGACCGCGAACCGGTCCTCGGCCAACCCGTCAAGGCCTGGTTCAAGGTGCGCAACCAAGGCACGCCCTGCGCGGCCACCGGCCCCTGCCCCACCGTATCCTCGTTCGAGACGCGCCTCACCACTACGGCCGGAGAAGAAGCCTCGACGACGATCAATTTCGACTCGCCCCTGCGACCTGGGGCGCCCGACAAGACGGCCTACGTCCTGTGGACGCCGACCGTCCCCTCGGACGCGACGCGTTCGCTCACGCTACGCCTCGATCCCGACCATCAGATGGACGAGCTGGCCGAGGACAACAACGAACGCAAGGTGCACGGCGTCTACGTGCACGGGGAAGACCTCGTCATCCTCGCCGCCTCCTCGACCGCCAACGACCCCGCCCAAGGACCCGACCCGGTCTTGGGCCAGCCCGCCACCGTCAACATCCAGATCGAGAACGTCGGCGAGAGCAAGGCCCAAGCCGGCTTCACCGTCGCGTTCTTCGATGGTCCCGAAACCCAGCCCGCCCGCGGGACCGCCAACGTACCGGCCAGTCTCGCCAAGGATGCGCCTCAAACCATTCCCATCGCCTGGACGCCCGACCGCTTCGGATCCATCCCCGTGAGCGCCCTCGTGGACTCCGGCCGCACCGTCATCGAGACCGACGAGGCGAACAACCGGTGGCCCGCCGACGGGCAAGCCGCGTTCACGGTTCGGGCCGCCGACCTGACGCTCAAACCCGACGACATCCGAATCCTGCAAAGCGGCACCACCGCGGGCTCGACCGTGACCGTCCGGGTCACCATCCACAACGAAGGGGACCACCGCGAACAGAACGCCCTCGTCTCGTTCCGTTTCGACGGCGCCACGACCGACGACTGCGCGACGACGATTACCGTGGACGCCTGGTCCTCGATCGCGACGCCGGATTGCGTCTGGGAACTACCCGACGACGGCCGGCACACGGTCCACGTTCGCGCGGACCCGCAAGACGCCGTCGCGGAGCGCATCGAGGACAACAACGTCGCCGACCAATACATCAACGCGGACTTGCCAGAACTCTTGGTCGACGCGATCGAGGTCTCGCCGAACCCCCCCATCCTGGGCGAACCTGCGACGGTCACCGTCAACGTGAGAAACGAAGGCGCGATCTCCGCCGACTCCGCGTTCCTCCTCCAACTCGAACACGCGCCCGACCTCGACCTCAGCCAAACGGTCCCTTCCGGCCTTTCCCCGGGCTCCTCCTACGAGGCGACCTTCCCCTGGACTCCCGCCATTCCCGGGCCCCAGACGCTGCGCGCCACGGTGGACCCGACGGACATCGTCAACGAAGTCGATGACGACAACAACGTCCGTGACCGCGAGGTTTCGGTGGCCGCCCCCGACCTTCGGATCGAGCGGGCCGACCTCTCCACCACCTCCACCTGCCCCGACGACATGGCGGCCTCCGCCATCTGCGTCGACGTGGAGGTCGACGCCGCGTTCCGGGTGCGAAACGTGGGCGACGCGCCCGCCAAAGGAAGCTTCCTCGTGCACTTTTCCGAAAACGGGGCGGTGTTCGGCGAGCAGGTGGTGACCCCCCAGGACGGGCTCGGCCCCGGCAAACCGGGCCTGCCGCCACAGGCCGTCACGGCCGTCCTCCACCAGGCGTGGCTACCCCACGTGCCCGGTTACCGCTCGCTCAACGCCACGGCGGATGCCGGCCAAGCGATTACCGAAGCGGACGAAGCCAACGAGATGGCGGCCAAACTCCTCGTCCGGGCTCCCGACTTCGCCATCCTGGAGGGGGACATCCGCGTCGAGCCTGCGCCCCGCCTAGGCCAACCTTCGGCCGTGTCCGTCTACGTGCGGAACGTGGGTCCCGTGGCCGGTCGTCCCACTGTCCATCTCGGCGTCCTCAACCAGGACACGGGAGCGGTCGTGGACCTCCCCTTGGGAATCGGATCCCTCACGTTCGACCACAACGACGTGGTCGAACTCACGCAAGTCTGGACGCCGACCGAGGAGGGCGCCCACCGAATCACGGCCACCGTAGACCCGCTGGGCCAGTTCAAGGAATACAGCGAGGCCAACAACACCGCCTCGATGGACGTCTTCATCCACAGCTTCGAAGGCACGCCCGCCGGGCAGCCACCCGCGGGATGGACGGAGGTGAGCCAGGTCAACCCCGTCGGCCCCACGCTCGTCAAGGACTGGAAAGTCGTCGGAGAGGCAGGAACCCACGCCTACGCAGCCACGCACGGCCTGGCGAGCCGCGTCTACCGGTCGCTCCCCTACGACGACTACGCCATCACGGCCCGGATGCGGATGGTGCACCCCGTCGACACCGACGCCGTGACGGTCCCTCTGCCCCTGCTCGTCCCCCCCACGACGGTCCCCCCCGCGTGCGCGCCACCCCTCGAGGGCGCGCCGAGGACCTGCACGCCCGCCCAAACCACGCCACCGGTGGGCGGCGACCAGACCGTGCCGCCGGCCACGCTGCGCGCCTCGGCGTCCCTCCTCTACGCCGACGCCGACCAAAGTCGCGCCTACCGGCTCGAGTTCGACACCCTCAATGGGCCCCAAGGAACCTCGGGACCCCTTGAACCCAACCCCGGCCGGATCAGCCTGCACTTGCCGGGCGGCGCGACGAGGTCCGCCGCCGTCGCCCTCCGGCCCGAGGCCCCGTACGACGTGACCGTGACGGTGGAAGGCACGCACGTCTCGGCCCTCATCAACGGCCCGGGCGCCGATCACCTTCTTCTCGAAGGAGACTACGCAAAAGCCCCGCGGAACCCAGGCAAGATCGGGTTCGACACCTACCCTGCGGACCTGCAGGTTACGGTAACGGAGAGGGTCGGCGAACCGCAAACCGTCGAACTGCCCGAGCGAATCGAGAACGGCCCCGTCACGGTCCTGACCCATACGACGGCACCCCAATGCCCCGCCCAAGCCGCCCTCCCCGACCCCACGGGCGCCGACCCGTCGCCCTGGATCCTACAACAAGGAATCCGCGCGGGAGGCCAAGAGGTCCTCTGCGTCAAGGTCGGCATTGCCCCACCCCGCCTCTTCGTCTCGACCCCGGCCAGCCGCGTCCACGTGGATCCAGGCCAAACCTCAGTCGACGTCCGCCTCACGGCCAGCCGCGACGTGACCCGGTGCAGCGACGCAGCCCTCGCTGGGCACGACGGCGGCTCGATGACGAACCTGTCAGGCTGGCACTCGGTGGGCGACGGCAAGCGCGAAGTCGCCTGCATCGTCTACAGCACGGAGCCGCTGCGGGTCCATGTGACCACGAACCTCTTGCCCACCGGCCTCGGCGCACTCCTGAGCGTCGACGACCTGGCCATCCCCCCCGTCATCCCCGCCAAGCCCCTGGGATACCAGGACAACCCCCCCAAGGCCGTCATCCTCTGGACGCCGGGATCCATGAACGTTCCCTTCGACGCCGGCCAATCCGAGGACCTCGACGGGGACGAGCTCCTGTACGAATGGGACTTTGGCGACGTCGGCCCCGGCAACCACAGCGCCCAAGAAAAGCTCGTGCACGGTTACGCAGCGGCCGGCGAATACACGGTCCGACTCACCGTGCGCGAGGCCACCGGGCGCCCCCCCGCCCCGTTCCACTCCGAGACGGCGACCGTCCCCGCCACCTGCCGCATGAGCCTCGATGCCCTGCAAGACTTCGAACCCGGGACCGCCGGCCAGTCCTGCTGGTACGCGCAAGACCAGGGTGGAAGCGGCACGTACGCGACCACGTGGACCCTTCGCGACAAGAACGTGAACACGAATTGCCAGGCGCAGAACGGCTACCGCGCCATGGCCCTCAGCGGCTGCACCACGATGGGCAACGGGTACGGGCAGAACGAGAACGACTGGTTCACGTCGCCCTTCATCGACCTCGCCGACGCAGCCGCGCCGAAGCTCCGGTACCGGTCGTGGTCGGCCCTCGAGGCCGGCGACGCCTGCGGCTGGGGCAACGAAGACTTCCTCGCCGTCGACGTGCGCGCCGACCCGTCCGACGCCTGGCACCAGATCGACTACTTCTGCGACGACCACGGGTGGCAGGAATCCATCAAGTCCCTGAGCCCGCATGCCGACGCCGACGACCACCTCGTCCAGCTGAGGTTCCGCTTCGGAAGCCAGGGCGACCCGTTGCAAGACGACGGCGTCTTCATCGACGACATCCGGGTCGAGGCGAGCTAACCGCCGCACGCCCGACCGGTCGAAGGCCAGGTCCCCCTGCGGGTGTTCATATACCATCCCGCGAACCATCAGAGAACCTGCTACCGGAACCAATCCCGAAAAACCGCCGCCGGACCCGTCATTACTTGAAGATTCATCGAAAGAAGCCTAATACTCCCCCAGCCCAGGAGACCCTCATCATGCGCTGGGGCCACCTTGCGTTGGGCGCGTTCGTGGCCCTCTCCGGCCTCGCCCTGCCTGGAAGCGCACAAGACGGTCCATCCCCGAGCCTCGAATCAGAGCCCTCTTCCCCACCCACGGTCGACGCCTCCGCACCGCCCCAAGCACTCGAGAGCGACGCCGAACCCACGTCTTCACCCCCGTCCGCCGGGGCCGAAACAGGCGCCGAAGGAGCCGGCCTCCAAACTTCCCCCGAGGGGACCGATCAACTCGACCTCCAAGGGGACGAAGCGGATTTGGGCGCCGCCGGCGGCGACGGGTCGCTCGTCAGTGGAGGCGCGCCCGGCTCTTCCGGGCTAGCGGCCGAGGACGGCGCCGCCGACCCCGAGGCGGCCGGACTCGGCGGGGGCCACCCCGCCCTGACCGCGTGCTCCGATTCGGATGCATGCAATCCTCACATTGCCGAGGACCAAGCCAACGCCGCCGACCTCGACGACGTCCCAGGGGCCGCCCTCTGGCGCCAAGCCCAGGACGCCATCGACGAGCCCGCCACCTGGGCCGGACTCGGCCTGGCCGCCGCGGCCCTCGCCCTTTTCCACCGGTTCCGCAAAGAACGCGACCTGCGCCACCCCGTCCGCGCCGCGCTCTTGAGCGCCGTCCGCGAACGACCCGGCATCCTCGCATCCGCCATCGCCGAAGAACTCGGCTGCAGCCTCAACGCCGTGCTCCACCACGTCCGGGTCCTCCGCCGCGAGGGCTACGTGCGAATCGAACGTCACGGGCACGCGGGCCTCCTCTTCCCCACCGATTCCCCCGTGGCGACCCGCCGCGTGCGCGCGCGACTGCGCGGCGCAAGCGCCCGCGCACTCCTCGCGCTGGCCGCCGCCGGTGGTGTCACGGTCGCCCAGGCCGCGGACCGGATCGGCGTCACGGAACGCGCCATCCGGAAGCAATCGGCGTTGCTCGCCGGCGAAGGCCTGCTGGCCGCCGACCGGATTGGAACAACCCGGCTCCTGGTCACCACGCCCGAAGGCGCACGATGGCTGGGCGAGATTTCCGGCCAGAAGGCGACGCCTCCGGGCCCGGTCGAAGTCGGGCGCCTCGAAGCAACCGCTCCGGCGGCCCAGTGAGGATGACCGGCGCCCGGCTAAAGTTCCACGAGGGGCTTGAACCCGCCGTACGCCATGCGTTTCACGTCGAACGGCATGTCCTTGACGTCCATCTGGGCGATGCGCGGGTCCTTCATCACCTTCGCGTTGACCCGGTCCCGGTGCGCGCGGGACTTGTAGACGATGTACGAGAAGAACACCGTCTCGTTGGCCTTCAGTTTGACCAGCCGGCTGAACCTGGAAGGCTGCGGACCGTCGCCCATGGTCGGGTCCAAGTCGTCGCCGATACATTCGCGGAACTCGAGCGCGCCGTGCTCTCGCCATGAGCGTTGTGCCGACCGGCGCCGGTACCGCAATGCGGCGGACCACAAGCGACCGGCGCCGCGCGTATGCGCGAAGCGGACGCAACCGGAAAATAGGTGGTCCTGCACGCGGGGGAGCATGCGCCGCTCCGTCCTCGTGACGCCCGCCCTCGTCCTGCTGATCGCTTCGACGCCCAACGCGTGGGCCGCCGAATGTTCGCCGAGCACCAGCTCGCCCGAAATCAAGATTCTTAACAACTACATCGACACCGACTACTGCCAACCCGAATGCGCGTACTCGGTGTGGTACTACGTCGAGTCGAACTTCATCGTGGGTCTCCAACGCAACGACGAGGTCGTCGACGACACCTGCGGCGGACAGATCGAGGGCGACTCGATCGTCGGGGGCGCGTTCGTGACCCTCGGCAACTAGGTTCCCAACAGGAGAAGGACGAGCAGAGCTTTTCCGGCTTCACGCGGCCCGCAGCGCCTCGAACTCGGCGCGGATCGCCGCGTGGGACGTGGCGGCGCCGTGTAACCGGGTGCGGATCTCAGCGGCGCCCCGGACGCCGCGCGTGAAGCGCTGCGCCTGCTGCAGAATGTGGGGCGTGTTGAGGCCGACGTCTTCGGCCCGGTCGAGGTAGAAGAAGAAGTCCTCGACCCGTTCCGCGGTCGTCGGTGCGGGAAGAGCCTCCCCTGTCTCGAGGAAGTGGGCGATGCGCGCGAAGATGCGCGGGTCCCCAAGCGTGGCCCGGCCTAGCGCGAGTCCATCCGCTCCGCTTTCGCGAAGGGCCGTGTCCGCCGATGGCCCATCGACAATGTCGCCGTTGCCGACCACCGGGATCGCGACCGCCTCCTTGACGCGCGCGATGAGCGACCAGTCGGCGCGGCCGCTGTACCCTTGGGCCGCCGTGCGCCCGTGGACGATGAGTCCGTCCGCGCCCGCCCGTTCGAGGCCCTGCGCGAACGCGACCGCGTCCCGGCTCGACGTGGTGCCGGCGCGCACCTTGACGAGGAGCGGAAGGTCGGACGCGCCCTTGATGCTCGCCACGAGGCGTTGGGCGAGCTCGGGCCGGTCCAGGAGGGCCGCTCCGCAGCCTTGGGCCTTGATCTGGTAGGCGGGGCACCCCATGTTGAACCCGAGAACATCGCAGTGGGCTTCCGCCGCGCGCGCCGCGGCGGCCACGGTCGCCGGGTCGGCGCCGAAGATCTGGATGCTCGTAGGCCGTTCCTCCGGCGCCGTGCGCATCCGGACCAGGTGCTGGGCCACGCCGCGCTCGATGCTTTCGGCGGCCACCATCTCCGACGAGACCAGGCCGGCACCGTGTCGCCGGCACAGGATCCGGAACGGCAGGTCGGTGTAGCCGGCCATGGGGCTGAGGACGAGGTTGTTGGGCAACGTGACGCCGCCAAGTCGGAGGGGGCGAAGGAGGCGGGTCATCGCGACGTCACGCTCCAGGAGGCCCTCGTTTATGAAACCTTCAGGTGCGGCGGTAACGGATAACCCGCGGCCTGCAGGAGACGGAGCGTCGCGGGCACCGGGAGCCCGACGACGTTATCGACGTCACCTTCCACGGTCCGCACCCACCCCGCCGGGAGGCTTTGGATCCCGTATGCGCCGGCCTTGTCGAGCGGCTCACCGGTCGCGACGTACGCGTCAATCTGGGCTACCGTGACGGCACCAAATTCCACCCGCGTGGCGGCTACGGAGAAAAATCTCCGGCCGTCCGGTGCGAATACAGCGATGCCGGTGAGGACCCGATGCCACCGGCCCGACAACGCTTGGAGAATCCGTCGGGCGTCGGCCGCGTCCTCGGGCTTGCCGACGGAGCGGCCATCCAGGTCGATCAGCGTGTCGGCGGCCAACACGAATACCCCCCTCGGCGCGCGCCTGGCCACGTCGGCAGCTTTGGCCTTCGCAAGCTCCCTCACGAGCGTGTCGGGGTCGGTCTGGCCCGTTCCGCCTTCGTCGACCCGCGGCGGAACGACCATGAACGATAATCCAAGCTCTGCTAGGAAGCCTGCCCGCCGCGGGGATGCGCTCGCCAAGACCAATGGCGGGTGTGAGGATTCGCCGGGGGTCAACTCGGTTTGACCCACGGCGGCGGGGTTTGAAACCGTTGCCCTCGGCCGGATACTTTTCCATCGACTGTTCGCGGGCGCCCTACGCGGCGGGCGGTGGCAGATGGCGGGGGCCGAACGGTGGAGTTCACCCGCCCCGAGGGGGCGAGGGGTCGGGTGAAACGACTTGTTAGCGGCGGTTGCGGGCAAGTCGCCTGGAACGGAAAGCAGTGCCGGTCCAGCGTTCGTAAGGGGCGACGGCGTGTTCGGAAAGGCGGCCGGAAGCTAGCAAAGCTGAAAGGGTAAAGACGAATGCGGCAAATGATGACGCGATACGTTGGACGGCCCCCAGTGCCCGTGAAGACCGTCGCCAGCCGCACCGCGGGCCTACCCATCGAAGTGTATGCCTGTCCGAACTGCACCCTTGAAATTGGGGACGAACCGGCCTCGCGCTTCATGGATTTGCTTCAATGTCCGCGATGCAAATATTTCGTTGAGCCCTCCCATGTCGGATTGATTGACATGGCGGATGGCATCTGGCGGATCGAAACTAAGGAAGTGCCTTGGCAGGCAGTGCATGAGTTATTTCTTGATGCTAGAGAAGATTACAGTGCGTTCAACGTTCTTGGTCCACTTGACGATTGGAAATCGGGAAGATTGCGCCTATATGCCGCAGTCCGCGATGGCACCCTCGTCGGATTCTCTACCTGGAACGAGCACGCGAGGAACTACGAATTGCCCGTCCTTCGCAACCTATGGGTTCGGCCCGACGCAAGACACGCCAATCGAGGCAAGGACCTCATTGCCGTTGAAGGCACGAAGCATTCGAAATTTGGAGTTGAGTCGCCCAATGCCGCTTGCATTGGGTGCCTGGAATCGCTCGGCTACCTGGACAATCCTGCCAAGGAAGTTGTAATAGTGGGTTAGTGGCGCGAATGAGGCGAACTGGTGGGCCCAAAACGGCAAAGCCGCTAACGATCGAACTGACCCGCCGGTCGCGGAGCGCGTAGGCGAGCGCAGCGAGCGGTCGCGTCGAGTGACTTGTTAGGCGGCTCGCTCCGTCGGCGGCCGGCGTCCAGGAGCCCAGAGAAGCCTTCGCGCTCCGAGCGTTGAGACTGCTGTTCAAGGCCGAGAGGAGTAACGAAGTCAATCATGGTCGCCGGAGCCTTTGCTTTGGCGGTACCCGGCGTGCTGGACCACCTCGGTCGGCGGAATCCCAATCGAAATCATGGGGTGATCGCATTCCTCCGTCCGGGACTTCGTCCCGCTTCTTTTGCTCAACTGCTTTGGCGAAACTCCAGAATACAAAGAACATCAGAACATTGAACAGGGGATAAACGAGAAGCAAAAAGTTGAATTCCGTCAACGCGTTATGCATGGAATGAGACAGGATAGCGCACCCGAACGAGATTGCAACCCACCGAGCCCTGCCGGTTAGCTTGGCAAGATACCATCCAACCATGGTGATTCCAGCATAGGACCCATGATCTAACGCAGTTCCAACGCGCAGCCTCGCAAGGCACTCGCCTGCAGCGCTCCCGTGGGCCTCCGCGAACGGCAGCGCGTATCCGTACAGGGTTTCAAGTCCGGCAAATCCTAAACCAACGCCAAACCCGATTAGGGCAAAGTGGCGGGCGGCAACAGGCATGAACCTCGCGTATTGTCCATTCTTGCGTTGATTGAACTTGGCCCCCGCTGCAATCAGGAAGAAACCCCCTAGGAATTTCATAGGCTCTTCCAAGACGGGCGCCAGGATCTGCGGTGCCTGCCAGTCATCTGCTGCCCATTTGGTCACGCCAAACGCACCATCTGTCAGCAAAACCTCGCTCATTGCCAAGCCCGACACGAAGACCACGAACCAACCGGCAACATATGCTGCCAAAATCCCTGCGAACGCCGCAGCATCGTGCCGCTTGGCCGCGAGCCACGCGATGGCCAGGGCAAGGAAAAATCCCGGAAATATGGCAAAGATTGACATTTGGTCTTCTAGCTCGAGCATCCCATCCCATGGCAGCGGCTGGCACAACTCGTCAAGCATTTGGCAGCCCCTATCCATTGGCAACTTGAAAAGCGCCGCAGGGAGGGTGAAAGCACGGTTGCGCCGGTCTGCCGTCGAGCACGAAGGACCCCGCGGCAACGCCGCCTAACGTTGGAGTTCACCCGCCGCGAGGCGAAGCCGAGCGGTCGGCTGGACCGACATGTTATCCGCGGCGCACTCAATCAAGGCCTCCGGCGCTCGCAGCAATCGCTGCCAACATGGTTGTGGCCCGCCCTCTGTAGCCGTCCACCTTTTGGGCCGCGTGCGGACCGTTGCCAGACGGATACGGCACGTCCTTGAGGAGCGTGCAGGAAAGCCACCAGTCTACGAGGTTGGCCGCCAGTTCGCAAGCCCACGAGAGGGCAAAGAGGTCCCAAGCCTCTTCGACGACCTCGAGGCGCGCCTCGGCGTTGAATGCCTGCAACGGCACGTTGCTCTTGCCGCCCAGCCACTCGGCCATCACCAGGCCGCGGCCCAGGTGCACTTGCCCGTCGGTGAGGCTGAGGTTGAGGTGCGCCACGGCGTGGCGAATCTCGTTGTAGTTGACGCCGCCTGGCGATCTATCATCTCGGAGTTCCGGGTGCAAAGAGTTTTGGTGCAGGTGCTTCCGCAGGGCCTGAAGACCTGCCTTCTCCCGCGGTTCCAGGGGCGTGTCGTCCGTGAGGGCCCGCAGCTCCGATCGGGCAGACTCGAAGTCTTTCAGTTTCCAGACCTTCCGTCCCAGCAGCTTTCCGTCGTAATCCACATAGTGGTCGTCCTGCCCGGACCTGTAGTACGCCGCCTGGATGCCCTCGTGGAGATGCCGCAACCCCTCCTGGCCCAATTCGGCCTGAATCGCCCCTGCCGCGATGTCGGCCAGGACCGGCAGCGCGAGGAGCAGCGGTCGCACGCGTCCCTCCAGTACGGCGTGGACGAAGGCAAATTGATCCAAGGCATCCGCTTCCTCGTTGTGGACGCGCCTGGACCAGTCCGGCAACCACTGCTCCAGACCCATCCCTGAGAGGGCGTCCGGGTGCTCCCGGACTTTTGGGTCCGTGAAGGCCGGATCGGAGCGGACGCCCGCCGAGTAAAGACGCGCCATTGTTCGCGTTGCAAGTGCGTCATTCTCGGCCGCACGAAGTAGCAACCCAACAAAGCTAACCAGAGCCTGCCGAGTTGGCTCTTGCAATTTGTGACTGAGAACTGTATCCAAGTCCGCTTCGAGTACGGCGACCACCTGCCCGC
This sequence comes from uncultured Halobacteriales archaeon, assembly GCA_964451065.1. Taxonomy (GTDB): domain Archaea; phylum Thermoplasmatota; class E2; order JACPAO01; family JACPAO01; genus CAYVGY01. The sequence goes on from CAYVGY010000012.1 coordinate 16,376, forward strand.
TGAAAGCTCCGAGGTCGTCGGTCGATCCGTCGCGTAGCGTTTTCGGCGGAACCGCCGTTAGGCCTCGCTTCAGCTTAGGGCCGGCGCCCATGATCATTCCCAACCGGAGTTGCTCGATTTCGTGCACTTCCCCTGCCTTTCCATCGGCCATTATGGTCACCGCGGATAACGGCGGAGTTCACCCGCCGCGAAGCAAAACCGAGCGGTCGGGTCGAGCGACTTGTTATCCGACGGGCAAACCCTGACGTCCAAATGTTCAACTTGCGGCCTACTTCTGCATACGCGATTCATCCGAAGCCCCTCGATGTGAATCTATCGCAACAAGCAGTTCCGTCCCGTCGGCCAGCAATTGCGGCGAGAAGTTCAAGAGGATCTCGCGGCTTTTGTTACGGATTTGCTCGTTCTTTGGATGACCAATCACTTGCGCCTCGATGGACGAATTGATATGCAAGTCTAACCAGCGAGTGTACTTCATTGCATTCTGGAAGTACTGGGTTAAGCGGTCCAGGAGCTTCAATGGGGTTCCACGGGCCAGCAAATCGGATTTGTAAACGTTCCATACCTCGAGCTCGATCCTGGAGACCAGGTAAGAGTCCCCAGACTGGAGTGCGTCCACATCCTCTTCAACCCAGCGCTGATTCCGCTGGACGACCTCTTGGATCCTGGTCAAAGCATCCAATAACCAGCGCCGGTGCTCCGCTCTGATTGCCTCGCGTTGCCTTTTTTCGACCTCCTCCGTCATGGCGCGGCCAATCGGAATGCCAGTCACGACCCCGATGAGTGAACCAACGACGCTTATGACGAGCGCCTCGCCGGTGAGCCACCCCTGCCAAACCGCGAGAACGAACAATGCGACGACGATGAGAACGACGATGGCTGCCCAAAACCAGATGGAGCGGAGTTCGGTCCGTGTCATCGAATCACCTCACAGAACACACTGCCTGCATTTTGGCCTAAGAGACGTGCTATATCCTCCCGCCGAGCATGTAATCGGCCTTATGGGCCGCCATCGCCTTGATCATGTGGGGGTTCCAATCGTAGTAAGTCCCGGAGATCTTGGCCATCGCGCTGACGCTTTGGCGAATGATTCCAATAGCAAAAAAGAGAGAGCCAACGATACCCAGGGAGGCGGCTGCAATCTGAACGACGGTATTTGCGAGCATTGATGCACCTAACGGCTGACGGCAACGTTCACCCGCCGCGACCGCAGTCGGGCGGTCGGGTGAAACGACATGTTAGATGGACTGCATGAATTCTTCGATTACGGGAACGAGTGCGTCGGACGCCACCGGCGTGAATTCTGGCGACCGGGCCAATACCAACAGATCAAATGGCTCACTCGATTTGAACTTCGGGCTGGCCACCATCTCGAAGGGTATGGGAGGCTCCGTGGCCTTGACGCCTAAGGCCTCATATGTTGGCCTCCTTGGCCGCCAGTCGAGTTGCCATCGGTCGAGTTGTTGTCGGTCGCACGCCTTCAGTTCGAGAATCATGGTCTTAGGATCAAAGTCCTTGAAGTGAAATGCGAGCAGATCGTCCCCGCCGTTTGGGTGGTGGACGTATGTAAGCCTGCTAATCCACCGACATGCAAGCGCGTAAGCCAAGAAGTTACCGTCGTTCATCTCGCCCGCCCCGATCGGAGGATTCGCTCGCTGATGCAAAGGAAGGTGCAGATGTTCGGCCATCAAAAAATACCATCCAGCATCACCCATACCTAGGTCCGCATGGGAGTCGGCGTGCACCACTTCAAACGGCGTTTGCAGCCGACCCTGGCCAACCAGATCCCGCCATATCAGGAAGGCTTCGTGGTGACCTTCGACCACTTTTCCGGGGATGGGGTTGGCGCGGCTGAGCCCGCATTGCTTTTCCAGAAAGCCCCGCAACATGGCCTCGGTCCACGGCACGTATTCGTCCGCACGTAGGCGCTGGCCTGGGGGTTTCCAGTAGGCTGGTTCGTTAACAAACAAGTCAAGGTCTATGTCAAGAATTCTCATAGGTCATCTAACGGCCGAGTTCAGTCGCCGCGAGGCGAAGCCGAGCGGTCGGTTGGAACGAGATGTTAGCGAGCAGTCGCTTTCATGCACCATCGTTCGCGGAGCGAAATCAGCGATTATTCGACATCAACCCGATTCCTTAGGAACTCAAGGGCGCCCCACGTACCGTGTCCCCAGTCAAACTTCTTGGGTAGCCGCCGCTCGGCTTTTTGTTGTTCTAGGCGCGTTAGACCGAACCCTGATCCACCAACATATTCGAAATTGGATTCCGAATTGACGCGCAAGCGGTCCAGGTTTCCGGCGTGGTAACCGAAACCTACGAAGACAACTCGTTTCGAACTGCGGATGTGGGCTTGGGCCGCCTCCAGCGTGGGGTCGTCATAGCGTCCTTCGTGAAGCACTTGAATTGAGTCCCGCGCCGTTTGAATCATTTGGGGTGACAAATGGCCATTGTATTCGCGCGAACCCCCATCTCCGGACTGCCAGGGCAGCCTGCCCAATTTTCCATGTATGTGAAGGAGGGGAATGGATTGGACAAGATCCGCGGCCTCATCCGGTTTCAAGTTGTACGAGTGCGTCAAGCAGTTGAAAAGGTAGTGCTCCAGCGATCGATCATAATTGAATGTGACAATTCTGAGCCGATTCTCAGAAAATTTGTCCGGAGCCGCGTTCAAGGCCGCGTATAGCCAGCTGTACCAATTCGCCTTGGATTGTGAAAACCGCGCCTCAATCTCATAGGGGATAAGGCAGGCGGCAATTGCCGCTTTCCCGATGGCAATCATGTCGCTCCGATGTTCCAGGAATGCATCAACAGAGCCTTTCCCCGACAGGCGTAGGGCCTGCGCAAACCCTTCAATATCCTGACGGGTGTGTCCTAATTGCTCCAGAAATCTCATCTTCTCATTGTTACCCGAAGAGAACGTGGCGATTACTTCGTCAAGGAGAGTCTGGCCTGACGGAAAATCATAGGGCGCGCTGCCACCCGCACCTAGCACCAACGTGGTGTCTTGCCCAATCATCGTTTCCTCCCCGGGCCCGAACTATGGATTCCACGGGGCGCCATAGTCCTTTTCCTAATCAAGACAGAAATAATGAGACCCTGGGCTCGCTAACGATCGACGTCAGCCCCGCACGGCCTCAAGACTCTGTCGAGGGGCGCCCGTCGACCGGACCGAGTGGTTAGACATCTTCCTTTTCTTCGTCTGCGGCCCTTTCCACCACTGAAACGGCTTAGCGGCTGGGCACATGGGGTGCTGGGTCACCCGCCGAAATGCAAGACCCTGGGTCCTCAAATTTCCGCGGACCCCAAACGAAACCAAAAACGTCCGCCGCCAAGGTGATAGCAAAGGACCGCTTCGCGCCAGCCCGTGCCCCCGCCCGCCGCGCGCGCCCAAGGCCTCGACAAGGCCTTTGGCGGCCGCCGCCTCTTTGAGGACGCCTCCTTCCAGGTCGAAGCCGGCGACCACGTGGCCATCGTCGGCGGAAACGGCGCCGGCAAGAGCACGCTCCTCCGCATCCTGGCCGGCCGCGAACGCCCCGACCACGGCACACTCGAATTGGCGCCCGACACGCGCGCCCACTTCTTCGACCAGCACCCGAGCTTCCCCGAAACCTCCACGGTCCGCGACGTCCTGGCTGCGGCCGCGCCTGCGCCCGCGCCGCTCGCGACCGAGTTGGCCGAACTCGAAGCACGCATCGCCGACCCCGCGCTCTACGAGACCGACGGGTACCAAGCCGTCCTCGAACGCTACGGCGAGGTCCAGCAAGCGATCCGCGCCGCCACCTCGACCGGGCGGACCGCCGACAAGAACCCATACGCCGCAGAACTCGGCCTCGACGACGCGCTCCTCGACCAGCCCATGACTTCCCTCTCCGGCGGCCAACGGACGCGCGTGTTCCTGGCACGCGTCCTCGCCCCCGTGCGCGCCGGCGACCTCGTCGTCCTCGACGAACCCACCAACCACCTCGACGTCGAGACCATCGAATGGCTCGAGACCCGCATCCAGTCGTTCGACGGCACCCTCCTCGTCGTCGCCCACGACCGCCTTTTCCTCGACAACGTCGCCGAGCGCGTCCTCGAGATCGCCCACGGACGCATCACCACGTACCCCGGTAACTACACCGATTACGTCCACCTGCGCGACCAACAACGCGACACGCAGGCCCGCGAGCGCGAACGGCTCGAACAGGAGCTTCGCCATGTCCGGGACGTCGTCCAACAATTCCGCCACCAGAAACGGTTCGACGGCCAGATGGCGAGCCGGCAGAAGGTCATGGAAAAATACCAGGCCGCCCTCGACCGCACCCCAGACCCCGTCCTCGAAAAACTCGGCTTCGACCTCCGCTTCGACGCCGCCCACAAGTCCACCCCCCAGGTCCTCCACGCCGCCGGCCTCCGCAAGGCCTTCGGCAGCCGCCCCGTCCTCGACCGGGCCGACCTGGAAATCCTCAAAGGCGACCGCATCGGCCTCGTCGGCCCCAACGGCGCCGGCAAGACCACCCTCCTCAAGATCCTCGCCCACCGCCTCCCCCCCGACGACGGCACGCTGCGCGTCCCCCCCGGCGTCAAAGAGCTCTACTACAGCCAGGAACGCGACGACCTCGAACTCGGCCGCACCGTCCGCCAAGAGATCCTCGCGGTCCGACCGACCCTCGAAGACCCCGACCTCAAGGCCCTCACGGGCCGCTTCCGGTTCCAACCCGAAACCGACCTCGACCGCCGCGTCTCCACCCTCTCCGGCGGCGAACGCGCCCGCCTCGCCCTCCTCAAGACGATCCTGGCGCCGTCCAACCTGCTCCTCCTCGACGAACCCACGAACCACCTAGACCTCGAAGCCCGCGAAGTCGTCATCCACGCCCTCAACGCCTACAAGGGCACCCTCATCGTGGTGAGCCACGACCGCTTCCTCCTCGACAGCGTCACCACCAAGACCGCCGTCCTCGACCGCGGCCAGGTCACGGTCCACCCCGGCGGCTTCACCGCCACCCGCCACCTCCACCGCACCGCCCAGACGCTCCAAGTCCGGCGCGACAAGTACCGCGTTGCGAAAGGCTTCAAGAATTTCCGCGACGGCACCAAGTACGCCTACGGCACGGAAATCCAACTCTCCCCCGAAGAGCTCGAAGCGAGCGACGTCTTCCGTCGCGCCTTCCGGTTCGGCCTCCTCCAACGCGCCGATTGACGTCCCCCGTCGCCTAACAATAGAACGCGCCGGCCATGGCCTCGCCCACGATTATGGCGGGCAGGTCGTCTACGGGGACGACGTGGATCGCCCGCACCCGCTTCACACCGTGGCAGGGACCATCCGACTCCATGGCCACCTCCTCGTTGAGGTAGATCGTCGCCACGCCCACGAGGTCGATGCGCTCGTTGGGCCGCGGATGGCAGACCCCCGCCTCCGGGCACACCTCGTTGCCCCCCACGCGCAATTGCGTGATGACGACTTGCGAGCTCGTCGAGGTGGTCTCGTTGGGGAAGGCGCGCGCGCCCACGTCGACCCGGACCATCTCGGCCTCCACGGCACACCCCGAGGACCGGGGCAGGAGGCACAGGTAATGGGCCTCGGCCCAGCTCTCGGCCCACGAACGGTTGTCTTCGATGACACCCAGCGTGCGCGACGCGAGGCCCGTGACCCATCCCTGCGCTACGTCGAAGCGGGCCGCCTGTTGGTGCTCGTCGCCTCCGAGGATCGGGAGCTTGACGAAGCCCAGCGTGACCGGAACGCCCGTGCTGGCGCTCGTCGCGTGAAGGTTGAACGCATGGCCCTGGACGCCGTGGCGCCGGGCACAATCCGGATGCTGCGGGAAGTCTGCGTGGCTGCGGGCCTCGGACACGAGCACCTCGAAGCCCTGGTCGCCCCCCGCGTCCGTATGCACGTCGCGCAGCCACACGTGGATCATGAAGATGCGCATGTCCCCCGCGAACCCATCCACGCTCTTGAGGGGTCGATGCACGTGGCCCATCGTCTCGAGCAACGAGACCCGGCTGCCGGGACCGAAGCGTTCGGACAGATCCACCGAGAACCAAGGCTCGCTGGCGTCGATCGGCCGGCCTTCGACCATGAGTCCCTGGACGAGCGAGTCGCTGCTTCTGTAGCCGGCACTCGTGGGCGTCGCGTTGGTTGATGCGACGGCACGCAAAACGTCCACCGTCACGAGCCCGTCCAGCAGGCTGACGTTCTGGAGCTCGACGCGCGTCGTTTGGCGTGATTCGAGCGGATCGTCGGCCACTTCGCTTGAAGCCTCCGCCGAGGCGACGGAGAATCGGGCCAGCACGTCGAAGGCACCGCTCGGGTCCTTGACCGTCTCCTCCGCGAACGCATCGTCGGCGGTGTCCCTGCCGTCCCCCGACTGCACGCTCGAAATCTCGACGACAGTCTCGTTCACGACCTCCGCCAATATGTCCCGCGCGTGGACGCCTCGGGCGCGGCCCCAGGCGTTGGCCCACGTGGATTCCGCGGGCGGGCCCCCACATTGGGGGTCCCCCCACCCTGGTTCGGGCGGTGCGTTTTCACCCTGTGCCGGCGCAGGTTGCTGGGACACGAAACCGTCGCGGCCGCTCGTCTCCCCCTCCGCCCAATAGAGGGGTTCGTCGTACTCGGACTCCCACGGCGGCTCCTCGAGGCGCGTCGGCTCCGGTGGCGGCGCCGCGGTCGTCGGGGCGCCCGTGGTGGTCCCCAACGTCGTGGGCGGGTCCTGTTGGACCGGCGGATCCGCGCGTTGGAGACAACCCGCGAACGCCAATCCAATGAACACGAATGACACTAAGACGGCGGGGGTCGGCCGCACACTGAGCCATTTTCGGGTCCGATAATACCGGTTATGGAACACCGGTCAAAGGGTCGCGGACCGCGGTTTTCACGGCCTTTTCGACAGGTGGAAACACCCGAATCCCTGGACAGGGCCGATTGCCGCACAGGAACACGAGGGTTTTGGCTGGGCGACCATAAGCTTCATCCCCCGGGCCGGGGGTGGCGGAACGGGGCGCATGCGGGTCACGGGTTCCCTCGCGGCGGTCGCGGTGGTCGTGGCGTCGGTCGCCGTGGGCGGTTATCTCTTGCTCGACGACGAAGGTTCCGCGGAGGAATCGCCCCGGGACGAAGACGAAAGGCCGACCGACGCGGCCGATGGACCTCGGGTGCCGATTTCGCTCCAGGGTTGCGCCTACGTGGAGATTGTTGCCACCGTGCCCCTGGACGCGGTGCGGTCACGCGTCCCGGAGCCTTTCGAAGCCCGTGCGCGCCCCGACGGCACCGTCGGGGTCCTCCTCGGGGGGGCCAACTGTCAGGAGGCCACGGCCCTCAACGCCACGCGGCCGGCGAGCTTCGCTTGGACGAGTGTCGTCATCCAACCGCCCACCGACGCGCACCTCGCGGGCGCGACGGCGGAGTTCTTCCTCTACCGCCTGGAACACATGGGCCTGGATGATCTCTACGCGCAGGTGGCCGACGCGTCCGGGGCGGAGCGGCTGCCCCTGACCCGGATCGAAGCGAAGGTTGAGGCAACGGGTCCCACGCTCCTTCTCCAAGGACCCCAATTCGAGCACCGGATCGCGACGCCGCCCACGCCTGTGCCGCCGGGTGGGGCGTCCGAGAGCGTCGTCTGGCGCGAGTTCGGCCGCGTCGAAGGCGGCTTCGCCCTCCTCGAAGCCCGCCTGGTCCCGGACCCCGGCGCCGGGACCGTGGCGGGAGTCGTGCGGCCCCAGGCGGGCAGCGCCGCCGGCGACGTGCTCGGAAGCGCGGCCAGCGGCTCCGTTTCCTTCGGCACGGACTACGGCGTCCTCGACGGCTACATGCAGTTCCTGGCGCACCCGACATCGGCTTGAGCGGCAGGGCCCGCGGCCAACGCGCCGCCTCATCCGTCGCGGTACTCGGAGTCCCGCGATCGGTGTCCCCGGAAGAGGTCGTCCCAGGTGTCGTGGACGTGGGCGGGGAATTCGTCCACGGGTTCGTACTTGGCCAGGAGCGATCGCACATGGTGCGGGTCGCGCAACGAGAACCCCCGTTCCTCTCCTTTGGCCGTGCGGTCGACGATCCCGGCAGCCATCAGCTTCTCCAGTTGGTACGTGAGGGCGGGCTTGCTCCCGCCGACAACCTCCAGGAGTTCCTTGTGCTGGAGGCGCCCGAACTCGAGCAGGGCGAGCACGATTTCCAGTGGGCGTTCCAAGCGAAGGAGGTTCAGGACGGCCCGGTCGTGACGCGTGAGTTCCTTGTACGCCTTCGCAGGGAAGTACCGTTGGTAGCCTCCGACGCGGACGGAACGGATGTGGCCCGCCTCCTCCAGGGCGCGCACATGGTAGAGGACGAGCGCCACGGAGGAGTCTAGGCTGCGGACCAGTCCTCGAAGGTGGAGGCCAGGGTAGGTGCGCACGGCCTCGAGGACGCGGTCGCGCATCGATTCCGGGGCCGGCAACGGGTCACCTCGGGTCGCGGGCCACGAATGGCACGAAGAGCACCATCACGACGACGAGGTCGAAGAGGGCGCCCACGAATTCAATGGAGTCGTGCGGGACGGCGTGGTATTGGACGTTGTAGGCGACGAACAGCGACTTGAGGACGAAGACGACGAAGGCGACGACGACGAAGAGGAGGCGAAGGTTGCCCGTCGCCTTGTACGAGCGGGCCCCCCAGTAGGCCATCAGGCCGGACAGGAGGACCACGAGGATGGAGGCCGCGACCGCGAGATTGGTGGGCGTGAGTTCGGGCACGTGCGGTCCAACTCCCTCCGGGTCTTAAGCGCACGTGCTGCAGCGCGTCGGCGGACGGACGTGGAGAAACGCATTCACCCTGGCGGCTGCGTCGGCGTCGGCGCGGTGGCGGCTCCGGTGCGGGGCGCCATGAACCCGGCGATGAGGGCCGCGGCTGCCGTGGCCAAGTGCAAGAGGTTGTACGACCACGGGAGGGAGCCGTCGAAGCCCGCAAGCTCGCCGGCGTAGGCGCGCGCAGCCACGCCCACGACGCTCACGACGAGGAAGAACATCCCTGTCAATCGCGCCATGACTTTGGCCGCGTATTCGCCGCCGAAGAAACTGGCCAGCACCACGATGGCGGCGACCCAATGGATCGCGTTCTGCACCGGCGCGTTCTGGAGGAGAACGTAATCGCCCATGAGCAATTGCCGATCGTTGACGCCGAGCGTGACCTCCGCGACGGCGACCGCGAGGTACACGATCCCGAGCACGATGGCAAAGAGCCGGCCGGGGCCGACGGGTTCTCGGATTCGTTCGGCCATGGATTCCTGAAGAGTCCGGCCATGGCTAATCAGTGTTAGGTTTCAAGTCAGCCCGGACCCGCCAGGAGATCGGCCGGTGCGGTCGTGGCCTTTTAGGTGCCAGCCAACCAAGGCACCGCCGGCCAATGGCGTGACGAAACGGCGTCACGCGCGCGGGGTGATGCTCGTCGTCTGCCCGTAGGACCGGCTGGGGGTTCCCGGCTCCAGCTCGATGAGAGGCGAGAGGAGGCCGCCCAGGAGCGAGGGACCTTCCTCCACGATGACGGTCGTGATGGCGCGGGCCCGGCTATCGGCGGCGGTCGAGCACTTGTTGCAGCCGTCCGAGTAGACGAGGTATGTGTGGCCGTCGTGCTGCACCATCTCGATGAAGTCGAGCATGTTGCGGCAGTCCACCGAGCCGCCCCGGAGCCAGATGCACCCGATCTGCGCCGGGTCGGAGTCCGTCGTCACCTGGTTGCTGACGAAGGTCGGGTTGGGGTCGAGCGCGGTTTCGCTGAACGTCATCCAGGCATGCCAGACCGCGTCGTCGGGCGCCGCGCTGGGGTTCACCTCCGGCCACGTCGCGGGGTCGGACGTCGTGCCGAGGTAACCGATGGAGACGCGGCCCGGAGCCCCGGCCGCGGCCACGCTGTACGTCGTGGCTTCGACGTGCGGCGGCGAGACGACGACGGGCTCGCTCCACGTCTGGCCGCGGTCCTGCGAGACGCTCATGTACATCCGCAGGTCGCCGCCTTGGTAGACGAGGTAGGCGTTGCCGGCCGCGTCGATCGCGATGTCGGGGTTGGTCGCCAAGTCCTCGATGACGCCGCGTTGGTTGAGGCGGCCGGTGACTTTCCACGTCTGGCCGGAATCGTAGGAAACGGCGACGTTGACGCCGGTGCAGCTGGGCTTCGGCGAATACGCCGTCCCATCGGGGGCGACGGCCACGCCACCCGCGACGCCGCTGTGGCAGTCGCTGGGGTGGACCGCTTGGCCGATAGTGTAGGTCTTGCCGCCGTCCACCGACGTGGAAATCCAAGTGCCCTCTTCGCGGAAAGAATTGTAAGAATAGTAGACGACGTCCGGATACCCGCTGGTCGTCACACCGGGGGACGGCGGGCCGGTCGTGAGTTTCTGATGGTCATGAGCCGGGGGTCCGCAGCCCGTGAGGGGGTTGAAGTCCCACGTGCGTCCCTTGTCGTCCGTCCAGGCGGCCCACGTGCAGACGACGTAGAGCGGCGCGTTGTAGACGCGGTCCGTGAGGGGGTCCACCCAGATCCATGGATCCAGGCTGCGCTTGGGTCCTTTCACGGGGTCCGCCACGATGTCCCAGGTCCGACCGTGGTCGGTGGAACGGATGATGTCGGCGCCGCCCCCCACGGCAAAGATCGTGCCATCCGAGGTCACCCCGATGGTGGGCTCGCCGCCGTTGAAGCCGGTGGGGGCGACGCGGAGGCGCAAGGCGTCCCAGTCGGCCGAGGGCAAGAGCGAACCGTTGGCGTCGTGCGCCACGAGTCCAGGAATCGTAATGCGAGGAGACTCGACATCGTCCGCCGTCGCGAGGTCGCCCTCGCCCTCGATGCAACCCGCGAACACCGGCACGACGAGCAACAGTACCCATGGACCCCGGACCATACGCTCCACCTACCCCACGCCACGGTCCCAAGGATGCAATAAGCTTTGCGTCGGTTTTTCCGGCCCCTTTACAACGAGCATCGACGCGAATCGGATGCGCCATACAGCGCCTCACCACAACGCTCTTGCCCGTCGCAGGAGTCCCCCAAGTCGAGGCAGACCGCGATGAAAACGCGCATCCTTCCGTTCGCCCTTCTGTTGACCGCCGGCGCCGTGTTCGCCCCTGGGCCCACGACGGCCAGCCACGCGGACGGCGACTACGAGATTCCCCTCTTTTTCGAATGGGGCACGTCGCACATGGTGCTCGACACGATTTTCGTCCCGCCCGGCCACGGCCAGATCTTCAACAACGCCGGCCTCTTTGGCGGCAACATCGTTTCCGACTGGGACCAGTGCACCGGCACGTACACCCGGGCGCTCCTCGACTCGATCGAGAACTGGCGCGTCGCCATCAACACGTTCGGCTCCGCGCACCTCAAGACCCTCGACATCAACGTCTGGATCGCGGGCTGCGACCCGACCTCTTCGATGCCGACCGACCCCGAGATCATCGTCTACCTGGACGACTACAAGGGTCCCGTCCTCGGCTTCGCCCTCACCAACATGCCCGACACCGACCACTGCGTCGTCAACAATGGAAAGTTCGGCACCGTCCCCATCAACACGTGGAACTACGAAGACATGTTCAACGTCATGGGCCAGGAATTCGGCCACTGCCTCGGCCTGGGCCACACGGGCGACGTCAGCGGCGCCCCCGCCGGCGCGGCCAGCCACCCGTCGCACGACACCATGGAGGGCCAATACGAGCACTCGATCGGCGTCTCCGGCACGCACCGCCACTGCAACAGCAACCTCAACGTGCTGGCGCTGGAAGCGGTCTTCGACAACGTGTCGAACCCCAACCAGATCATCGAGATGGCCGTCGGGTCCTACGCGCTGGCCACGAACCCGCTGTGCAACAGCGTCCTCATCCCGGGCGGCGGCTAATCGCCCCGCCTACTTCTTCCCCTTCTTTTTCTCCGCCGGCCTAGCCTTGGCCTTCCGCGGCGCGGACGGCTCGGCCACGGGCGCTTCAGGGCCGTCCGTCGGCGCCGCCGCTTCGGACGCCCCATCGGGGGCGGCGGCCGGCGCATCGAGCACCGAGACGGGGGGCGGCTCCACCGAACGTTTGACCTCGCGCACGAGGCGCCGCCAGAAGTATTTCCGGACGTAGTGGTTAACGACGGCCTCCCAGAAATTGCGGCCCTTCACGTCGAGCACGAGCAGGGTGCCGAGGCTGATCGGCTGGAGCCTCCACTCCATGGAGCCCAGCATCTTGCCGGCGTCGCCGTAATGGATCTCGCACAGGAGCCGTTGCGGCCGTTCCGCTTCGAGCAGGACTTCCCGCCACGCGCGCCGCTTGGTGCGGAAGACCATGACGCTCCCGATGGTCCCGCCGCGGCCCTTCTCCACGCCGGCTTCCAAGAAGTAGGCGCCGTCGCCGCGACGAGCCGACGGATCGGTGAGGGCCCGCCAGACTTCTTCGGGGGGCGCACGCACCGTGTGGGGAAAGACCGCCACGGGGGCCGGCAAGCCCCGTCGTCTGGTAAACCCATCGATGCCGAACCGCGGCAGAACCTCTAAGACGAAGGGGCCCGCTCCCGGCGCTGTGCCCGAGGAATCGAAGGAAGTCGTCCAGCCGGTACCGGACTGGGCCGTGAAGGTCCTGCAAGCCGCCATCCGCGAGTACCGCTACACGGGCGACTACATGCCGGGAACGTCCGAAGAGCAGATCGTCATCGGAGTGCGGCGCGGCGACCAAGCCCTCGGACGCGTCTCGCTGCGCCACACGATGGTCGGCCCCAAGCACTACCTGCGCCTGCGCTTCGAATCCATGGACGACGCCGTCCAGGAACGCCTGACCGCCCGCAGCCTCGACCAGATGAAGCGCTACGCGGGCTTCCTCATGGAGCGCGTCTGCAAGTACGGTTGCGCCAAGATTCCACGCTGGTGCGACGACTGCTCCCAGAAGGAACGCCATGCTCTGGGCCAGTTCCGCGGCCTCGGGGTCCCCGAGGAAACCATGGTCGCGGGCGAAGAACCGGCCAAGCCGGCCGATCGAGCTTGAACGATCCGTTTGCGCGACCGGCTTGCGTGGTGCGACCATATCCTCTTTGAATTCGGGCCTCCTCGCCGGCGTTCCATGGTTCGCCCACGACCCAGGACCAGCGGAGCCGCCACGGACGCCATGCTGGCCATCCTCGCCACATGGGTGCCCATCGGGGCGGCCGACGAGCTGACCACCTGCACCATCCAGGGCATCCTGGTCGATGACGAGCTCCGCAACATCGAAGGGGCCCAAGCGGGCCTCCGAGGCACGCCGCGCTTGACGACGACCACAGCCGACGGCCGGTTCCAATTCGTCTCCGTCGAGCCCGGCCTCTACACGGCGGAGGCCGCCAAGGTTGGTTACACCAACGGGTTGGCGTCGGTCGAATGCGTCGCCAGAGAGACGAACGACGACGTGCGGATCCAACTCGTGCCGTTCGTTCCTCCTCAGCCCTACGCTGCGACGTTGGTCATGAAGGGCCACATCAGCTGCGCCGCGGGCTACGTGAGCGCCACCAACGAGGTCTGCGCCATCGCGCGCCTCGGTCCCCCACACGCGAACCACCTCGTGGTCCCCCTGGATGCCGCCGCGGTCACGGCCGCCGTCTATGAACTCGAGTGGTCCGCGACGTCCTCCCAAGGCCGGTGCCTCTCCCTATCCTTCCCCGCCCCCGAGAAGGAGGACGGCGTAACGTACACGACCCACGACCGGTTCGACGAGGCGGCCCACGCCATCATTGGCGAGTCTCCCCTGGGGGTAACGATCGAAAGCGGCGGAATGGGCAACCCCCTCCATTTGGGAGAGGTCGGTGCGCGGCTCGACCTCTACGTGACGCCGGGCTGGATGAGCCAGGCCACGCTCGTCGACGACCTCGCCTCGGAATGCAGCCCCAGCCTCGTCGTCCAACAGTCGTTCACGTTGTACGCGACCCTCTTCTACAACGGGGCGACCATCCCGGACGGCTACAGCCACCTGGACTGAGCCGCGGCCCCGCGCCCTCCGATGACCCTGCTGCACAAACCTGCGCAGCCGACGAGGGCCTTAGGGCCTCTCCGCCCGGAGGGAGTTTGCGCAACCCGCATACCATCCCGCGCCGTCAAAGGGGGCGGCGGCACCACCGTGGTGGTTCCCAGCAGGGGCCGGCCGATGAAGAACCTGTTCGTTTTCGTCTTCGTAGCCGCGCTCGCGGCTTCCGCCGTCCCGACCCAAGGCGCCAGTCCCGCCCACAAGTTCATCGTGGGGAGCGTCGGCGACGCCTACGTGGTCTGCGACCAGCCGGACCTCGGCCTGGCCGGCATCGGCGGCGTCTGCATCCCGGCCGGCCACGTCCAGCCCAACGCGCTAGGCAAGGCGAGCATCTCCATCTCCGACCTCACCAACAACCCCATCGGCGGCTATTATTGCCAGGACCTGAACGCTGACCACATCTGCGGGGGCAGCGGCGAATCCGGCCGCTACTTCTGCCAGACGGTCACGTTCACCTCCGGCACCGACTGGGACGAATCGAGCGACATCGTGATCCGCGTCAACGGCGCCGTCTTCGGCACGACCCGCCACGACTGCGCCGCCCCCGCCTACGGGACGATCGGCGAAGTCATCCATTCCGGGTCCGGTTCCGCG
>CAYVGY010000013.1:0-8849 GCA_964451065.1 uncultured Halobacteriales archaeon
GAGTGGCGATACGACGCGACGACGGAATTCGACGCGTTGTGCGTCCAATTCGTGCTTCCGTGGGGTGAACACGTCGTGAACTTCAAGCTCGAATTGTCGGATCAGCTCAACAACCCGGCGCGTGTGCGCGCCGACGTGTCGAACCCGCAAGCCCTCAACGGCTGGGACTACATTACGCTGGCCACGTGCGCCGTCCCGTTCGGGGGCGCCGCCGTCGAGATGGTCGCCGGCCACGTGGAAGGGGACACGTTCTCCGTGGTCCATGGGTACGCCGGCGTGAACCTCGAGATGGTGGACCGGCTCGCCCTTAACGTCCACGGCACCACCGTCGGTCGCGCGATCGGCATCGCGGCCCATCCCGCCGTCAGTTGCCTCATCAGCTGGGGAAAGGTGGCACTCGAGACCACGACGGCGCCCGGCCCCAGCTACCAGAACCTGGACCTGCGCGTCCTCTCGCCGAAGGTCGACGAGTTCGTCTGGTCCCCCGGCGTGAAGTTCCTGATCCAGGACGCCTGCGACCAACCCTACTCGAGAGGCCTCGTGATGGCCGGGATCGCCAAGACGTTCTGGATCGGCTGCGGCTACAACTACCTCACGGCGCGCTACGCCAGCCTCTCGACCGACGTGAGCTGGTGGAGAAACCATCTCTGGAACGCGCTCGACGTGGGATCGATCTCCACGGCACGCGCCGGGTACGGGAACGAAGAACCGATCCCAAGCTACCTGGTGTTTGACTGGAACGACGAGGCGGGTCGTCACTGGAAGGTGTACACGCATCGCACGGACACGACGTCAGAGCAGCCCTACGCCTACTACATCTACGAGGTGGAGATCACGTAGGCAACGGCACGCGCCCGGCGCGAATCATCCCGGTCTCCAGGACATGGAGCCGCTGACCGGGGCCGGACCCCGCGCGAGGGACGTCCGCCCGACTAGGGACTTCGCGCGGTCGCCCCGGGAGCCAATGCCCGGACCAAGGCATCCTCCCAGGCGCGCAAGGTCATCGGGCGAGCGCCCGGATCACGAACGACTCCCGTCACCGCGGCCTCCAGGCGGTCCGCGACGGCCGCCCTGCCCAAGTGACGCGCCATGAGGGCGCCCGCCAGCACGGCGCCGGCCGGGTTCGCGACCCCGTGTCCGGCGATGTCGGGTGCGGAGCCGTGGACGGGCTCGAAGAGCGCGTGGCGGTCGCCGATGTTCGCGCTCGCCGCCAACGGCAGCCCTCCGGCGACCTCGGCGGCCACGTCGCTGAAGATGTCGCCAAAGAGGTTCGTCGCGACGACCACGTCGAAGGCGGCCGGGTTTCGCACGACCTGGGCGCACGCGGCATCGATGTTCAATTCCTCGGCGCGGACGTTTGCATGCCGCGCCGCTTCTTCATGGAACACTTCTCGCACAAGGCCGCCCGTCGCGCGGACCACGTTCGCTTTCTCGAGCAACGTGACCTTCCGCCGGCGATGACGCAGGGCGTAGTCGAAGGCGGCCCTCATGATTCGCTGCGTCGCGCGCCGCGTGACCACGCGCACGGAAACCGCGGTGTCGGCGCCCGCTTGGGGCACTGCGGCGCGGCCCCACGCTTGTTCGAACGCGCTCTGAAGGTCCACGGACAGTGGCCGCGCTTCGAGGCCGGCGTAGAGACCCTCCGTGTTCTCGCGGAAGATCATCATGTCCACGTGGTCCGACACGTTGGCGGGATTTCCCGGGTAGCTGCGTATGGGTCTGATGTTCCCGTACAGGTCCAGTTCTCGACGCAGCCGCAGGATCGGGGACACGTATCGAAGACCTCGGCCCTGCAACGCCGGGGCCAACTCGGCTTCGGCCTGGTCGTCCGGCTTGCTCGTGATGGCGCCGAAGAGGATGGCCTCGCATTCGCGGACGCCGTCGAGCGTCCCCTCGGGGAGGGCGTTTCCGCGCGCGCACCATTCGCCCCACCCGACGGGTAGCTCGATCCAGTCCGCCTCGAGCCCGGCGGCTTCGAGGACGCGCCGGGCCACGCCCAGGACTTCGGGTCCGATTCCGTCGCCGGGGAGGTAGGCGATGCGGGTCATGGGGTCACCCGGGCGAGGCTCGCACGCAGGTGCGGAATGAGGCCGCCGGCGCGCAGGATTCCGAGGAGGAAATCGGGGAACGGTTCGAACGGGTAGGATTCGCCGCGCGTGCGGTTCTGGATGCGGCCGGCGTCGAGGTCCACCTGGACGTCGTCGCCGTCGTGGATTCCGGCGGCCGCCTCGGGGCTCACGAGGGGCGCCACGCCGTTGTTGATGCAGTTGCGGTAGTAGATGCGGGCGAAGGAAGCCGCGATGACGTGTTGGACGCCGTTGGACTTGAGGCAGGTCACGGCTTGTTCTCGGCTCGAGCCGCAGCCGAAATTGCGGCCGGCCACGACGACGTCGCCGGGCCGAACGTGTTGGACGAAGGTCGTGTCGAGGTCTTCAAGCGCGTGCGCCTTCATGTATTCGGCCGTGGGGTTGGCCAGATGCCGGCCCGGGTAAAGCACGTCGGTATTGACGTTGTCGCCGTAACGGAAGGCGCGGCCCATCAGGGCAGCCTCCGCCGTACAAGCGAAACCACCTCAGCCTTGATAGGCCAAGCGTCGATCGCGGCTCCCGTCGGCCGTCTCGTCGGCCGCTGGATGGTCTGGTGATTCTGATGCGAACTGTTTCGATGGGCTTGTTGGCTGGCTTCGTGACCCTCTTCGCCGTCGCCCCCGGCGCCTCGGCGGCGTTCCACGTGCGGATGGAGGGAGAGAACTCGACCGTGAACGGCGCGTATTGCCTGGGCGCGATTCCCAACGACTCCGAGCGCGTCCAGCCTGTCCCGCTGACGGGCGCCAGCAACGACAAGGGCCTGTTCTTCCCCAATGGGCTGTGCCATGCGGCGTACGAGGTCTTCACGCCCGTCGCGACGCGGCTGACGGTGGCCTCGACGGGTCCCGGTGGGGCCGGCGAGTGCGGGGCGTGGTTCATCGTCGTGGACGGCGCCGTCGCCGGATGGACGACCGTCTCGTGCACCGCCAACACCATCGAGAGCCGTCCCGTGTACGTGTACGGGCTCTCGGACGGCGAGGGCCAGTCCTACCTGACGGTTCCCCCTGGCCTCCACACCATCGCGGCCGTGAACGAGATCACGGCTGGCCCCGGCTGGGCGAACATGGTCCTCGACTACATCGACTTTGACGGGTAGGACCACGCTCACGCCTCCCGGGGGTCCGTGATCTCGCCGTAGAGGGCGCTCGCGGCGGCGGTGGCGGGCGAGGCGAGGTAGACCTCGCTCTCGACGTGGCCCATGCGGCCGCGGAAGTTGCGGTTGGTAGTGGAGACGGCGACCTCGTTGGGGCCCAGGACGCCTTGGTGGGCGCCCAAACACGGGCCGCAGCCGGGGCTCTCGACCGTGCATCCGGCTTCGGTGAGGTCGCGGATCGTGCCGTCTTCGATAGCCTCGAGGAACACTTGGCGGGACGCGGGGACGAGGAGGGCGCGCACGTCGCGGTGGATGCGTTCGCCCCGCAGGACCTCGGCCGCCTGGCGGAAGTCCTCGAGGCGGCCGTTGGTGCACGTGCCGATGAAGACCTGGTCGATGCGTTTGCCCTTGACGTCGCGCACGGGTCGCACATTGTCGATGGAATGGGGGCACGCGACCTGCGGTTCGAGGCCGCGCACGTCGTAGTGGAGATCTTGAGAGTAGGAGGCGTCGGGGTCGGCCAGGACGGGCTCGAAGGGTCCGTCCGCGTGTTCCTCCAGCCAGGCGAGGGCCGCGGCGTCGATGGGGAGGAACGCGTTCTTGGCGCCCATCTCCATGCTCATGTTGGCGACGGTCATGCGGGAGTCGGCGCTGAGCGTGGGGATGAGGTCGCCGGCGAACTCCACGGTCTGGTAGTCGCAGCCTTCGAGGCCGCGGTTGCCGATGATGTGGAGGATGAGGTCCTTGGTGACGACGCGGGAGCCGAGGCGGCCGCGAAGGTCCATGCGGATTGTTTGGGGCACGCGGAACCAAAGCTTGCCCGTGGCCCAGACGCCGGCCATCTCCGTGGCGCCGATGCCGGTGGCGAAGGCGCCGAAGGCGCCGTACGTGGTGGTGTGGCTGTCGGTGCCCACGATGAGCATGCCGGGCTTCACGTGGCCCTGCTCTGGAAGGACCTGGTGGCAGATGCCGAAGCCGACGTCGTAGAAGTTCACGACGCCTTGCTCCTTGAGGAAGCTCCGGACCTGGCGGTGGCCGTCGGCCACTTCGATGGTGGGCGCGGGCGAGCGGTGGTCGAAGGGGACGACGATGCGGTCCGGGTCCCAGACGCGGGGCACGCCGATCTCGCGGAACTTCTTGGAGACGAGGAGCGCGTTGTCGTGGCTCATCGCCAAGTCGATCCGGGCCTCCACGATGTCGCCCGGGGCCACGCTGGGTCGGCCGGATTTTCGGGCCAGGATCTGTTGCGAAACGGTCTGGCCGCCCATGGGGAATCCGAAGTACTCGAAAACCGTAATAAAGGTTGCGTCTATCGTAGGTAGTCTACGTGTTTCATAGCAAAGTATAACTAGCTATACGATACTCGTAGCACTACAACGAAAGCCGTAGCCACATTGGCTCCGGCCAAAACAGGTGCGACCTATGACCTCCCAAACCTCCGTCAGTACGCCCCAAACCACCTCACGTTCCGAATGCCCCGAATGCGCCGCCGCCATCGCCGTGAACGCGGCGCTCGCGGGCGAAATCCTCGACTGCCCCGACTGTGGCGTCGAACTCGAAGTCCGCAGCGTCCAACCCTTCACGCTCGCCCTCGCTCCCGAAGTGGAAGAAGATTGGGGCGAGTAGGTCGCCTCCCCGGCTCCCAGGTGGTTGCGGAACATGGCCCGGCCCGAAATCCTCGACTCAACGCTGCGCGAAGGCGAGCAGACGCCCGGCGTGCACTTCAACGTCGAGCAGAAGCTCCGCATCGCCCGGCTCCTCGACGAGTTCGGCGTCGACTTCATCGAGGCCGGCCACCCCATGGTCTCCCAGGAAATCCGAGAAGGCGTCCAAGCGGTCGCCCACGAAGGCCTGCACGCGGAGATCCTCGCCCACGCCCGCGCCGTGCGCGAAGACGTCGACGCGGCACGCGCCTGCGATGCCGACTGGGTGGGAATCTTCTTCAGCGTACGCGACAAGCGCCTGGAAGAGCAATTCCGAAAGAACATCGATCAGGCCGTCGAGATCGTCCAGGACGCCGTCTCCTACGCCAAGGCGCACGGCCTACGCGTCCGCTACACGCCCGAAGACACCGTCCGGTCTCCTTGGGAAAACGTCACGCGCGTCGCCCGCGCCGCCGTCGAGGCCGGCGCCGACCGCATTAGCGTCGCCGACACGACCGGCTGCATGACCCCGACGCGCATGAAGGACTTCGTCGCGCGCTTGCGGATGGCGGTCCGAGTCCCCCTCAACGTCCACTGCCACAACGACCTCGGCATGGCCGTCGCCAACAGCCTCGCCGCCGTCGAGGCGGGCGCCCAACTCGTCGACGTCACCGTGAACGGCCTCGGCGAACGGACCGGCATCGCGCCCCTGGCCGAGACCACGACCGCCCTCCACCTCAACTACGGCACCGAGAACCCATGGCGCCTGGAACTCCTCCCCGAGCTGAGTCGCATCGTGGCCGAGGCGTCCCGCATCCCCATCCACGCCCAGGCCCCGATCGTCGGCGACAACGCGTTCCGCCACAACGCCGGCCTCCACGTCGCCGCCGTCTTCGTGAATCCCCACCATTACGAGTCCATCCCCGCCTCCCTCGTCGGGCGGACGCGCAGCGTGTGGGTGGACCGGTTCGCCGGGCTCCACACGCTCGAATTCAAGTGCCGCGAACTCGGCCTCACGGCCACGCCCTCTCAACTCGAGGCGGTCCTGCGGCGCATCAAGGCCGAAGAGCGCGCCGGCGTCACCGACGACGAATTCCGCGCCTTCCTTACCGACACCATTGTCCCCGTCCCCGTCGCGAGGCGGCCCGCATGACCCCGCACGTCGGCATGGTCTACTCGCGCGTCCGCAACGACGAGAAGATGCTCATCGAGGCCGCTCAACGCAAAGGCATCCACCTCACGCCCGTCTTCGACGACGAGGTCGTCCTCGACATCCACGCGAACCGCCTCCCCTACGACGTGGTCCTCGAACGTTCCGTGAGCTACTACCGCGGCCTCTACGTCCTCAAATTCTGCCACGGCCAGGGCGTGCCCGCCGTGAACGAGTACGAGGTGGCGCTCCGATGCGGCGACAAGGCCGAGACCAGCCTTCTTCTGGCGCGCGCCGGCGTGCCCACGCCGCCCGTCCGCGTCGCCTTCACACCCGAATCCGCCAAGAAGGCCATCGCCGAAATCGGGTACCCCGCCGTCGTCAAGCCCACCATGGGCAGCTGGGGCCGCCTCCTGGCCCGCGTCGACAACGAGGACCAGGCCGACACCATCCTCGAACACCGCGAAGCCCTCGCGAACCCCATCCAACAGATCTACTACGTCCAAGGCTACGTCGACAAGAACGGCCGCGAAGGCGGCCACCGCGACATCCGCGCCTTCATCGTCGGCGACCGCACCATCGCCGCCATCTACCGCACCAGCCCCCACTGGATCACCAACACGGCCCGCGGCGGCAAGGCCACGGTCTGCCCCGTCACGGACGAACTCAACGACCTCTGCGTCCGGGCGGCGACTGCCGTGGGCGGCGGCGTCCTCGCTCTCGACGTCATGGAGACCCCGGACGGGTTCACGGTCAACGAGATCAACCACACGATGGAATTCAAGAACAGCGTCGCGCCCACCGGCGTCGACATCCCCGGCGCCATCCTCGACCACGCCGTGGCCCACGCGAGGCGCTGACCATGGTCACCGTCTCCATCGTCGGCGCCAGCGGGTACACCGGCGGCGAACTCCTGCGCCTCCTCCTCCAACACCCCAACGTCGAAATCCGCTCTGCGACAAGCCAACGCTTCGCCGGACAACACCTCCACCGCGCCCACCCCAACCTGCGCGGCGCCACGGACCTCAGGTTCGTCGACCGCGACGGCGCCGCCGACGCCGAGTTCATTTTCACGTGCGTCCCGCACGGCACTGGGATGCGCACCGTCCCCCGCCTCCTCGAGGGCGGCGCCCGCGTCATCGACCTCAGCGCCGACTTCCGCCTCCGCGACGCAGCCACCTTCGAACGCTGGTACGGGGAGGCCCATGCCGCCCCCGAATGGCTCGGCCGAGCCGTCTACGGTCTTCCCGAGTTCCACCGCGACGAGATCCGCCAAGCCCGCCTCGTCTCCGGCGTCGGCTGCAACGCCACGGCCACCAACCTCGCCCTCTACCCGCTCGTCAAGGCCGGCCTCGTCTCCAAGGGCCCCATCGTCGCCGACGCCAAGATCGGGTCCAGCGCCGGCGGCCTCGAAGCCTCCGTCGCCAGCAACCACGCCGAACGCAGCGGCACGCTTCGCGTCTATGCCCCCACCACGCATCGCCACGTCGCCGAGATCCAACAGGAACTCGGCCTCAACGGCTCCCTCCACTTCACCGGCCACGCCGTCGAACTCGTGCGCGGCCTCCAAGCCACCTGCCACGCGTTCCTCGACCGCCCCGTGACCGACAAGGAACTCTGGCAGGCGTACCGCGCCGCCTACGGCCACGAACCCTTCGTGCGCCTCGTCAAGGACCGCCAAGGCATCCACCGCTGGCCCGACCCCAAGCTCGTCGCTGGCAGCAACTACGCGGACGTCGGGTTCGAAGCCGAGGAAGGCTCCAACCGCGTCGTCGCCGTCTGCGCCATCGACAACCTCGTCAAGGGCGCCGCAGGCTCCGCCGTCCAATGCCTGAACCTCATGGCCGGCCTCCCCGAGACCACGGGTCTCACCCAGCTCCCGCTCCACCCGGTGTGACCATGCTCGTCGTCAAACTCGGCGGCGCCGCTGGCATCGACGTCGACGCGGTGCTGGCCGACCTCGCGGCCCAAAGCGAACCCTGGGTCCTCGTCCACGGCGGCAACGCCGAACTCAACGACGTCAGCGCCAAACTCGGCCACGCCCCGCGGTTCGTCACGTCGCCCAGCGGCTACTCGTCACGCGTCACCGACGCCGACACCATCCGCCTCATGCAGATGGTCTACCGCGGCCGCCTCAACAACGAACTCGTCCGCAAGCTCCAAGCCCTCGGCGTGAACGCCGTCGGCCTCAGCGGAGTCGACGGGCGCTTGTGGACCGCCGAACGCAAGGAAGCCGTCCGCGTCGTCGAAGGCGGCCGCCGCTTCCTCCTGCGCGACGACTACACCGGCAAGGTCGTCGGCGTGAACGTGGACCTCCTGCGCCTCCTCACCGACCACGGATACCGCGCCGTGCTCACGCTGCCCGCCCTCACGCCCGCCGGCGACGCGGTGAACGTCGACGGCGACCGCGCCGCCGCGGCCGTCGCTGCCGCGCTCGGCGCCGAGGAACTCCTCATCCTCTCCAACGTCCCCGGTCTCCTTCGAGACGTCAGCGACCCGACCACCCTCATCCCCCGGCTGACCCGAACCGAACTCGCTGCGGGCCACGGCCCGGCCCTCGACCGCATGCGCAAGAAACTCCTCGGTGCCCAAGAGGCCCTCGACGGCGGCGTCCCGCGCGTCGTCCTCGGCAACGCGAACCGCGCCACGCCCATTCAGGACGCCCGCGCCGGCATCGGGACCGTGATTGAATGATCCCGACCCAGTCCTTCGCCGACCCCCACCTCTACACGGCCTTCCCCCAGAAACCCCTTCAGGTCGCCCGCGCCCAAGGCCCCCACCTCTACACCTCCGACGGCGCACGCTACATCGACCTCGGGGGCGCCAGCCACGGCGTCGCCAATTTCGGCCATGCCCATCCGAAGATCGTGGCCGCT
>CAYVGY010000013.1:8859-9727 GCA_964451065.1 uncultured Halobacteriales archaeon
CGCCAATTTCGGCCACTGTCACCCGCGCATCGTCGAGGCCATCCGCCGTCAAAGCGACCAAGCCCTCCACCTCGTCGGGACCATCCCCTCCACCACCCGCCGCGCCTTCTTGGAACGCCTCCACCAACTTCTCCCGCCGCACCTCTCTCGCAGCTTCCTCTCCAACTCCGGCACCGAAGCCGTCGAGGCCGCCCTCAAGTTCGCCCACGCCGCCACCGGCCGGCGCCGCATCGTCGCGTTCCGCAACGCCTTCCACGGCCGTACGCTCGGCTCCCTCTCCGCCACGCATCGGCTCGCCTACCGCAAACCCTTCGAGACCCTCCTCCAACCCGTCGACTTCGTCCCCCTCAACGACGAAGCCGCCCTCGACGGCGCCGTCACCGACGAGACATCCGCGATCCTCATCGAGCCCGTCCAAGGCGAAGGCGGTGTCCACGTCGCCGACGACCGCTTCCTCCAAGCGGCCCAACGTGTCGCGCACGCCCGCGGAGCCCTCCTCATCGTCGACGAGGTCCAGACCGGCCTCGGCCGCACCGGCCGCGACCTCGCCGTCGACGGCACCGGCGTCCGACCCGACCTCCTCCTCTTGGGCAAGAGCCTCGCCGGCGGCCTCCCCATCGGCGTCACCGCCATGACCGACGAGGTCGCCCACGCCATGCCCAAAGCCGGCCACGGGAACACGTTCGGCGGCGCCCCCCTCGTCTGCGCTGCTGCCACCGCCGCCCTCGAAATCCTGCGCGACGAACGCCTCGCCGCCCACGGAGAACACCGAGGGCGCGGCGTTGACGCCCGCGCCGCAGTAGAGCTTCCACAGCACCGCGCCGGCCCGGGCGTCATAGGCCGTGAACCAGCCGTTCTGCGCGCGGGT
>CAYVGY010000013.1:9737-29039 GCA_964451065.1 uncultured Halobacteriales archaeon
CTCGCCGCCCGCGCCGCCGGCGAAGGCGACTACTTCCTCACGCAACTGCGCAACCTCTCCTCGCCCATCCTCCGCGGCGCCCGGGGACGCGGCCTCATGCTCGGCCTCGACCTGCGCATCCCCGCCGCGCCCGTCCTCGCCCACCTCCTCGAACAACGCTACCTGGCGCTTCCCGCGGGCTCCACCGTCACCCGCTTCCTCCCCCCGCTCACCATCCCCCGCCAAGAACTCGACGGCGCCCTCGAAGCCCTCGAGGCCGCGCTGCGCGCCGCGCCGACGCTCGCCAGCCGGGAGGAACCATGACCGACGAAGGGTTCCGCCTCCTCGAAGACCTCGTCCGCATCCCCAGCCCCACCGGCTCCGAGGCCGACGCCGTCCGCTTCTTGCGCGACCGCGCCCACCGGGACGGCTTCCGCGTCCTCGACGACCCCGTCGGCAACTTCGTCGCCGAAGCCGGCCACGGCAAGAACCTCCTCCTCATCGTCGGCCACATCGACACCGTCCCCGGCGCCATCCCGGTCCACCGTACCAACGGCACGCTCTGGGGCCGCGGCACCGTCGACGCCAAGGGCCCGCTCATCGCCGCCTACATGGCCGCCCGCGACCACCTCGACGACCCCCACCTCCGGATCCGCCTCGTCGGCGCCATCGACGAGGAGGGCCACTCCCGCGGCGCCGAAGCCGTCCCCGCCGACCTCGACCCCGCCTGGATCCTGATTGGCGAACCCAGCGGCGCCCACGCCCTCACCCTCGGCTACAAGGGCATCCTCCGCGGCACGTTCATCGTCGACCGCCAACGCCACCACGGCGCCCACCGCGAACCCAGCGCCGTCGAGGCCGCCCTCGAATTCTGGCGCACCCTCCAGACCCGCTACGCCTTCGACGACCACTACGAGACCATCCAGGGCCGCCTCGACGCCCTCAACACGACCACGGACGGACTCGTCGACCACGTCGAGGCCCGGTTCAACCTCCGCCTCCCTCCCAACGTGAAACCGGCCACGCTCGAAGCCGAAATGCGGCAGCTCGCTCTCGAAGCATCCATCCAACTCGACATCGACGAACGCATGGCCGGCGCCGAAGCCTCCAAACGCGGACCCCTCGTGGCCGCCTTCATGGCCGCGATCCGCGCCCGCGGCGGCACGCCCCGCCTCAAACGCAAGACTGGCACCGCCGACTTCAACCTCTTCGCCCACCGGCATCCGGGCGTGCCCATCGCGGCCTACGGACCCGGCGACGCGGCCCTCGACCACACGCCCAACGAGCACGTGGAACTACGCGAGTTCGAAGCGGCGGCGGAAGTGCTGTCCCACGTCTTCGCCCGCCTCTCGCGTACTTGAAACGGTTCGACGCACCTTTCGGGTTCACCTGCGAACCCGCCTTCACCAACCCAAAGGCCACGTCATCGATGTCTCTTTGAATGAAGAGGTGACCGCGCAGGACCATGCGCGGATTCGCGAGATCGAGGCGGGCCCGTGTCCCGAACCGCGACGCCTTCCCATTTGTAGGGGCTGCACGAACCGATTCTGGTGCTGGGGATGACCGGTTGCTCATCGTTGTTGGGACAGGAGCCAATCGACGGCTCGGTGCGACGTAATCCCCGCAGGTGGTTCCGCGCCGGTCGCGTGCATCGTAATGAGCTCAAGCGACGCGCGCGGATGTTCGTGATGTGCCTCTTGGAGCGCCCGTGTTTCGCGCTCGAACGCGGGTCCTTCCGTGTCCGCACATACTTGGATGAGCGCCTCCTGACCTTCGGGGAATCGTGCGAGAAAGTCCACTTCGAGGCCGCCTTCCGTGCGAACGTAGGTGACGTCGGCGCCGCGTCGTTCGAGCGCCAGAAGGACGCAGGTCTCGAGGGCGTGGCCGAGGTTGGCGCGGCCGGTGCGGTCAAAGACGGGTGTCAGGCCCGGGTCGACGGGGTAGGCCTTTCGGGGGTTCACCATGCGACGTCGTTCGGAGGCCGCTGCCACGGGCACGGTCCGCACCAGGTACGCATCCTCCAAGTGCGCCAGGTAAGCGTGGAGAGTGTCCTTGGCCACGTGGAGGCCTTGGGACCGCAGGTCATTGTAGAATTTGTTCACGCTGAAGAGACCGCCGGCGTTGGCCAGGAGATGCCTGACCATCGCGCGCAACGCCACCGGGTGACTGACGGCATGGCGCTCGATCACGTCGCGAAGGAGCACCACGTCGACCAGACCGCGCAGCACCGCGTACCGGTCGCGGCGGGCCAATCCAATGGTTTCGGGGAATCCACCGTTTGTGAGGTAGTCTCGCAGGGCCTTGTCGAGGGCGGACCGTTCCGCCTTGGGGAGGCGCGTCGGCGGTCGGGTAGGTTCGCGACCCAGGTGGCGCAGGTACTCTCGAAGGCTGAAGGGATAGACGAGCGCTTCGACGGCTCGGCCGCGCATGCTTGTGGCGACTTCGCGCGACAACAGGCTTGCCGAAGACCCCGAGACGAAAAGGTCCACGTTTTCGGTGTCCAGCACGCGGCGCACGAAGGTTTCCCAGCCCTTCACGATCTGAATCTCGTCCAAGAACAACGTGGCCCGGCGCCGGTCGCGCCACTCGGGCTGCAACGCGTAGTATTCTTCGATGACCACGTGGAGGTCCTTGGCCCGCATGTCGGCCAGTCGTTCGTCTTCGAAGCTAAAGTACAGGAGCCCCTCCCGGGGCGCACCCCGGGCGGCGCGTTCCGACAGCAGCTGCCACAAGAAGGTGGTTTTTCCTGCTCTTCGAGGCCCAATCACGGCCACGCACCGGTCTTTTACGCGAGGCACGTGAACGTCGCGGGGTGTGAGGCGCGGAAGCGGCGCCGAAAGGGAATCGACGATCTTCTGCCGAATCAACTCCCGCATTTGTCATTATATGGAGGACGACTTTATTATATTTTGTCCTTCTTAAGAGGACATATTTCGCAAGCCCGTCGTCCTTCGGACCCTCGGGGGAGATCTCGGTTCCTCGCGCGCGCCCACGAGGCATTGAACCTCTTGGACGGCAACGGGCGAAGCCGCGCGTACCATCCGACGCTGCGCCTCGAATCCGCACTTCGCCTCCTGAACGCCTTGCCATCAAACCGGCCAGCCGAGGGCGATAGGCAAAGCCGGTTGCCAATCTCCCCAAATCCCCCCTCCACCGTCCTTGCTTGGAATGACGTCTCGCGCTCGACGCCGATCGGCCCGTTCGAGACCGGCGCATGAGCCTGGCGCGACCGTCCACGAAACGATTCCGGTGAACCCGCCGCGCCCCGGGGAAGCAATCGACGACGCCTTGTGGATCGTGGGCGCGGCATCATGATCCTTCCGAAGTGCCCCCCCCACGCCGCCCCGCCTTGGTGATCCCACATGATGTCCCTGGTCCCGTCCCTCCAACTGCCCGGAACCAGCCAAACCACGGCTCAAACGAACGAGTGGCTTCTCCCCCTCGTTTGGGGCCCCTGGCCAGGGCCACCATCCTCCCCGCCCCCGGCGCCGGCCCCGAACCATGACCCGCCGCGGGGACCGCCCTCGCTCGGCCAACGCATCCATCACACGCGCCAAGCCACCCGCGCCGCGCCGGTCCCGCGACGCTCGGGTCGACCCGCGCGGGCCTCCGGCGTCGTCAGCATCGGTTTCGTCCTCCTACTGCTCTCTACGTCCACGCTCCAGCCCAGCATCGGCAACGGCGTCACTCCCCTCTGGGACGTGGGCGCGTCCCGGACCGGTGAGAGCGCAGACACCGTCGACCTCGTGCAGGCGTCCGACGCGCCCCCGCTAGAGCAGGCCTTGCCGACGATCACGCCCGCGCCCGCCACGCCCAAGAAGGACCTGCGAAGCGTGTCCATCGACCCGTGCGCGTTCCTCGAGGGCATCCTGACGAGCCTCGGTGCGCCCCCTCCGCCCGCCTTCGCCCCCTGCACGGCCCTCGAAGCGGCCTCAGCGGCCTCGCCGGCGCCGGACCCTTGCGCCGGATGCGACGTCCCTTGCGACGGGGACTCGTGTACGCTGCAACGGACCGGCGCCGAGCCCGTCCTCCACGACGAGCCGATCCCGTGCCCTTTGGAGGACGTGTGCGCCACGGACCCCGGCCCCGTTCCCTGCGTCGACGACCCGTGTCCCGTTCTGGCGCCGGAACCGGGCGACCTCGTGCTGGACCCGCGCGAGGAGTGCAATTTCAGCGGCTGCAGTCCCGTCCCGATCCCGTGCGTGGACGCGCCGTGTCCCACACACGAGCCCGGCGACGTCATCGTCGACCCGGGCGGCGACTGCCCGGACGACACGTGCCAGACGGGCGACGTGCCCTGTGTCTCGGCGCCGTGCGACGTCGTGGTGGACCCCGGCGGGGTTTGTCCCGATGGGGGGTGTCCGACCGTGGACCCGGCCTGCGTGCTCTCCCCGTGCGACGTGATCGTGGACCCGCCCGGCGATTGCCCCGTCGATTCCTGCAGTCCAACGTTGGACCCCGGCGACCTCGTCGTGGACCCCGACTGCCCCGTCAATGACTGCACGCCGGACCCGTGCCTGGACGGCGATTGTGATCGCGGTCCCGCCGATTGGGCGCCCGGCAAGTGCCTCACCTGGGTGGACCCGTACGCGTGCAACCTCCCCTCGGCCGGTTGCTCCTCGCCGCAGGTGGGCGTGGAACCCGCCTGCCTTGAGGCGTGTCCCGCGCCCAGCCTCGGCGTCCAATGGCCCGGCCACGTCGAGCCGGAATGCATCGACCCCGGGAGCTTCGTCCCGTTGGCGCAAGCCGCCCTCACGACGGCGGAAGCCATCCGGCGCGACTGCTGGGACCCCGTCCTGGCCACTGGCGACGCCAACCAGACCCTGGCGGCGTGGGCGTGCACGCTGCGCCTCGTGGACGACTTGGCGGCGACGTTTTGCGCGACGACGACGGGCGCCGACTGCCTGGTATCTCTTTGTCGGCTCTCCGATTTGGACGGCAACGGGGACTGCCTTCCCCCCGACGCGGGCGTCCTCTGCGACGTCCTCGACCTCGACCGCTCTGGCGACTGCCTTCCCGGTACTCTTCCGGACCCGGGAGCCCTCTGCGGCTTCCTCGACACGGACCGCACGGGGGATTGCGCGCCGCCCGACCCCGTCGACCCTGCCACGCTCTGCGCGGTGCTCGACACGGACCACAACGAGGACTGCGCGCCCCCGCCGCCCACATGCCTCGTCTTCGACTGCACGGACCCCACCTGCCCCGAAGGCGGGTGCCCGCCGTGGACGCCGCCCCGGCCCGCCCCACCCAAACCCCAACCGTCGCCCCTGGCGGGGCGCGTCTGGGAGACGAACCTCAACGAGACGGGCCTCGAGGGGCTCTCGCATCACGATTGGGACGGGGATGGGATCCCCGACCCGTTGGACGCCGTCAACGCGGCCGACGACGCCCAGAACGTGACCTCCGCGCAGGACTACTTGGCCCTGCCGGAGGGCTTGGTCCGGTTCGGCTTCGCGCTCCTCCTGGAGCCCGCCCACCGGCAAGCCGTCCTCGTCTTGGCGGACGAGTTCCAAGTCTTGCAGGGGCCCCGCGTCGTCAACGGGTCCGTCGCGTCGTCCCTCTTGTGGGAGCGCCACGGCGCCGCCATGGGGCAGGTCGTGGCGCAGGCCCTCCACGCGGATCTCGAAGTCCGCCTCGTGCCCGTCCTTCCCGAGCAACCCCTCAACGTGTCTCTTTCCTGGGCGCCGGGCCCCTTGCCGGCGGATGGTTCATGGTTGTTGGGCCGCACGAGTCCCGTCCACCTCGTCGACCTCGTCCTGGCGGGCGAGTCCGCGCTATTGGCTGGGCCCGCGCCCAGCCAATTCAGCGGGCCGGGCGTGCGCGAGTACCGGTGGGACTTCCTCAACCTCCACGGAGAGGAAAGCTTCTGCTTCGACCCCGCCACCACCACGGGCCTCGCCTCGTGTCGCGGCGCGCCCCCGCCGGGGTGGGTCCGCGCCTACACGGGCCACGCCGCGTACACCTTGACGACGCTCGCGGCCGGGTTCGAATCCGGCCTCCTGCCCCTCACGAGCGATGAATCCGTGCCCGTCTTCGACCCCGCGTGGGTCCCGTGGCCGGACCTGCCGGGGCCTCCCGCGGATGCGGGGGACGCGGACGGGGACGGGTGGTCCAACGAGGCCGAACTCGCCGCCGGCAGCCACGCGGGCGTGGCCTCGAGCACGCCCGAATCGGATGAGGATGGGGACGGCGTGCCCAACCAAGGCGAGGACGCGGTCGTGCCTCAACTCTTCTCGGGAGCCTACGGCGTCGTCGCCAAGTGCCACGCCCCGTACCGGCGCCCCGACGGGTCCGTGTGCGCGTCGCCCCAGGAACTCGTCTCGTACGGCCTGGACGCTGTGGAAGTTTGGCCGTGGCTCCCGCCGACCCTTCCTGGCACCGCGTGGGTTTGGGATGGCGTGTGCCGCCTCGCCCTGGCGGGCGACCCCAGCGCTTGCCGCGCCACGTCCACGCTCGCGCCCTCCCCCGAAGCCTACGCGGGGGACTTCGTCAGCGACGGATACGGCTACCGGTTGATCCGCCAAGTCGCGCCCACCGGAGACGAGCCCACCCACGGATCCACCGTTTCCGCGGCCGGGGTCGACGACGCGCCCTCCCTCGGCGACGCGGAGGATGGCCTGCGGGGCGTCCACGAGGCGTACCCGGTGGGCGTGGGCGTGGATTACGGCGTCGCCTTGGCGGTCGAGGGCCCGCGTCGCACCTTCATCGCGCAACTCGGCGCCGATGCCCTGACCTCCGACGCGAGCGCTGCATCGTTCGAGACGTCGCGCCGCTTCGTCTTCGAGGGGTCCCACCATTGGACGTGGGCGGTGCCGCGCAACCTGACCCACGTCGAAATCGGCATCCGACCCCTCGACGAGGACGAGGCAGGCCAAGCCTTCCTCCTGGACGGCCGCGTCTTGGTGGACCTCCTCGACGTCCGGCCGGGGGAAACCCTCGAGGCCCGCATCGACCCGGCGCACGTCGCCGGGTTCCGGTACGTGCAGCGGGACGCCAACGGGGACGGCGTGGACGACCTCCTCGTCTGGATCCCCCACTTCTCGCAGACATGGATCGAGGTGACCAACCCGGACTCGTCCGCGGACTTCTGGGACGTGGAGCTCACCGGCCCGACGACGGGTTGGGTCTCGGGCGGCCAAGGCGCCGTCTACCGGTACCAGAAGGGCCCCTTGGAACGCGTCGACATCCCCGGCATCGACCCCGCCCAGAAGACGCTCGGCTTGGCCGTCGTGAGCGATCAAGACTTCTTCGTCGTGGGCGACTCGCACTGCTCCGGGCCCACGCACCGCACCCCCTTCATCGCCCGGTACCGCTCCGGTTCCTGGACGGTGACGGAGCTCCCCGTCGGCTTCACCTGTTTCACCCTCGTGGACGTGTGGACGAACGCAGACGCGTCGCTCGCGTACGCGGGCGGCAGCGAAGGCTCCTGGGTCCGCTACACGCCCGAGACCGGGTGGTTGGCGCAGGCGCGCCCGACGCGGTGCCCCATCATGGACATCGAGTTCGACGCCCAGGGCCGGGGCCTCATCGGGGTGGATTGGCACCCGCAGGATGGGTGCGCCAACATGATCCTGGACTCGGCCATCATGTCGTGGTCCGGCTCCACGTGGACGCGGGTCAGCGGCACGAACGTCCAACACGTCTTCGACGTCCTCTCCCCCGCGGGCGAGTGGGCGGCAGGGGCGCGGCCCAGCAACGGCGGCCCCGGCCTGTGGAAACAGTCAGGCTCCTCGTGGACCCAAGACGGCGCGGGGCCCTCGGCGGACCTGTACGCGGTCTCGCGCGCCCCCGGCGACGCGACGGTCTGGGCGGTCGGGCGGGGGCTCAACAACCAAGGCGGGCACGTGTACAAGCGGGAAAGCACGCAATGGATGCCGGACGCGGACTTGAAGGACCCGTTCCGGACGGCGCCCTTCCACGACTTCGAACTCTCCGCCCCGACGCGGGGCCTCCTGGCAGGCTCGAACATGCTCCTCGAATACCTCCCGAACCGGGTCCCCGTCGCGCAAGGGGACGTGTCGCCGCTGAGTGGTCGGTCATGGACGGTGTTCTCGGCCTCCGCCACAGGCAGCTTCGACCCGGATGGGGACGCGCTCGCGTACGCGTGGTCGTGGGGGGACGGCGTCGTCACGGCGGGCTTCTCCGCCGCGCACCGGTACGATGAGGCGCGCGTGGGGGACACGTTCCCGGTCACGCTCACGGTGACGGATGCCCGCGGCGGCGTCGCGTCGCGGACGTGGAGCGTCAGCGTCGTGCCGCAAGGCCTCGGGCCCGAATCCTGGTCTTCCGCCTCCTTCGCAGAAGCGAACCGCGTGGAGCGGCACCATTACGTGGTGCCCGCATCGTCTCAGGCGCGCGGCATCCGCCTCGAACTGCAAGCCGGCTCCGGGTTCACCCTCGCCGCTCGACTCGGCGCGCCGGTGGGCGACCTTGGCTCGTGGCCCGAATTGGGCGCCCAGGACGCATGGCTCCAGGGCACGGTGCCCGGCAGCCAACCCCTCTACCTCACCGTCACCCACGCCGCTGGCGCGTCCCCGCTCTCCTACCAGGTGCGGGCGCGCCTCGTGGAGGACGCGAGCCAGCCCTACCACCCCAACCTGGACCCGGCCCACCAGACTCCTCGCCGCGTCTCCTACCTCGACTCGGTCCCGTTCCACGTCACGTACAAGGACCCGGAGGGCGACGCGCCGCAGGCGCCGCCCACCCTCACCGTGGACGGGCGGACCTTCACGATGTACGCGCCGTACGGGACCGCGCTGAATTACCAAGCCGGCGTCCTGTACCATTACATCGCCATCGGCCTCACGCCGGGGCGGGCCCACACGCCCCAGTTCGAGGCCCGCGACAACACCGGAACCGTTCTGCGCTCCGCCGGCGGCAGCGTCTTCATCCAGCGCAGCCACGTGGCGTGGCACGACTTCGAATCGTCGGCGCCCGGCCAACCCCCGCAAGGGTTCACGAAGGTGGACGAACCGAATGCGGCGAACTGGTGGCACGTGGTGGACACGCGGGACGCCGCCATCCCGGCGCGCGTCGCCGTGGGCGGCCACGGCCGCGTGGCCTGGTTCGCGAACCCCGACCGGGGCACGTACGACGACCCGGAGGGACGCGTCTCCCGCGGCTCCCTGCTCTCGCCCGCGTACGACCTGCGCGCCCTGCAAGACCCCGTCCTGAGTTTCTCCTCGTTTTACGAGACGGAGGAGGTCCGCAACGCGGAAGTGGACCGGAAACTCGTCCAGGTGCGGTGGCGCGACCCCGCCAACCCCGCCAGCACGTGGTCCAGCTTCGCCGCGCTGCGCCGACTCGACGGGTACGAGGACGGTTACGGAGCGTGGCGCACGGTCACGATCCCCCTCCAAGGCACCGCCGCGTTCCCCTTGGACCTGCGAGAGCGAGAAGTCCAGTTCGCGTTCACGTTCGACTCGGTCGACCGCCACTACAACAATTTCCTGGGTTGGTTCCTGGACGACGTCACCGTCGCGAACGACCACGACGAGGACCAGTTGCCGGACGAGGTGGAGCGGCGCCGCAACCGGTTGCAGTGGGCGGGGCCGTTGGACCCGTGGACGGTGCCGGAGGGCGGTTCGGCGCGGCGGTACATCCGAGCCCCGGACCGCCCCGGCGCCCAACACCACCTCCTGGAATTGCACGTGTCCCACCCGGACCCGTCCCGGTTCCGCGTCAACGTCGGCGTGGAAGGCCGACCCGACGTCGTCGCCGTGTACAACCACGGGGGCGCCGCCGTCTGCATGTGGGGTCCGCCGCGTCCCCCCGTCGAGTACGGGTACGCGTCCAGCGGCGCCGAGGTGGGTTCGTCCCAGGTGTTCCTCCTCATCAACATGACGTCGTGCTTCGGCCGCGAGGTCGGCGCCCCCGGCTCGACGCTGGTGGACTGGTTCGTGGAAGTCGTGGACGACGCCGGCGACGCGCGCCGCCCCACCGTGGACTTCCTTCGCTGGACGAGTTGGGGCCGCACGGATCTTCTCCTGGCGGACACGGACCAGGACACGACGACGGACGGGGACGAACTCGCCGAAGGCACGGACCCGCTCGGGTGGGACCTCGACGGCGACGGGTTGCACGAACGCATCGACGAGGACGAGACGGTGCCGCAGTGGGCGCCCGCGCTCCAGGTTCGGAGCCAAGACTTCCGGTTCTCGTTCCTGGCCGAGTTCCAAGACCTCCGCGCCTACCTGCCCGAGGTCTCCTTCCGCGCCGTCGCCGGCAATGGAGCGACCCAAGCGTTGCCCGCGCAGCGGTGGGACGCGTCCTCGTGGCGGGTCGAGATGCCGTCGTCGTTTACGCCCGCCTCCGTCGCCGCGGCGTGGCGGGACGTGTACGGGAACCGGGGCGAGATCGCGTTCGGCCTGGCCGGCGCGGGCTCGAACTACGGCCCCGTCGACGTGACCGCGACCTACGTCACGACGCAGGGCGCATACGTGATTCCGGTCCAGACGCCGTTCGGCGACGAGGTGACGGAGGCGTTCGGCGTCTTCGGCAACGTCCTCAGCCTAGCCAACGCCAACCCGTATATCGCCCCCGCCGCCGCCGTCGTGGGGCTCTTCGCCTTCGCCTCCGTGCTCGTGACATGGGAGGCGCAGGACGAGCCCGCTGAGCCAGCGTGGCGCGCGCACACGGTGTCGCGGGAAGCCGTCGCAGAGACCAATGCCGTCACGGGTGCCCTACTCGTCGCCTCCGCCACGATCCTCGCGGATCTAAAAAATGGCGTTTCGTTGAGTGAATTGCGGGAGGCGTTGCGCAACGCGCAGCACCGCGTCGTCAACCCGGACGGTTCCACGCGGTGGTTCTGGGAAAGGACCGCAGACGACCTCATCGTGGTCGTGTCGGACCGTTCCAACAACGTGCTCAACTATTGGAAGTGGATCCTGCCGGGAGCCGGGTACGGGACGTGGGGCACGATCGAGAACTGGCTCAAGGTGGAGCGAGACGTCGCCCAAGACTTGGCCAACGAAGAAAGGAACGAAAACGAGCACGACTACCGCAAGGTCATGATTGGGGCGGAACCTAAACAATGCGAGCCAGCTCGAGTTCGGTTCCAGGCTTCCGGCGATGGCATAGACCACCCCCCAACAGTTGCCTGGCTCGACCTGGACAGCTGCGTCCTGGAAGCCCTGCGGAACGTCAACGTGTTGGCGACGAAGCTGACGCAGATCGTCGCCCATAACCTTACGGGCCCCACGGACAACCTCTTCCTGGGCGAGTTCACGCTCCGGTACGAGTTGGCCGTCGCGAGCGAGGTCTTCCCCAGCCAGCCCGGCTTCCAGAACACGTTGACGTGGTACTGGGGACCGACGCAGACCGATGGAGGTGTCTGCGCCTCCCCCGATGCGCGGCGCCGCTGCAGCGACTTCACCTCGCACCCCCCGAACCCAGACAAGCCCTTCGGGGACGCTTCGGGGCCGCAGGTCTTGAACGTGAACTGGACCCAGGGCGACCGCGACCTCATCAACTCCAAAGGCCTCATGTTCGGCAGCCGACTGGACCCCAGTATGGCCACGGGAGAAGACCCCGTGATTCAGTTCAAGAAACAGCTCGAAGCGGACGTTGGCCAGTTCGACCTGTCGGGCTACGACGCGGATCTCCGGGTCGCCTACAACTTGGCCGATACGGGAAACCTTGTAAGCGATGCGGGCTACCATGCGGTGACCCCCCCTTGAATCGCCTGAGATCGGCGCCATGGTTCTTGGCCGTAATCGCCGTCGCGGGATGCCTCCAAGGGGCTCCCGCGAACGATGACACGGCTGACTCGACGGCACCGGTGGCGTGCTCGACCCCCATCTGTCGTGTGGACCGGACCAGTCACGACTACCTCGTCATGAAGGACCGCTATGGCTTGGAACAGATCAGTGGGGACGCGGAGCAGATCTTCTACGCCACAATCGAAGGCGACCTCGTGGTATGGCAAGTGGCCCGACTCGGCGTACAAAGCGAGATCTACGCCTACAATCTCTCGACCCAGACGTGGACCGCCGTGGCCGTGGAGGAAAATGTATACTGGGTGGCGCCGGCCTTAAGTGGAGGCCGCGTCGTGTACGCGCGCAACCCTAGCCCCTTGGCGGACGCGAATTGGACCGGTTCCCGCATGTTCCTGTGGGATTCCCGCACGGGAGAACGGGTACCAATCGAAACGGGCATGGAAGGAAGCGGGCTGGCAGGCTTTGACGGTACTTGGGTCCTCTTCACGACTGCCGGGGGTCCCAATGGGACGCAGGGCACATTGTGGGCCATGCGGCTATCGGACCAACGCAAGGTGTTGGTGTACGAGACCAACGCGTTCGAGCGGTCCATGGCGTTGGACGTCGCCGATGGGTTCGCCTACGTGGGCACTCACCGACGAGACGGGAAGGGCGCGTTCAACACTACTTTGCGCCAAGTCAATCTGTCCACGGGTGCCGTCCGGGTCCTCCAGTTCGTGGAGCAGTACCAGATGGACAGGATGGACGCTTCCGAACACTACGTCGTATGGAGCTCGGGAAGCAAGGCCATTTGGGCCGTGGACCTCAAGAACGGCACGGCATGGATCGCGTCGAGCCCGGCCGACCGAGGCCCGGTATTTCCTCGAGTCGGGGAAGGTTGGGCGGTCTACAATTCGTTCACCCAAGGCCCCCAACAGGATTGCCTCGCCGTCCACTTGGCGACAGGGACACGATACACCCTGGCGCCTGGCGATGGTCACCTGAGCTGCATGAACACGCTCCACGCGGACGGCCACCGATTCGTCGTCAACGTGTCGCGAAGCAGCTACTATGGCCTCTTGGAAACGTCCGGGGGCAGCCTCTACGTGGGCACGTTGCCGGACATCAAGGTTTGAAGGAACTCGATCTGATGCAGAAACGGGCGACGATGGAATGAGGCGGAAGGGGAGCGACGGATGAAGAAGTTGAACTATCGCCAGCGCCATCGACTCGTGGCCTGGGTGCTAGCGGGCGTCGCGGTGATGGCCACGGTGGCCCTCGTGCACGGCTACTACCAGGCTCAGGACCCATTGGGCCCCGTCTCGAAACTGACGGACGACCTCGCGGGGCAGACGACGACGGATGGGCGGTACCTCGTCTACCACGAGTTCGGATCCCTGGAGGGCGCAGCCAGCGGCGTTCGGGTGAACCGCATCGTCATCCTCGATCTGGATGAGGGTTCACGCCGCGTTCTGGAGGGCGACGCGTTGCAAGACTGGAATGCGGTTCCTTTCGCCCTCATCTACGAGGTGGCCGCCCACGGGACGCTCTTTACCCGCGCCGGACTCTTGGACCTGGACCGAGGCACATTCGACCCAGCGCCTTGGCCCTCCACGTTTCACCCGACGGCCACCGACGGGGAGTGGGTTTTCGGCTACGAACAGCACACGTACCGCCCCCTTGCCTATGACCTCGAACGAGGACTGGTGGCTATCGAGTGGCCGGAGAGCGCCTTGGACGTCCGATGCCAACCCACGGTGATGCGGGCCAGCACCACCCACGTCCTCTTCGACAGTTTCTGTCCACCCGGTTCTACGGAGACCCAATACGCTGTGGCCAACCGAAGCGACCTGACGAAGGTCACGGTGCTCCAACCGACCGTGGATACCGTCGACGCGGACCCCCTCGACTTGGCGGGAGACGCCGTGCTGGCCACGGGCCGCGACGCCCACGGTCGCCTGGCGCTGCAGATCCGCGACGCGGACACCCTGGCCGTCGTCCGCGAGTTCCCGCTCGACTTGCCGGCGGGGGCGCAGGTCCAGCGGGTGCGCGTCTGGGAGGAGCGTTGGATTGTCCAATTCGCGGGTCCGGACCCGTCCTTGGGTGGGTCCGGGTTCGTGTACGGTCGCCTGGAGGCGGGCGTGGACGGGGTGCACGCGGCGGACTTCTCGTTCGAGCCGTTCTCGCGCGTCATTCCCCTGCCGGGCCGCGTCATCTTCGAGGACGCCGGCGCGATCTGGATCGCCGAGCCCGGGGGCGTCATCGTGCCGCCCTTGGTCTCCATGGTGGTCGCGGGCGTGGCCATCGTCGCCGCCGTGACATGGCCAGCCGCCAGCTGGTGGTGGCTGCGGCGCCGGGCCGGCGACGGGATGCGGCGCTGCCTCCACTGCGGGCGCAAGCGGACCCCCGGCGTCACCTTCTGCCCCGACTGTGGATGGAGGACGGCGACGGAGGACGCGGCGGCGAACCCCAAGAAGGAGCTCTTCGACTACGATTGACGGCGACCGAGGACCGGCGCGTCCTCATTCGGCGGTCGCGGTGGGTCGGGTCGCCGCTCCGGTTGGAGCCGGGGGAGGCCCGCCGAAGCAAAGCGGCACGGCTTCGATTCCGGTCCCGGGTCCGGGGTAGGGGCGGCACGTTGCCTCACGAACCCCGCCGCCCCTTGGGCCCTGCTGGGCGCGAACGCCGCCCAACGGTTGCCCGCCGTCGTGCGGGGCGTCGAGGGCGTCTGCGGGGGGGATGGGGCGCGCCACGCCGAGACGGTGACGGCCGGCCCCCGGAGGGTCGAAAAGGGGCCCTGTAAACCTTGCGGCCAGGGTGCTTAAATAGCCCGGCGGGCACTCCTTACCGGTAGCGAGTGGCCGCGGGGGCCCCGCTCGGGTGGGGGCGAGGATTCTCGTGGCCGTGCGGAGCCGGAACAGCGTGCGCGTGGATTCCCCGGTGGCGGCCTTGGTGGCCCTTCTCGTCGTCTCGGCCGGATGCACGAGCCGGGACGGGGCAGAAGACTCCGTGGAGGGTGACGGCGACGGGGGGCTCCCTCTGCCCAACATCACGGCGCCGCTCGTGCAATGGGTCGACTGCCGCGAACTCTTTCTGGGCCTGGAAGTTCCCCGAGCGACCGCCGAGCGCGTCGTTCCAGCCGATTTCGGCATCAAGGGGTTCACGGCCGGGGACGCGGCGATGCTAGCGGAGCTCTACACGTGCGACCGGGTCGTCAACGACACGGTCGTCTTCGGGGCGGGGCACTTCTTCTGGAGTTACGTCTTCGTGGACCCGGTCAACGAGTCCTGGCGGTCGCCCCTGAATGCGGACCGGTACGTGTTGGACGTGGTGGTGGACCAGAAGGGCGTCGCGGAGGCCCTGCGAGGCCTGGGCCTCAACGCGCACCGAGGCGCATTCACGTTTACGCGGGCCCCTTCGGGGACGAATCCGTACTTGGACGCGTGGACGATCACGACGGAACCCTTCACGGTTCGCTTCCAAGTCGGCCAACTGGAGGGCAACTCCAGCCGGAGCCATTTCCAGGGACAGATGTGGTCGGGCCGCGACCTGTACGACCGGGTCATTTTCGACGTCAACGAAACCGGCCAGGCGGTCGGCCACGGCCAATTGGCCGTCACCGGCGAGAGCCAGCTCGGGACCGCCATGGGCGCCTTGGCGACCGTCACCGATGTGTTTACTGGCTTGGACGTGGACGCGACCTTCGTGCTCAAGCATGATGGAGAGTGGAAGGGAGATTGACGGAAATGGATCTGCGAGTGTTAGTAACCGCTTGGGCGTTGGCCGGCGTCGTGATGGTTCCAAGTGGTTCCAGTCACCACATGGAGGGACACGCCGAAGGGGACGTCAACGGCATCATCGAAGACATCCTGGAAACCAAGACTCCGTGCCCGACCCTGTGGACGGTGGCGCTGTACGAGGAACTTGCACCGATTCCGGGGATGCCCCAGGGATGGAAATGGAGCGACGAGTACCAGGCGTACGGCGTCTTCACCCAGGTGGACACGACGACGGACTCCGATGGCAATACCCTCTACTGGTACTACATCAACGCGGGGTTCTCGCTGGACTATGAGGAGTGCAGGCTCGGGGACTTGCTGGAGTGTGAACACCTCCACGTCCATTCCGACGTGGTGGGGGACCCCGCCCAAGCGTGCCGTCAACCGCTCCCATGACCAGAACCCGCGCTCTCCTCTGGCTCGCCCTCCCTGGGGCGATCTTGGCGGCGGTCCCCGCCAGCGGGGCCGGGGGCGCCGACGTGCCCGAGTACCGGTACGCGAACGGGTTCGTGGCGACGGGGACCTTCGCGGGAGAGTGTGGCCTCGTCGGCTTCGCCTTCCCCCAGGAGGCACCGGGCCAGGTGCGGCTGCGCCATGAGGCCGCCACGTTGACGGTGGTGGAGGTTCGCCGAGATTCGCGACGCTCCACGCCGCGGGGCTCCGGAGGGCTGAAAAGGGGCCCCGTAAACCATGCGGCCAGGGTGCTTAAATAGCGGGGAGGACACTCGTCGCGGGTAGCGAGTGGCCGCGGGGGCCCCGCTCGGGTGGGGGCGAGGATTCTCGTGGCCGTGCGGAGCCGGAACAGCGTGCGCGTGGATTCCCCGGTGGCGGCCTTGGTGGCCCTTCTCGTCGTCTCGGCCGGATGCACGAGCCGGGACGGGGCAGAAGACTCCGTGGAGGGTGACGGCGACGGGGGGCTCCCTCTGCCCAACATCACGGCGCCGCTCGTGCAATGGGTCGACTGCCTCGTACTCGGGCTGTTCCTTGAAGCCCCGCGCGCGACCGCCGAGCGGGTCGTTCCAGCCGATTTCGAGATCAAGGGGTTCACGGCCGGGGACGCGGCGATGATCGCGGAGCTCTACACGTGCGACCGGGTCGTCAACGACACAGTTGTCTATGGGGCGGGGCACTTCTTCTGGAGTTACGTCTTTGTGGACCCCGTCAACGAATCCTGGAAGTCGTCCCTCAACGCGGACCGGTACGTCCTCGACGTGGTGGTCGACCAGGAGGGCGTCGTCGACGCGTTGAAGGCCATGGGCCTCAATGTCCACCTCGGCGCGTTCGAAACCTCGCGGACCCCCGCGGGGTCCACCGCGTACGCGGACGCGTGGACCATCACCACGGACGCGTTCACGGTCCGGCTCCAGGTTGGTCAAGCGGAGGGCACGTCCAGCCGCACCCACTTCCAGGGGCAGATGTGGAACGGCGTGGGCCCTTACGATCGCGTCATCTTCGACGTCAACGGAACGGTGCTGGCGGGGGCCGAAGGCCAAATGGCCGTGACCGGGGACAGCCAACTCGGCACCGCGTTGGGAACCATGGGGACCGTCACCCATCCCTTCCTTACGGACGCTAAGATTGACACGACGTTCGTTCTGAAGTACGATGGGAAATGGTAATGGAGACAAGGCAATGAACGTGGAAATTTCAGGAGTCACATGCATCATGATGGGCCTGATGGCGGTGCCGATGGGTTCCGCCCACCACATGGAGGGACACCCCGAAGGGGACGTCAACGGCATCATCGAAGACGTCCTTGAAACCAAGACTCCGTGCCCGACCCTATGGACCGTGGGCCTCTACCAGGAAGTTACCCAACATCCCCTCCTGCCCGCGGGGTGGAGATACAACAGTGCATACGGGGCCTATGGCATCTTCACCCAGAAATCCTCCACGACGGACTCCGATGGCAATACCCTCTACTGGTACTACATCAACGCGGGGTTCTCGCTGGACTATGAGGAGTGCAGGCTCGGGGACTTGCTGGAATGTGAACACCTCCACGTCCATTCCGACGTGGTGGGGGACCCCGCCCAAGCGTGTCGCCAGCCCTTGCCATGACCGCGATCCGTGCCTTCCACGGTTTGGCCCTTGTCGGGTTCGTGGTGGCGGCGATTCCTGCCGCAAACGGCGCACCCGGACCCGACGTGCTCGAGTACCGGTACGCCAACGGGTTCGTGGCCAGCGGGGCCTTCGCGGGGGACTGCGGCCTGGTCGGCATCGCCTTTGCGGAGGGCGAACCGGGCCAAGTCCGGTTGCGCCACCAAGGCGCCACTTTGACGGTCGAGGAAGCGCGCCTCAACTACACCGTGGCAGGCTTCGACGACGGCCGCGTGGGGTGGCGCCAATGGCACGAGGGACGCTTGACCGCGACCGTGGACCCCCTCGCCCCGGACGACCTCACCGTGACTTGGGGCGCCACGGGCCACGCGCGCGCCAGCCACGTGAACGTGCCCGGCGCGGACCCCCTCTCGGCCACCCTCGCGGGGAGCCAGTGGGAGGCGGGGCGCCTGGCCCGCTTCGTCCGCACGGGCCCCGGCATCTTCCAACCCACCGCGGACGGGGCCCCCGGCTACGTCCCCTACACCGGCATCGCCGGGTGGTCGCGGGCCCTCACCGTCGACGACGACGCGGTGACGGCGTCCGGTGACGTGGGTTTCCTCCTCATGGAGGCGCGCGTCGAGTGGCCCGGCGGCTCCGTCGCGTTGCCGCCCCACCACCAGCAGGAAGCACGAGGCCTCGACGCCTCCCCCGCCGTGGCCGAGCGGACGTGGATCGAGACGCACGCGTGGCTCCGGCTCGAAAACGCCACCTTCGAGGTTCCCCCCTCGGCGACGCTGTATTGCGACGCCCTCACGCTCGAGGGCGACGGGGTCGTGACCTACCGGGACGCCCAGGGAGCGGCGCGCGTCGACGGCCGGGACGTCTCGTTTGTCCGTAACGAACTCACCGTGGGCGGGTCGTTGGCGTCCCAGGAACGGCTCGATGTCGAGGCGGGCCCCACGGGGGAGGAGGCGTGGCCGCACGGCCGCGCCAGCGGCGCCTTTACGGCCCTCGGCCTCGACTTTGAAACCGTCGTCGCGAAGCCGACCGCCGCGCCCGACTTGGCCCGGATCGGGTTCTGGGCCCTCCTGGGCGGCCTCCTCCTCGCAGTGGCTTCCCAGTTCAGCCGCCTGGTGGGCTTGTTCTACACGCGCTTGGACGAGTCGAACGCGCTCCACCACCCCTTGCGTCGCCGGATCCTGGGTCTGGTCCAGGAGCGGCCGGGCCTCATCCAGTTGGACGTCGTGGCGGCCACGGGGCAGCCGCGCGGCGTCGTGCGCCACCACACCCAGGTATTGGAGACCGTCGGCTTGGTCCGGAGTCTGCGCGCCGGCAAGGAGACGCACCTCTACCCACGCGGCGTCAACCTCGACCAGGAGAAGCGGAGCCTCGTCTTGGCGCGGGACGCGGCGGCGCGGTTCTTGGTGGACCGCGTCCAGGCGGGGCCGGTGGCGCGGTGGCGGGCGGGGCGGGACCTCATGGACCGGTTCGGCGTCTCCCGGATGGGCGCGTGGAAAATGATCCGCCGCGCCGTGGCCGCGGGCCTCGTGCGGGCCCAAGCGACGTCCCAAGGCGAGGTCTTGCAGGCTTCACCGGGGCCGGTCGCGCCGGCGGCGTAGCCGCGTCGCGGCCGTCGCGTGTCCCCGTTTATACACGCGGCGTCGAAGCCTGAGGGGAATCCTTATGGCCCGTGTCGTCCCTGGACGGGTCCTCGGGAAGGTGGCGTGGCTTGGCATGGCGTTGGCGGGTCCTCTTCGTGGCGTTGGCGCTCGCGGCGTTGACGGGCCCGGCCCCACCCGTCGCGA
>CAYVGY010000013.1:29049-29497 GCA_964451065.1 uncultured Halobacteriales archaeon
CAACGGGTCGGGACCCGTGCGCGCGCTCCCGCCGGCCGAGGTGGCGGGC
Organism: uncultured Halobacteriales archaeon; assembly: GCA_964451065.1. Lineage (GTDB taxonomy): Archaea > Thermoplasmatota > E2 > JACPAO01 > JACPAO01 > CAYVGY01. The sequence continues at coordinate 29,099 of CAYVGY010000013.1, forward strand.
CAGGCGGAATCGAACACCTGTGGAGTACCGGTCAGCCCCGCCGGGTCGGGGCTGTACTTCGAAATTCTCTGGATGCCCACGGTCATGATGACCAGCTGGAGTCTCGAGTTCCGCGCGCTCGACTACTCCACCGGGAACTGGACGTACTGTCCCCTCTGGTCGGGCGCGGGTCCCCCCGAGCCCGGCAGCCTGGCGCCGTGCACCCTCGCGGGGGCGGGGCCGTGGCTGACCTCGATGGACTTTCTGGCCCCCCCGATGCAGACGACCAACCCGAGCACCTGGAATCGAGGCAGTATCGGGGCCCAGATCGGGCGCGACATCGTGTGAGACCGGGATCGCCGCCTCTTACGTGACTCGGATTTCGAACTCTCCCACAGTGGCATCGAACGTGGTCGTCGC